>NZ_LIPN01000260.1 GCF_001418325.1 Streptomyces atriruber | reverse complement strand
AGTTCGATTCCTGCGCGGGCGACGCCGACACCCTCTTCGACGAGCTGGCGGCCAGCCGCGCCTACCTCACCTCGCTGGAGGCGGCATGACCGCGGCACCCGTCGGCTCGGGCCCCGTCGGCGTCGCCGTCGTCGGCGCGGGCGTCATCAGCGCCCAGTACTTGCGTACGTTGAGCCGCTTCCCGGACGTCCGGGTCGTGGCCGTCGCCGACCTCGACGAGGAGCGAGCGGCCGCCGTGGCCCGCACCCACGGCATACCCGTGTCGGGCGGCCCGGCCGAGGTGCTGGCCCTGCCCGAGGTCGAGCTCGTCGTCAACCTCACCGTGCCCGCCGCCCACGCGCAGGTGGCGACGGCCGCCCTGCGCGCCGGGAAGCACGTCTACGGCGAGAAGCCCATCACGCTCGCGCCCGCGGAGGCGGAGAAGCTGCTCGCCGAGGCGTCGGAGCGGGGGCTCCTCGTCGGCAACGCGCCGGACACGTTCCTCGGCGCGGGCCTGCAGTCGGCGCTGCGGGCCGTCGCGGCCGGGCACATCGGCGCTCCGGTGGCGGCGACGACGGTGACGCAGGGCCTCGGGCCCGAGGCGTGGCATCCCGACCCCGCGTTCTTCTACCAGCCGGGCGCGGGACCCCTCTTCGACCTCGGCCCGTACTACCTGACCTCGCTCGTCGCCCTCTTCGGCAGCGTGGAGCGGGTGGCCGCGACGGCGGCGCGCGCCCGTGCGGAGCGCGTCGTCGGATCGGGGCCGAAGGCGGGCCGGACCTTCCCCGTCGACGTACCGACGCACGTGTCGTCGCTCATCCGGTTCGCCTCGGGGGTGCCGGCCGACGCGACGTTCAGCTTCGACTCGGCGCTCCCCCGCATCCGCTTCGAGATCACCGGCACCGAGGGAACCCTCGCCGTGCCCGACCCGAACACGTTCGGCGGACCGCTGAAGCTGCTCCCGAACGGCTCCGACACCTGGCGCGAACTGCCCGTGCGGGGACGGACCGACGGCCGCGGACTCGGCGTGGTCGACATGGCCCGAGCCGTGCGCGGCGGCGGGACCCACCGGGCGTCCGGCGCGCTCGCGCTGCACGTCCTGCAGACGATGACCGCGATCACCCACTCCGCGCAGCGTGCCGAGTTCCTCCCGATCGACACCCAGCTCGTGCCGCCGGAGCCGCTGCCGGAAGGCTGGGACCCCGAGGAGGCGACCCTGGGGAGCGGAAGCCGCGCCACCTGATGACGGCCTCCCCGCGCGGTGAGACGTTGCGCGTCCACACAGCGCCGCGTCCGCGGCACCGGGGAGGGAGAGTCGCCATGACGAAGGAGTACAAAGGTGTCGTCTACGCGGAGAGCGAGAAGGAGGCGGAGCAACTGCTGCTCGCCTTCTGCGACCGCATCGACTTCTCGCGGGAGTGGATCTCCGCGGGCACCTGGAAGAACACCGTCGAGATCGCGTGCAGCAAGGAGCACGGCATCGACACGGCCGAGCGGGCCGTGCTCAAGGACCAGCAGGACCGCCAGAGCGCGACGCAGAAGCAGGCCCGCCGGGAGAAGATCTCCGACGACAGGGACGAGGTCCTGGGCCGGATCGAGGGCGTCGACACCTTCGACGACCACGCCGTCAGCATCTTCAAGCAGGTGTGCGCCCAGTACATCGACGGCGGCGGCCTCGACATGACCTTCGGCGCGAAGCTCTCCCAGGACCGCTACGACGACCTGTGCGGCCACTGGCGCAAGGTGGGCGGCATCGCCGTCAAGGCCGAGAACAAGGTGTTCCGCGGATTCGACCACCTGCCGGTCGAGAACAAGGAGGAGAAGGGCAAGGGCACCACCGGGGACACGCTGGAACGCCGCAAGAAGCAGGGCAACTTCTTCTGCACTGTGGTGAACGTCCGCTTCAACATCCACATCAACATCGGCTAGCGGCCCGGCGCCCGGCCGTCACGGCGCCTCCAGTTCCTCGATCGTCCGCGTGAGCCACTGCGTCCAGAACGTCTCCAGGTCGATGCCCGCGCGCAGCACCACATGGCGCAGCCGGTCCTCGACCGCGTCCTTCCCGGGCGGGAAGTCCCGCTTCTCGATCTCCTCGTACTCGGCCAACTGCCGCTGGTGGAGGGCGAGATGGCGGTGCAGGTCCTCCTGGACGCCCGCCGTGCCGACGACCGCGGCGGCGCGCAGGCGCAGCAGGAGCGTGTCGCGCAGGGGCTTCGGGTCCTGGCTCGCGGCCGTCCAGTGGGCCAGCTCTTCGCGGCCCGCCGGCAGCACCTCGTACTCCTTCTTCTGCCCGCGCGTCACCCCCTGCCGGGGCAGCGCCCGGATGGCCCCGTCCCGCTCCAGCTTGCCCAGCTCGCGGTAGATCTGCTGGTGCGTGGCCGACCAGAAGTAGCCGATCGACTTGTCGAACCTGCGCGTCAGTTCGAGGCCCGACGAGGGCTTCTCGAGGAGCGCGGTGAGGATCGCGTGCGGGAGTGACATGGGGCAATCCTAGGGACGGTGCCGCCGGCGGTGGGGCCGCCTCACAGCGCGGCGGCCAGCTCCGTGCCCTGTTTGATGGCGCGCTTGGCGTCCAGTTCGGCGGCCACGTCCGCGCCGCCGATGAGGTGCACCGCGGCGCCTGTGGCGACGAGCTCCTCGTACAGGTCGCGGCGCGGCTCCTGGCCGGAGCAGAGCACGACCGTGTCGACGGGGATCACGGACGACTCGCCCTCGACGGTGATGTGCAGGCCCGCGTCGTCGATCAGGTCGTAGCTCACACCGGCGACCATCGCGACGCCGCGGTGGCGCAGTTCGGTGCGGTGGATCCAGCCCGTGGTCTTGCCGAGGCCCTTGCCGACCTTGGACGTCTTGCGCTGCAGCAGGTGGACGGTGCGCGGCGGCGTCGGCCGCTCGGGCTTCGTCAGACCGCCGCGCTCGCGGTAGTCCATGTCGACGCCCCACTGGCGGAAGTACGTCGCCGGGTCCAGGCTCGCCTGCTCGCCGCCGTCGGTGAGGAACTCGGCGACGTCGAAGCCGATGCCGCCCGCGCCGATGATCGCGACCCGCTCCCCCACGGGCGCCTCGTCCCGCAGCACGTCGAGGTAGCCGACGACGCTGGGGTGGTCGATGCCGGGGATCTCGGGGGTGCGGGGGGTGACGCCGGCGGCGACGACCACCTCGTCGAAGGCGTCCCCGGCGAGCTCGTCCGCGGTGACGACGGTGTTCAGCCTGACGTCGACGCCGCGCAGGTCGAGCTGGGTGCGGAAGTAGCGCAGGGTCTCGTCGAACTCTTCCTTGCCGGGGATCTTCCGGGCGACGTTGAGCTGGCCGCCGATCTCGTCGGCGGCGTCGAAGAGGGTGACGTCGTGGCCTCGTTCGGCCGCCGAGACGGCGAACGCGAGCCCGGCGGGGCCCGCGCCGACCACGGCGAGGCGCTTCTTGGTGCGGGTCGGCGCGAGCACCAGCTCGGTCTCGTGGCAGGCGCGGGGGTTCACCAGGCAGGAGGTGATCTGCAGGTTGAAGGTGTGGTCCAGGCAGGCCTGGTTGCAGCCGATGCAGGTGTTGATGGCCTCGGGTCGCTCGTCCTTCGCCTTGTTGACGAAGTCGGGGTCGGCGAGCAGCGGGCGGGCCAGGGACACCATGTCGGCGGCGCCGTCCGCGAGCAACTGCTCGGCGATCTCGGGGGTGTTGATGCGGTTGACGGTCACGAGCGGTACGGAGACCTCGCCCATGAGCTTCTTCGTCACGAAGCTGTAGGCGCCGCGCGGCACCGACGTCGCGATGGTGGGGATGCGCGCCTCGTGCCAGCCGATGCCGGTGTTGATGATGGTCGCGCCCGCCGCCTCGATCTCCTTGGCGAGCTGGACGACCTCGTCGAGCGTCGAGCCGCCGGGGACGAGATCCAGCATGGAGAGGCGGTAGATGATGATGAAGTCGGCGCCGACGCGCTCGCGGGTGCGGCGGACGATCTCGACGGGGAAGCGGATGCGGTTCTCGTAGGAGCCGCCCCAGCGGTCGGTGCGCCGGTTGGTGGGGGCCGCGATGAACTCGTTGATCAGGTAGCCCTCGGAGCCCATGACCTCGACGCCGTCGTAGCCGGCGGACTTGGCGAGCTCGGCGGCGCGCACGAAGTCCTCGACGGTCTGCTCGACCTCGTCGTCGGTGAGTTCGCGGGGCACGAAGGGGCTGATCGGCGCCTGGAGCGCGCTCGGGGCGACCAGCTTGTCGTGGTAGGCGTACCGCCCGAAGTGGAGGATCTGCATCGCGATCTTCCCGCCCTCGGCGTGCACGGCGGCAGTGATCGCCTCGTGCTCCTTCGCCTCGTCCTCCGTGGTCAGCTTGGCGCCGCCGTCCCAGGGACGGCCCAGCTCGTTCGGGGCGATGCCGCCGGTGACGATGAGGCCGACGCCGCCGCGCGCACGGGTCGCGTAGAACTCCGCCATCCGCTCGAAGCCGTTCGGCGCCTCTTCGAGGCCCACGTGCATGGAGCCCATGAGGACCCGGTTGGGCAGGGTGGTGAAGCCCAGGTCGAGCGGGTTCAGCAGGTTCGGGTAACGGCTCATGCGGCCCCTCCGTACGCGGTGTCTACAGGACAGTTGTAGACCAGCCGCGAACCGTTGTGCAACTAGTTGCATAAAGCGTGAGCGGAGTCTCGTCCGGAAGGCCTCAGGGCGATGTCCGAATCCCGCCAGCCGGGCTCGCGCGCGCGACGCAGACTTGACCACGTCAAGCTCAGAGAACCAGGCACCACCGAGGAGAGTCCGATGACCGTCTACACGACGACCGACAGCCCGCTGGGCGAGCTGCTGCTGGTGGGCGAGGAGTCGGCCACCGCCGAGGGCGGCACCGCGCTGTCCTCGCTGTCCGTACCGGGCCAGAAGGGCGGCGCCGCCGTCCTGGACGGCTGGCCGCGCGACGACGCGGCCTTCGACGCGATCACCGCGCAGCTGCGCTCCTACTTCTCCGGCGGCCTGACGCACTTCGACATCGAGTACGCCACCGGGTCGGGCACCGACTTCCAGCGCAAGGTCTGGGCGGCGGTGGACTCGGTCCCCTACGGCACGACGACCACGTACGGACGCCTCGCGCAGCGGCTCGGCCTCTCCCGCGCCGCGGTCCGCGCCCTCGGCACCGCCGTCGGACGCAATCCGCTCCTCGTCGTGCGCCCCTGCCACCGGGTCATCGGCGCCGACGGCTCCCTCACCGGATACGCGGGCGGCCTGGAGCGCAAGCAGCTGCTCCTCGACCTGGAGGCGGCATGACCACCACCGCAGGCACGCCCGGCGCGGCGGTCGACTCGACGGACTGGGCGGCGCTCGCCACCGAGCTCGACGCGCACGGCTGCGCGCTCACACCCCGGCTGATCGCCCCGGCCGAATGCCGCCGCATCGCCGGGCTCTACGACGACCTCACCCTGTTCCGCTCCACAGTCGACATGGCCAGGCACCGCTTCGGCTCCGGGCAGTACCGCTACTTCACCCACGACCTCCCCGACCCCGTGGCCGAGCTGCGCGCGGCGCTCTATCCGCACCTGCTCGCCATCGCCCGCGACTGGGCGGACCGCCTCGGCCGTCCGGCCCCCTGGCCCGACTCCCTGGAGGAGTGGCTCGACCGGTGCCACGCGGCGGGCCAGACCAGGTCCGCCCAGATCCTGCTGCGCTACGAGGAGGGCGACTGGAACGCCCTGCACCGCGACCTGTTCGGGGACATGGTCTTCCCGCTCCAGGTCGTCATCGGCCTGGACGAGCAGGGCAGCGACTACACGGGCGGCGAGTTCCTGCTCGTCGAGCAGCGGCCGCGGGCCCAGTCCCGGGGCACGTCGACGGTCCTGAAGCAGGGCCACGGCCTGGTCTTCACCACCCGCGACCGCCCGGTCCGCTCCGCGCGCGGCTGGTCCGCGGGGCCGGTGCGGCACGGGGTGAGCACGGTGCGGTCGGGGCTGCGCAGATCGCTGGGGCTCGTCTTCCACGACGCGGCGTAGGGACAGGGCTGAACGCGGCTCAGCCCCGCCCGTGCTCCGCGAAGCCGCTGGCGCGCAGCGTGATGTTCAGCCGCCCGGTCACCCCCAGCTCCGGCGGCGCCGTGCCGGGGAGCACCCGCGGCACCCCGTGGTACGCGAGGCGGGAGGCACCGCCGAAGACCACCAGGTCACCGCTGCGCAGTTCGATGTCCGTGTAGGGCTTCGTGCGCGTCCGCGTGTTGCCGAAGCGGAAGACGCCCGTGTCCCCGAGGCTCAGGGACACCACCGCGGCTCCCGACTTCTCGTCGCTGTCGCGGTGCATGCCCATCCGCGCGTCGGCGTCATAGAAGTTGACGAGGGCGATGTCGTACGGATCGCCGACGTCGTGACCGGCCGCTTCGGCCGCCCGGCCGCCCAGCTCGGCGAGCCACGGCGGCATCGGCTTCACCGGAGCGCCGTCCCCGTCGACCACGGTGCGCGCGTACCCGTACGGATACCAGTGCCAGCCCAGACAGACCTGCCGTGCCGTCATCACACCGCCGCCGGGCGTCCTGACCCGCCGCAGCCCGGCGGGCGGCCCGGCCCAATCCCGGCACGCCTGGAGGAGCCGCAGCTGCGCCTCCGGTGCCAGCCAGTCCGGCACGTGCACCGCGCCCGGGCCGAGGGCGGTGCGGTTCCTGGGAAAGAGCTCGTTCAGTACGGCCACGTCCAGTCGGCGACCTCCGGGAGGTCCGTGCCGTGCTCGCGGATCCAGGCGTGGTGGCGCGTACGGGCGTCGGCCATCGCCTGGCGCACGCCCGTCGCGCGCACGGCAAGGCCCGGGACGCGGTCGATGACGTCCATGACGAGGCGGTACCGGTCCAGGTCGTTGCGGACGACCATGTCGAAGGGCGTGGTGGTCGTGCCCGCCTCCGTGTAGCCGCGCACGTGCAGGTTGGCGTGGCCGGTGCGGCGGTAGGCGAGGCGGTGGATCAGCCACGGATAGCCGTGGTACGCGAAGATCACCGGCTTGTCGCGGGTGAAGAGCGCGTCGAACTCGGAGTCGGCCATCCCGTGCGGGTGCTCCTCGCGAGGCATCAGCCGGGCGATGTCGACGACGTTGACGACGCGCACGGCGAGCTCGGGCAGGTGGGCGCGGAGCAGCGCCGCCGCGGCGAGCACCTCCTGCGTGGGCACGTCACCGGCGCAGGCGAGGACCACGTCGGGATCCCGCGTGCCCTCCTCCGTCCCGGCCCACGCCCAGACGCCCGCCCCGCGCGCGCAGTGGGCACGGGCGTCGTCGAGGGAGAGCCAGTCGAAGCAGGGCTGCTTGCCCGCGACGACGACGTTGACGTAGTCGCGGCTGTGCAGGACGTGCTCGGTGACGCAGAGCAGGGTGTTGGCGTCCGGCGGGAGGTAGACGCGTACGACGTGAGGGCTCTTGTTCAGGACGTGGTCCACGAACCCCGGGTCCTGGTGCGAGAAGCCGTTGTGGTCCTGGCGCCACACGTGCGAGGTGAGCAGGTAGTTCAACGACGGCACGGGCGCCCGCCAGGGCAGCGCGCGCGAGGTCTTCAGCCACTTGATGTGCTGGTTGACCATCGAGTCGACGATGTGGACGAACGCTTCGTAGCAGGAGAACAGGCCGTGGCGGCCGGTGAGCGTGTACCCCTCCAGCCAGCCCTGGCAGAGGTGCTCGGAGAGGACCTCCATGACGCGGCCGTCGCGCGCGAGGTGCTCGTCCGTGTCGAGGGTCCGGTCCTGCCAGGCCTTGCCCGTGATGTCGTACAGCGCGCCGAGCCGGTTGGACTCGGTCTCGTCCGGGCCGACGACCCGGAAGTCGCGGCGCTCCGCGGTGTCCGCCATGACCTGCGCGAGCAGGCCGCCCGTGATCCGGGTCGGCTCGTGCAGCGTCGTGCCCGGCTTGTCGACGGTGACGGCGAAGCGCTCCAGCGGCGGGACGGGCAGCCGACGGGTGAGCCTGCCGCCGTCGGCGTGCGGGGTGGCACCGAGACGGCGCTCGCCCTGCGGTACGCAGGACACGACCTGCTCGGTCGGTCGGCCGTCCCCGTCGAAGAGCTCCTCTGGACGGTACGAACGCAGCCACTCCTCCAACTGCCGCAGATGGTCCGGGTTCTCGCGGACCCCGGACAGCGGCACCTGGTGGGCCCGCCAGGTGTTCTCGACGGGCTCTCCGTCCACGGTCGCCGGGCCGGTCCAGCCCTTGGGCGTGCGCAGCACGATCACCGGCCAGGGGGCGCGGCCGTGCGCGCCCTCGCCGCTCCGGGCGCCCTGCTGGATGGCGCGGATGCGGTCGAGCGCCTGGTCCATCGCCGCGGCCATCGCCTGGTGCACCTCTCGCGGCTCGTCACCGGCGACGTACAGCGGCTCGTGTCCGTACCCCTTGAGGAGCGCGTCGAGCTCGTGCTCGGGCAGCCGGGCCAGCACCGTCGGGTTGGCGATCTTGTAGCCGTTGAGGTGGAGGATCGGCAGGACCGCTCCGTCGTGCACGGGGTCGTGGAACTTGTTGCAGTGCCAGGAGGCGGCCAGCGGCCCGGTCTCGGCCTCGCCGTCACCGATCACGCAGGCGACGAGCAGGTCCGGGTTGTCCAGGGCGGCTCCGTAGGCGTGCGCGAGCGAGTAGCCGAGCTCGCCGCCCTCGTGGATCGAACCGGGCGTCTCGGGCGCCACGTGGCTGGGCACGCCGCCGGGGAACGAGAACTGCCGGAACAGCCTCGCCATGCCCGGCGCGTCCCGTGTGACGTCCGGGTACGTCTGTGTGTAGCTGCCCTCCAGCCAGGAGTTGGCGAGCACGGCGGGACCGCCGTGGCCCGGACCCCATACGCACAGCGCGTTCAGGTCCCGCTCCTGGATGACGCGGTTGAGGTGGGTGTGGACCAGGTTGAGGCCGGGCGAGGTGCCCCAGTGTCCGAGCAGGCGCGGCTTGATGTGCTCGGGCCGCAGCGGCTCGGTCAGCAGGGGGTTGCTCATCAGGTAGATCTGGCCGACGGCCAGATAGTTGGCGGCGCGCCAGTGGGCGTCCAATGCGGCCAGACGGTCCTTCGCCACGGGTACCACTAGGTCCTCCTCGCGGGGTTCTGTGCGTACGGGACGGTCGGCTCCGCGTCCCAGCACATCAGCCGCACGGGACGACCGCCACCCGGCCGGGTCCGACCATGACGCTGCCACCGTGCGGCCGTCCGCGGGAGGGCCGAACAGGCCCCAACCGGAACGGATCCCGGCCCCGAGGAGTCAGCGCTCGCCCTTGACCGCCCGCAGCAGCACGAACTTCGGGTCGCTCGCGACGACCTCCGCGTTGCCGAAGAGCTTGCGGAGCTTCACGTGGTAGCCGAGGTGGCGGTTGCCGATGACCCACAGCTCGCCGCCGGGGCGCAGCGCGGCGCGGGCGCCGGTGAACATGCGGCGGGCGGTCGCGTCGGTCGTGGCCTGGTGGCTGTGGAACGGCGGGTTGTTCAGGACGACGTCCACCGTCCCCGGTGGTACGGCGGCGAGGGCGTCACCGGCCACGAAGTGGGCCTTGGCGTCGTCCGCGGCGTTGGCGCGGAAGGTGGCCTCGGCGGAGGCGACGGCCTGGAACGACTCGTCGATGAAGGTGACCGTGGCGTCGGGGTCGGCGACGGAGGCGGCGGTGCCGAGCACGCCGTTGCCGCAGCCCAGGTCGACGACGTGGGCGCCACCGCGGGCGCGCGGCAGGTGCTTGAGGAAGAAGCGGGTGCCGATGTCGAGGCGGTCGGCGCAGAAGATGCCTGCGTGGTTGACGACGGTGAGGCCCGCGCCCGCGCCGGAGTCGGCGGGCAGGACGTAACTGCCGGGCCAGGGGCTGGTTCCGGCGGTGCGCGCCGGGTCCGGGGCGGAGAAGACGAGCCGCGCCTTCTGCCGGGCCAGCGAGGTCCTGGTCGGGCCGATGATGCGCTCGAAGAGTTCCAGCGTCGACGTGTGGATCTCGGTGACCATGCCGGCGCCGATGACGACCGTGCCCTCGTGCAGGGCGGGCGCGAGCCGGTGGAGCTGGTCCTCCAGGAGCGCGAGGCTCTTCGGTACGCGGACCAGGAGCACGTCGACGCGGGCGGGCGGAGCGTCCCTGGTCGTCAGGAGCCGTGCCGCGTCCGGCGCGTGACCCGCCCGCGCGAGGTTGGCGCGGGTCGCCTGCTGGGCGAGGAAGGAGTCGGTGATCTGGACCGGCACGCGCGCGTGCC
>NZ_LIPN01000026.1 GCF_001418325.1 Streptomyces atriruber | reverse complement strand
GGGTCTCTCGTGGGGCTTGGTGGGCCTGATGGCTCTGAGGGGCCTGAGGGGTTTCCCACGGGCCTTCGTCGCCGCCTGTCGCCGACAGCTCGGCGGAGGCTCCGTCAGGGGCGCCTGAGGGAACTTCGGCCGTCTCTGCGGCATCGGCACAGTCGTCGGCCGAGTGGGGGGCGGTGTACGCGTGCCGCCGCTCCGACGGCCTCGGCTGTTCCGCCTGCTCCGACCGGTCCGGCTGCTTCGGCGGCCCCGCATCGCCCACCTCGTCGGCGAGTTGGTGGACGAGGATGCCGTGCCGGTATGCGGCGTCCCCCACGTCGGCGCATGTGCTTCCGTACACCGAGAGCCGGTTGCCGTCTTCCTTGACCACCTCGACCGAGCGCTGGCGGGCCCGCGCCTCCTTGGCGAGGAGCGCGCCCAGGCGCGCGGCATGCGGGCTCCGGACGGCGACGCGGGGGCGGAGCCTGGTCCGCGCGAACTCCGTGGCCGCCTGGTCGGCGACGAGACGTCCCGACTCCAGTGTGACGACGTGATCAGCGGTCCGCGCGGCCTCCTTGGGGTCGTTCGTCGCGAACAGGACCGTGCCGCCCTGGGAGGCGTGGGCGCGCAGGATGCCGTGCAGCCAGGCGCCCTCCCGGACCGAGAGGCCGTCGCCCGGCCCGTCCAGGACGAGCGTGTGGGGGTCGGCGAGCAGCGCGCACGCCAGACCCAGTCGGCGGTCCATGCCGCGCGAGAGGGTGCCGAGGCGCTGGTCGCGGAGGCTGACGAGGCCGACGACCTCCAGGACGTCGTCGGCACGCAGGACGGGCACACCCACGGCCGCGCACAGCATGCGCAAATGGCCGCGGACCGAACGCGCGGGATGCCCTGGGACATCACCCATGAGGACGCCGACCTCACGCGACGGATGGGCGATGCGGTGCAGGGGGCGGCCTCTGAAGTACGTGATTCCACGGCCCTGTTGGAGTTCGAGCATCAACCGCAGCGCCGTGGTCGCGCCGACTGACTCGGCATCGAGCAGTGCCGTGACGCGACCGGTACGCGCCTCGAAGGACACGTCCTCTACGGCGGGCGGGAGCTCCTGGCGGGGATTGCTGGTCAGTCCGATGGCCTGGATCATCGCTTCTCTCGCAGGATGTGCGACCGCTCGGCGGCCGGGGCCCGTCCGCCGGATCGGGGACGGACGAACCCCGTGGGTACTGCAGCAAGATAACGCGACATTTGCGGCTTTTCGGTCAGGGTGTGGGCCACTGGTGTCCACCGAGCAGCCCGATCCCCGAGGATCAGCAGGTGACGCCGAGCTCGACCGTCAGACTTCGGGGCGCAGCATCGGCGGGTTGAGGAGCGTCGCACCGCCCGCGCGGAAGAGCTGGGCGGGTCGCCCGCCCTGCCGGGTGGTGGTCCCGCCGGTGGGCACGAGGAAGCCGGGGGTACCCGTGACCTTGCGGTGGAAGTTGCGCGGGTCGAGGACGACGCCCCACACGGCCTCGTACACCCTCCGCAGCTCGCCGACCGTGAACTCCGGTGGACAGAAGGCCGTGGCCAACGAGGAGTACTCGATCTTGGAGCGGGCGCGCTCCACGCCGTCGGCGAGGATCTGGGCGTGGTCGAAGGCCAGGGGTGCCGCCTGTTCGTCCTCGCGGCCGTATCCCCCCTGCTTGAGCAGGGCTTCCACCGGGGCCCAGCGGGCGCTGTTCGCGTCGCCGCCCGCTCGCGGCGCGGGCAGGTCGGGAGCGAGCGCGAGATGGGCGACGCTGACCACGCGCATGCGCGGGTCACGCTTCGGGTCGCCGTACGTGGCGAGCTGTTCGAGATGCGCTCCGTTGGCCTGGGCCGGGGCGTCGGGCGCGTGCGCGCACAGGCCCGTTTCCTCGCTCAGTTCGCGTGCGGCCGCCGACGACAGGTCCTCATCGGCGCGCACGAACCCGCCGGGCAGCGCCCAACGTCCCTGGAACGGCTGCTCACCGCGCCGTACGGCCAGCGCACAGAGCGCGTGCCGACGCACGGTCAGCACGACCAGGTCGACGGTGACTGCGAAGGGCGGGAAGGCCGACGGGTCGTAGGGCGACATGCCGCGATCATAGTCGTCTGCTTGACGATAAACACCTCCTTCACCCATTGCTGTCCGGTTGCTTCCCGTCGCTCCTCCACCCGGGTCGCCTGATCCGCGGGTCCGTCCGTCCGTGCACCGTCGCTGCGCGTGGGGCAGGGTCACACCCCCAACTGCAGCCCGTCGGCGGCCTCCTCGACCATGGCGAGGCCGAGCCTGCTCACGCGTACGGAGAACGGGGCTCCCGCGACGCTGAGCGCACTCAGCCCCAGCTCTCCCAGCGGGGCGCTGCGGACCGGAGTCAGCTTCACCGTGCCCGCGGGCGCGTCGGGCCGGATCCCGGCGAGCGCCGCGAGGACGTGGATCCCGGCGGCCGCGGCGGTGGCCGCCGGGCGGCAGGCCGCGGGGTGCGGCAGCGGAGCTCCGCCTTCCGTGCGCTGCTCCCCCGCGTACATCTCGGGCAGCCGGTGCCCGAAGCACTCGGCCGCGGACAACAGGCCGCGCAGGAGCGAGCTCGCCTCCTTCTCGTACCCCGCCGCCGCCAGTCCCGTGACGGCGACGGCCGTCTCCTGCACGCGGACCGCTCCGCCCCGGTGCCCGAACGGGTTGTACGCGGCCTCCTTCGCCCCAAGGCTGCGCAGCCCCCACCCGGAGTCCATGACGGGTCCGCCGAACAGCCGGGCGAGCTGCTCGGTGCTGACCTTGTCGAGCAGTCCGGAGGCGAGCGTCCCCGATCCGAGCAGGCCGGTGTCCAGGAGGTGGGCCGCTCCCGAGGTGAGGTGCGGCACGAGCCTCCCGTCGGCCAGGCGGGCGGCGGCCGGCCTGCCACCGGCCCGGTCGTCCACCCAGAACTGCTCCCGGAAGGCGGACCGCAACCGCGCCGCCCACTGGCGCAGGCCCATGGGATCCCCGCGGCCGTGCGCGTCGAGCAGGTCGGCGCCCAGCAGTGCGGCCCGGTGCGCGTGCGCCTGGACTTCGCCGCGCGCGATTCCCGCCGAGCGGACGTCGGGCAGGAAGATGCCGTCGCCGACGGAGGTGCGCAGCCACTCCAGGCACCGCTCCGCCGCGGGCAGCAGTTCCTCGACCTCCTGCCCGGGGAGCCCCCAGCGCCAGGCTTCCGCGAGGAGCACCGGAAAGAGCAGGGTCGCCTCGGTGCCCGTGCAGCCGGGCGGCAGGTGTGGGCCCGCGTCCCGGAGCGGCCCCGGGATCAGGCCCGACCGGGGGCCTGATCCCTCGACTTGGCTGCGGGCGAGAGTACGCAGCGTCCCCGCGGCGATGCGCGTGCCCAGCGGCAGTGCCATGCGGGCGGCGGCCAGCGCCTCGGCCGGCGCGAGACCGCAGCGCCACGGCGCTCCCGCGGCCGGATACAGGTCGGCCGGGTGCTCGGGATCGCGGAGCAGCAACGCCTGCAGGTCCTCGACGGACCGGGCGAGGAGCGGCTGGACCCGCGGGTCGTCGCCGACCGCCCGCGCCCCGGCGGCCGAGCGCAGCGCACCGTGCCCCGCGGCGCGGACGGGCCCCGCCCCATCGGGCCGCACCCTCAGCTCGACGCTCCGGGAGGCGCCAGGCGGCAGGTCCACCTCCCAGCGCAGCAGCCCCGCGGAGGCCAGGGCATCCGCGGGTGCGGGGTCGGCCGTGACGACGCAGTGCGCCGTGGCGGAGGACCACCGCATGCCGGAGTCGTGCACGCTGGCGGGCAGTTCGGGTCCCGCCAGGCCCGAGGCGACCGCGCCCACCTCCGCGAGGTCGGTGCCGAGCGAGACTTCGAGGGGCAGCCGGAGGGGGCGCCCGGAAGCGCTGTGCAAGGTGATCCGCTCCGTGCCGTCCGCGTGCCGGATCCGCTCGACGACGACCTCCGGGTCGGGGCCGCCGTCCGTCGAGAGACGGAGCGTCGCGACGAACCGGGCGCGGTCCGCGGAGAGCATGCGGGCCTGCACGGCGACCGGGTCGCGCCCCGCCACCCGCACGTGGCAGCGGGACAGGGTCCGGCGCCCCGCGCGATAGAACCCTTCCAGCCCGCGACCGGTCAACTGCCCCTCGTCCGTGGAGATCGCGAGAGCGGGCAGGGCGACGCAGATCAGCGCGGTGTGCGCGGGCGGGAGTTCACGGACCCTGCGGGGCTCGGGGGCCGGTGAGGGTGATGGGCGCGTGCGCGGGGGCGAGAACGCTGGCGTAGGCATAGCCATAGGCGAGGACAGGGATGGGGACGCGTCGAACCTGTCCGGCCTGTCGGGTCTCTCAGATCCCTCGGATCCCTCGGATCTGCCGGATCCGAGGGATCTGTCGGCTCTACCGAATCTGTCGAAGCTGTCGAAGTCGGAAGACGGAGCGGGAAGAGACATGGGCAGCTTCTTTTGCGTCGTCTGCGGTGTCTGCGGTGTCTGTCGTTTGCGTGTCTACGGCGGTGCGACCCGGCCGGGGGTACCGCCACTCAGGTGAACGGGCGGAACCTGCGCCAAGTCACGCCCCCGCGCGGTAAGCCGACCATGTGGCCCACAGCTCGTGCGCGGTCATCGGCCGCCCCTCGCGAGGCGCCGGGCGACGCGGCGGCGGCTCCGCGGGCCCTTGCCCGGGCCGCCGGAAGCCCGAGGGACTCCAGGTGCGGAGCGCGGCCGACGTCGGCGGCCGGGCCGGGGAGAAGCACCGTCATGGGCCTCACGCTTGCGTCGCAGACAGCGGCGGATCGACTCCGGGTCCATGTCGTCGTTGCAGGCGCGGTTGAGGAGCAGGGCGAAGGCGTATCGGGAGTCGGCGCTCAGTGCCATGCCCAGGGCCTCCTGGCCTTCGGCGAGGTCGCCGAGGGACCAGGCGACCCAGCCGGCGAGGGCCAGTGGCGCGGCCGCGTACTCCGCGTACGCCCCGACGCAGCGTCGGGACAGGGCCCGCCAGAGCCGCAGCGCGGGCGGCCCTTCGGCGCCCTCCATCCACTCCGCCGCACGATCGCGGGTCGTGGGGACCTGGAGGCCGAAGATGAGTGCGGCCGCCTCGTCGTGTGCGATCAGCTCGTCGTCCCTGTTGTCCGCTTCGAGGGGGCCCGATGCCGGGGGCGCCGCGTCCAGGCGTGCCATGATCCGGCGCGCCAGATCGAGCGTCTCCGCGGCGACGCCCTCTCCCTCCTCGCAGATCTCGCCCAGGTCGCCGAATCGGCCCGCGTATTGACCCGCGCCTTGGGCTCCGTCTTGAGCCGCCCCTTCAGTCGCCTCTTCAGCCGCCGCTTGAGCCGCCAGCTGAGCCGCCTCGCGCAGCATCCTGGGGAGGAGTTCGAGGCTCGCCGCGTCGAGTGCCCGCTCCTGGTCCGTCGCCGCCGCGGTCCCCCACGGGGTGAGCCGTCCCCTCATCTCGCCCTGTGTGGCGCCCGGCTGCACCCCCATGTACGTCGCGGCGGCGGCCAGGACCGAGGTGCCCGGCCTGAGCAGGGGGATGCCCTCCGGAGGACAGCACCGCGTGTCCGGGCAGCAGTACGTCCAGAAGCGGCCCTGCGAGATGCACACGACTTCGAAGACCGGCACGTCCAGGCGGCCGCACGCCGTGCGCAGCACCTGGGCCAGCGGGCGCAGACGCTCCACGACCTGCTGCCCGGTCTCCGCGCCCACGGGCTCCTGACAGAGGAAGGCGACGACGCCTTCAGGACGCGCTCCCCTCCTCTCGCAACCGCCCACCAGACACTGGGCCAGCTGCTCCGCGACACACGGCCAGTCCTCCGCGCGCTCGGGGACGCCGAGGCGCACGCGGCCGCCGAACCGTCCCCGCTCGCCGTGCAGCGCGATGAGCACGATGCTCTCCTCGGGCGTGAACCCGAGCAAATACGGCAGGGCATCGGCCAGTTCGGCCGGGGTGCGCAGCGTGACCACCGGCTCGTCGAACGAGTCGCCGGGACGGGGCGCCTGCTCACCGGGACGGGGCACCGGACCGCCAGACCGCTGGACCGGACCGCCGGGCCGCTGGGCCGGGCCATCGGGACGGACGGATTCGTTGGGATCGAGCGGACCCGCCGCTTCGCTGTGGTTCGTCATGCGCCGACTCTCCCGCGAAGCGCAGAGTTCCGGTTGGCCCTGTGGATAACTCCGGCCAGGGGCACGCCAACGTCAGGAGCACGCCAACACTTATCCACAGCTTCACGAGCTCGCCCCGACCAACTCCGTCCCCCGCGTACACAATTGCGCCACACACAGCCGCCGCGCGAACCGCGGACCGCCGCCTCCACCTCAACCCCAGTGCTAATTAGGTTAGGCTAAGCTAAGGTCAATTCGCAGTTCGGACCCAGCGGTGCGCGCGTCATCAGGGGAGGGAAAACACCCATGGGCCTACCCGCCATCGGCTCCTACCCGATGCCGGACCGCACCGCCCTCCCCCGGTCGCACGTCTCCTGGCGCATCGATCCGGTGCGTGCCGCGCTGCTGGTCCACGACATGCAGAACCACTTCGTGGGCGCGTTCCCCAAGGGCCTCTCTCCCGTGGTGGAGCTCGTCGACAACATAGCGACGCTCCGGGAGCTGGCGTCGACCCTGGGCATGCCCATCATCTTCAGCGCGGAGCCCGCAGGTCAGGCGCCTGGGCAGCGCGGGCTCGTCGCGGACATGTGGGGGCCAGGCATCGGGGACGAGCCCGGCGCCGCGGCGATCGTCTCGCCCCTCACGCCCCGCCCCGGCGAGCACCTGCTGTCGAACGTGCGCCACAACGCCTTCCTGCGCAGCCACCTCGGCAGGCTGCTGCGGTCGAAGGGCCGCGACCAGCTGATCGTCTGCGGGGTGTACGCGCACCTCGGCGTCCTCCTGACCGCGGCGGACGCCTTCATGAACGACATCCAGCCGTTCGTCGTCGCCGACGCGGTGGCCGACCTCTCCGCGGAGGAACACAACCTGGCGCTTCGCTGGGCCGCGCGCAGCGGCATGGTCTGCACGACGGACGGCCTGCTGCGCGGCCTGCTCCTGCACAGGGAGCCGAAGAACGCGTGACCACCCAAGAGCGCAAGACCCCCCACGAGAGACGGAGACCATGACAGTACGGGCCGCGGTGGCCGGAGCCAGTGGCTATGCAGGCGGGGAGATCCTCCGCCTGCTGTTGTCGCATCCGGAGGTCGAGATCGGCGCGGTGACCGCGCACAGCAGCGCGGGGCGGCGGCTCGGGGAGGTGCAACCGCACCTGGCCGCCGTCGCGGACCGGGTCCTCGCGGAGACGTCGGCGGAGTCCCTGCGCGGCCACGACGTGGTGTTCCTGGCGCTGCCGCACGGCCAGTCCGCCGCGCTGGCCCGGCAGTTGGAGCCCGGCACCCTCGTCGTGGACTGCGGGGCCGACTTCCGGTTGCGCGACCCGGCGGACTGGCAGCGGTTCTACGGCTCCCCGCACGCCGGTACGTGGCCCTACGGCCTGCCCGAACTGCCGGGTGCCCGGGACGAGCTGAAGGGAACCGGCCGCGTCGCCGTGCCGGGCTGCTATCCGACGGCGGTGACCCTTGCGCTGTACCCCGCCTTCCTGGCGGGGCTGGTGGAGCCGGAAGCCGTCGTCGTCGCGGCGAGCGGCACGTCGGGCGCGGGCCGGGTCGCCAAGCCTCACCTGGTCGGTTCCGAGGTGATGGGTTCGATGACGCCGTACGGGGTCGGCGGCGGCCACCGGCACACACCCGAGCTGACGCAGAACCTCTCCCGGGTCGCGGGCGAGCACGTGACCGTCTCCTTCACGCCGACCCTGGCACCGATGCCGCGCGGCATCCTCGCCACCTGCTCGGCGCGCCTGCGCCCCGCCCTGACGACCGGCACCACAGCCCACGCCCAGGCCGACACCGACACCGACACCGACCGCACCGCGGACGACATGAGCGCCGTGGAGAAGGCGGTGCGCGCCGCGTACGAAACCGCCTACGGAGACGAGCCCTTCGTACGCCTGCTGCCGCCCGGCACCTGGCCCTCGACCGCCGCCGTCCTGGGGTCCAACACCGCCCAGGTGCAGGTGGCCGTGGACGCGGCCGCGCGTCGGCTCGTCTGTGTGAGTGCGATCGACAACCTGACCAAGGGCACCGCCGGTGGCGCGGTGCAGAGCATGAACGTCGCCCTCGGGCTCCCCGAAGGGACGGGCCTGCCCATGAATGGAGTGGCTCCGTGAGCGTGACCGCTGCCCGGGGATTCACCGCGAGCGGGATATCCGCCGGGGTCAAGGAGTCCGGCGCCCCGGACCTGGCGCTGGTGGTGAACCACGGGCCGTCGAACGCGGCGGCCGCGGTGTTCACCTCGAATCGTGTCCAGGCCGCACCCGTGCGCTGGTCGCGGCGCGTGATCGACGACGGCACACTGGCCGCCGTCGTCCTCAACTCCGGTGGCGCCAACGCCTGTACGGGCCCCGGGGGCGAGGACGACACGCGCGTGATGGCCGAGTGCACGGCGCGGGCCCTCGACGTGGCGGCCGACGGGGTCGCGGTGTGTTCCACCGGCCTCATCGGCGTCCGGCTGCCCATGGACCGGGTCACGGCGGGCATCGACGCCGCTGCCGCCGCGCTGTCGGAGGACGGCGGCGAGCCCGCCGCGATCGCGATCAAGACGACCGACTCGGTGCACAAGACGGCGGTCGCGTCCGGCCCCGGGTGGACCGTGGGCGGCATGGCGAAGGGCGCGGGCATGCTGGCGCCCGGCCTCGCGACGATGCTGGTGGTCCTGACCACGGACGCCGACGTCAGCGCCCAGTCGCTCGACTCGGCGCTCAGGGAGGCGGTGCGCACCACCTTCGACCGGGTGGACTCGGACGGCTGCATGTCCACCAACGACACCGTGCTGTTGCTCGCTTCGGGCGCCTCGGGAGTGCGGCCGGATCCGGCCGAGTTCACGCGGGCCGTGCACGGCGTCTGTCTCGACCTGGCGCTCCGGCTCATCGCGGACGCGGAGGGCGCGTCGAAGGAGATCGAGGTGCGGGTGGTCGGCGCGGCCTCGGAGCCGGACGCCGTGACGGTGGGCCGGTCGGTCGCACGGAACAACCTCCTCAAGTGCGCCCTGCACGGCGAGGACCCGAACTGGGGCCGGGTGCTGTCGGCGATCGGCACGACCTCCGCGGTCTTCGACCCCGACCGCCTGGACGTGTCGATCAACGGCGTCCGGGTGTGCCGGGACGGTGCGGCCGGTGAGCCGCGGGACGAGGTGGACCTCTCGGGGCGCGCGGTGACGATCACCGTCGACCTGCGCTCCGGGGATGCGTCGGCGACGATCTGGACGAATGATCTGACCGCTGCGTACGTCCACGAGAACAGCGCGTACAGCTCGTGAACGGAGTAGGGGCAGACATGCGAACGGCCGTCAGGGAGCAGAAGCCCGAGGACCCCGAAGACGCCGAGGCCGTCCTCCGCGCGGAGGGCATGCAAGGCAGCGTGGTCGTCGTCAAGTTCGGCGGGCACGCCATGGTGGACGCGGACCTGCAGCGGGCGTTCGCCCGGGACGTCGTCGAACTGTGGCAGGCGGGCCTGCGCCCCGTCGTCGTCCACGGAGGCGGCCCGCAGATCAACGCGATGCTCGACCGCCTCGGCCTGGAGACCCGGTTCGCGGCGGGTCTGCGGGTGACCACCCCGGAGACCATGGAGGTGGTCCGCATGGTGCTGACCGGCCGGGTCCAGCGGGAGTTGGTCGGCCACATCAACGCCCACGGACCGTTCGCCGTCGGCATGACGGGCGAGGACGCGCACACGATGACAGCCGTACGACGGGCCGCCTGGGTGGACGACCGGCCGGTGGACATCGGTCTCGTCGGCGACATCGTGAAGGTGAACCCGGACACCGTACGTGCGCTCCTGGAGCAGGGCCACATACCGGTCGTCTCCCCCGTGGCACGCGGCGAGGACGGGCAGGTCTACAACGTCAACGCCGACCTCGCCGCGTCGGCCCTGGCCGTGGCGCTCGACGCCGAACGCCTCGTGATGCTCACCGATGTCGAGGGGCTGTACGCGAACTGGCCGCACAGCACCGAGGTGATCGAGCGCCTGACGGCGGACGCGCTGGACGAACTGCTGCCGGGACTCGCGAGCGGGATGCTGCCGAAGATGGAGGGATGTCTGCGGGCCGTTCGCGGTGGCGTGCGCAAGGCGCACGTGCTCGACGGGCGAGTGCCGCACGCGGTGGTGCGCGGCGTGCTCGGCGAGACCAGTCCCGGCACCACGGTGGTTCCCGACGCGGATGCCGATCGCGGCGGAAGCCCCGCGCACGACGAGTGCACCGTCTGACGGGCACGGGCGGGCGCTGACGTGCAGACGACGACTCCCGCCCCGGGAGGTGAACCGGGGCGGGAGCGGCATGTGTGACGCCGATGTGGCGTCGCGTCAGCACGTCGGTCGTACCGTCACAAACTCCTCGCGAGTATCAGCGCGTTGCGCCGCGGATCGAGGGAGTTCGCCCACGCCGGGGGCGCCACGCGCGCGGCCGTCGGCGCGAACCCGTACCGGAGGAACAGGTCGCCCCCGCCCGTCGTCGCCGTGAACAGCGCACCGAGCGACTTGGCGCGGGCCACGGCCAGTGCGGCGCGCATGAGTCCGGCTCCCACGCCGCGGCCCTGCTGGTGCCCGGCCACGCAGAAGTTGTACAGAACGCCCGCGGCCCCGCGGCCCGTCGCCGGATCGGCCGGGTGCACTCGCAGGCCCACGCAGCCCTCCAGCGGTCCTCCCGGCACGCTCACGTCCGCGTCCGCGACGAGGAAGTCGGCGGCGTGGGCGGAGTAGAGCGAGGCGGGCCGCTCCCGCAGTGCCCCCGAGCGCACGAAGGGCTGGGACAGGGCGACGAGTGCGGCGGCGTCCTCCTCGCGGGCGGAGCGCACCGCGGGCGGCCCGTCGGGAACCCCTGCGGGGGGTGCGTGCAGCGGGGCAGGGCGCGGCGTAGCCGTGATCAAGGCTGTACCTTCCTCGGTTCCACGATGGTTCCACGATCGAAGACAAGCGAGATAAGGCTAGCCTTACCTAAGTTTTGAGTCCAACCGGCATGGATCCTGAGACGTGCCGAAGCTCGCGGAGGGAGGTGGAGGGAGCCGGGGAGAGGAGGAAGAAGGGACCGAAGCCCGTGCACCACGGGTCCGAAGCCCGTGCACCACGGGACCGATCCCGCGAGCAGCGGTTCCGATCCCGCACACAGCGGGGGTCCGATCCCGCACACAACAAAGGCAAGAGGGGAATCCCACCTCTTGCCACTTTCAACTTATAGCGCACAGGGGGGCTTGCGGCAAGGCCCCCACCGTCCCGCAAAATCACGGCTCAAGCCTGATCCTGCGGACATCGGAGACCCCCTGACCAGCAGCGCGTTCAACCTGCCCGCCACTCTCTCCACCAAGGCCGAGCCGGCACTGATCGCTCGCGACGAGCGGCACTTCACCGCGATCGCGGAGAGCCTCGAGCAGACCGTCGCCGAGCTCTCCGGCCGTCTCGACACCCTGCGCAAGGCACCCGGCGGCATCGGCCGCGAGGCGATGGACCGGGACTCGGAGATCCACCGGCTGAGCGGCCGCCTGCGCGCCCTGCGCCGCTTCGGACTCGACCTCTGCCTGGGGCACGTCGTCCTCGCGGACGACGACGCCGAGCCCCTGTACATCGGGCGCCTCGGCCTCACCGACAGCGAGGGCCGCCGACTGCTCGTCGACTGGCGTTCGCCCGCCGCCGAGCCGTTCTTCGCGGCGACCCACGCCAACCCGATGGGGCTGGCGAGCCGTCGCAGGTACCGCTGGACCGGCGGCCGGATCAGCGACTACTGGGACGAGGTGTTCACCGCCGACGGCCTCGAACACCACGCCGCGCTCGACGACCAGTCCGCCTTCATCGCCAGCCTGGGCAGCAACCGGTCGGCCCGGATGCGCGACGTGCTCGGCACCATCCAGTCCGACCAGGACGCCATCATCCGCGCGGGCTCCCGCGGCGCCCTCGTCGTCGACGGCGGGCCCGGCACGGGCAAGACCGTCGTCGCCCTGCACCGTTCCGCCTACCTCCTCTACTCCGACCCCCGGCTCGGCCACGACCGTCGCGGCGGCGGGGTGCTCTTCGTCGGTCCGCACGAGCCCTACCTGGGATACGTCGCCGATGTCCTGCCCAGCCTCGGCGAGGAGGGCGTGCAGACCTGCACCCTGCGGGACCTCGTCGCCGAGGGCGCCGCCGCACGCCCCGAGAGCGACCCCGACGTGGCCCGCCTCAAATCGACCGCGGACATGGTGAAGGCGATCGAGAAGGCCGTCAGGTTCTACGAGGAGCCGCCCTCCGAGGCGTACACGGCCTCGACGCCCTGGGCCGATGTGCGGGTGAGCGCCGACGACTGGGACGAGGCGTTCCGGGCGCCAGGACCGGGCACCGCGCACAACGAGGCGCGCGAGCTGATCTGGGAGGAACTGGCCACGATCCTCATGGACAAGCTCATGGGCGAGCAGGGCATCGACGAGGAGGAGGACGGCATCTCGCCCGAGCTGTTCCTGCGGTCGCTGCGGCAGGACAGGGAGCTGGTCACGACGCTCAACCGCGCGTGGCCGCTGATCGAGGCCGCCGACCTCGTGTCCGACCTGTGGACGGTCCCCGCCTATCTGCGGATGTGCGCGCCCTGGCTCGACCACGACGACGTGATGAAGCTGCAGCGCAAGCACGCTCCCCAGGCCTGGACGGTGTCCGACCTGCCGCTCCTGGACGCGGCGCGGCAGCGGCTCGGCGACCCGGAGGCGGCCCGGCGCAAGCGGCGGCACGACGCCGCCGTCGCCGCCGAACGCGAGCGCATGGCCGGTGTCATCGACGAGATCCTCTCGGCCGCCGACTTCGCCTCGGCCGGTGACGACAGCGAGGGCGCGGTGCGGATGCTGCGGGGCAAGGACCTCCAGGACACCCTGATCGACGAGGGCGCCCTGCCCACCGAGGATCCGGACCGGCTCGCGGGCCCGTTCGTGCATGTCGTCGTGGACGAGGCGCAGGAACTGACGGACGCGGAGTGGCAGATGCTGCTGCTGCGCTGCCCGTCCCGGAGCTTCACCGTCGTGGGTGACCGCGCCCAGGCGAGGCAAGGGTTCACCGAGTCGTGGGAGGAGCGGCTGGCGCGGGCCGGCGTCGACCGGGTCACGATGGCCTCCCTGAGCATCAACTACCGCACTCCGCAGGAGGTCATGACGGAGGCCGAGCCGGTCGTCAGGGCCGGGATCCCCGACGCCAACGTGCCGACGTCCATCCGCAGCAGCGGCATCCCCGTCGTCCACGGATCGGTCACGGACCTGGACTCCACCCTCGACACCTGGCTCGACGCGCACGCCGACGGGGTCGCCTGCGTCATCGGCGACGCGGCTTTCCAGGAGAAGTTCCAGGCCTCGTCACGCGTACGGTCCCTCACTCCGGAGCTGTCGAAGGGGCTGGAGTTCGACCTGGTCGTCCTCGTCGACCCGGAGACGTTCGGCGAGGGCGTCGAAGGGGCGGTCGACCGCTATGTGGCGATGACCCGGGCGACGCAGCGGCTCGTGATCCTCACGTCTCCCTGAGGGCGGGGGGCGGGGTCAGGCGCACGGGCGGCCCGGGTACGCATCCGTCTCGGGCACGCCCGCCTCGCGCATCCTGCGCAGCACCTCGGGCAGGGCCTCGTCGGCGACGTCCGCGGGGCAGTTGATCCGCCGGTCGAAGACGAGGGTCTCCCCGGCCGTGTTCCAGAGGACGTAGCGCCACCCGGGTCCGTCGCCATCCTGCACGTACGCGTCGCCCTCCCGGACGCTCCCCGGATCGCTCACGACGCCGCCTTCCCCGTCTCGCGGCCGTCGACGTACGTCGCCGCCACTTCGATCGCGCCGATACGTGCGGTGTCGACCCGGCGAGGGTCGTCGCCGAGCACCACCAGGTCGGCGCGCTTGCCCGGGGTGAGGGTTCCCAAGGTGTCCTCCCAGTGGCAGGCGTGCGCGCCGGCCACCGTGTAGGCGCGCAGGGCCTCGTCGACGGTGATGCCCTCCTCCGGGCCGACCACCCGGCCCGACTCGGCGGCGCGCTCGACCATGAACTGGACGGCCCGCAGCGGGGACCCGTCCGTGACGGGGCGGTCGGAGCTGCCGACCAGGGGCACGCCGTGGTCCAGGAACCCGCGGCCGCGGTAGAGCCAGGGAGCCCGCTCCTCCCCCATGATCGCCGCGTAGTCGTCGCCGAAGAAGCGCAGGAAGTTGGGTTGCACGACCGCGCTGACGCCGAGTCGGGCGAAGCGCGGGAGCTGGTCGGGGCGGATCAGGCCCGCGTGCTCGATGCGGTGCCGGGCGTGGGGCCGCGGCCGGAGGCGCTGGGCCCGTTCCAGGGCGTCCAGGGCGAGGTCGGCCGCGCGGTCGCCGATGGCGTGGACGGCGAGCTGCCACCCCGCCAGATGACCGTCGACGATCGTGTCGGCGAGCGCGTCCGGGTCGTCCTGCAACTGGCCCGCGTGGTCGAGTCCTTCGTACGGCCTGCTGAGCGCGGCGGTCCGGGCCATCATGCCGCCGTCGGTGTAGATCTTCAGCGCGCCCACGGAGAGGCGGTCGTCGCCGAAGCCGGTGCGCAGGCCCAGGTCGAGGGCCCTGGGAATGCCGTCGGCCTCGTGCGCGGAGACCGGGCGGAGCCGTTCCGCGGACACCATGAGCTGCACGCGCAGCGGCAGCAGGCCCTCCTCGCGGGCGAGTTGATAGGCGCCCAGCTCGACGGGGCTGTGGCCGAAGAGGGTGCCGCCGATGCCCGCCTCCGCGCAGGCGGTGACGCCCTCGCTCAGACAGGTCCGGGCGGCGCGCCCGATCGCCTCGGCCAGTTCGCGCTGGGAGTACGGCAGGCGCAGGGCGCGGGCGGCGCCCATCGCGCCCTCGGCGAGGAAGCCGTTCTCGTGCGGGATGTCCGCGGGGAGCAGGTCGAGGACGGCGGAGTTGACCACGCAGCCGTGTCCGGAGTCGTGCAGCAGGAAGACCTTGTGGCCCCGGCTGACCGTGTCCAGTTCGGTGGCGGTCAGATGGCGGCCCAGGGCCCGCTGGTCGTATCCGACGAGGCTCAGCCAGGCGCCGGGGGCGCGTTCGCGCGCCGCGGCCTGCGCCACGACGGCGAGCACGTCGTCGATCCGGGTGCGGCCCGCGATGCTCAAGGTGTTCTCATTGAGCCCGGTCCAGGCCAGATGCACGTGGGCGTCGATGAATCCGGGCAGCACGGTGGCGCCCTGGAGGTCGATCACCTCGCGCGCGGGCGAGGAGGTCACGGCCGCGTCCAGGCCCGCGATCCGGCCCCGCCAGATGCCCAGGTCGTGGGCGACGGGGTGGTCCGGATCCATGGTGAGGAAGCGCGCGTTCGTCAGTCTCTTGCAGAGCATCGGCGATCCGCCCCTCCGGTAGCCGGTGGCCGGTGAGGTCAGCCGTCGACGGACGCCGCGAGCGAACGGGGGCGCAGGTCGGTCCAGTTGGTCTCGATGTACTCCAGGCAGGCGTCCCGCGAGTCCTCGCCGAAGGCGGTGGTCCACCCGCCGGGCACCTCGGCGAAGGAGGGCCAGAGCGAGTGCTGCCCCTCGTCGTTCACCAGGACCAGGAAGCGGCCTTCGGGGTCGTCGAAGGGGTTGGTGCTCATGTGTCGGTGCCTCCTGCAGAGTGCGGATCGGGGATGGAAGGGGAGGTCAGGATTAGGTTAGGCTCCCCTAAATTAATGCGAGCTTAGCCTTACTCCCTTCCCTCTCACAAGGAGACGTTGATGCGCCCCGCGGCCGACACCGGGAACGCCTTCGCCGAGTACGGACTGGCCGGTGAACCCGGCACCGAAGCCTTCTGGTCGGCTGCCCGGAGTCCTGTCTCCGTACCTGCCGACGACGGCGGTTGGACCACGCTCTTCCTGTGGCGCGGGTCCTCCGCGCGCATCGGTTTCGAGAGCTGGTCGGAGCCGGTGGCGCTGGAGCGCTGGGCCGACACGGACTGCTGGTACGCCGAGGTGCGGATGCCCGAACGGCTGCGCGTGACCTATCAGGTCCTCGCGGGCGAGGCGGCGTACGCCGATCCGCTCAACCCGGTCGGCGCCGGCGGCGACCGGTCCATCGCCGCGACCCCGGACGCCCCCGCCCAGCCCCACTGGCCCGGCATCGGCGCCGACGACACCCTGCCCCTGCCCGCCACCCGCATCCGCTGGGCCAGTCGGCGGCTCGGCGGGCGGCGCACCGTGCGGGTCCACGCGGTGGGCGGCGGCGGGCCGGTGGTCCTGCTGCTCGACGGGGACGACTGGCTCTATCTGCACCCGGCCATGACCGCCTTCGAATCGGCCGTCGCCGGAGGCGAGATGCCCCCGGTCACCCTCGTCTTCCTGCCCGCCAAGGACCGGCTGGACGACTTCGGGTGCAACCCCGGCCTGTGGGAGGCGGTACGGGACGAACTGCTGCCGCTGGTGGCGGAGAGCGGCGTGCCCGCCGACGCGGGCCGACTGGTGGTCGCCGGGCAGAGCCTGGGCGGGCTGAGCGCGGTGTACGCGGCGCTGGACTTCCCCGACCTGGTGTCCCGCGTGGCCTGCCAGTCGCCGTCGTTCTGGTGGACGCCCGACGCCATGGCATCGGCGGACCCGCTGGGCGGCACGGTCGGCGGCACCATCGCCGAGCGGCTGCGGAAGGAGCGTCCCGATCTGTCCGGGCTGCGCATCGCGTTCGACCTGGGGGAGCACGAGCCGCGGATGCTCCCCCACTGCGAGCTGACCGAGTCGCTGGTCCAGGAGGCCGGAGCGACCGTACGGGTCTCGCGGGCGGCCTCCGGCCATGACCGGGCGGGCTGGCGGCACGCGCTGCTCAGGGACGTCGCCTGGGCGCTCGCCTGAAAGGCACCGGCAAGCCCTCCTCACGCAGCCACGGCCCCCATCACCTCGCCACGGCCAGGCAGTAGTCCTCATCCGTGGCGAGGAGATTCCGGTGGCTGTCCTCCACCGTGATGACGCCGTCGTCCAGGACGAGGACGCGGTCGGCGGCGTCCAGCATCGCCGGGCTGCTGGTGATCACCACGGTGGTGCGGCCCCGGCGCAGCTTCGCGACGTTGCGCGCGATGAGCTGTTCGGTGACCGCGTCGACCGCCGTCGTCGGGTTGTGCAGCACGAGGACCTCGGTGTCGGCGGCCAGCGCGCGGGCCAGGGAGAGGCGTTGGCGCTGTCCTCCGGAGAGGTTCGCTCCGCGATCGCGCACTCCGTAGTCGAGGCCTTCGCGGTGGAGGGCGACGACATCGGTCAGCATGGACGCCTCGACGGCCTCGGGGACCGTCCGGCTGCTGCCCGACGGGTCGATGTTCGTGCGCAGGGTGCCCGCGAAGATCTCCCCGTCGTACGGGTTCACCAGCATGTGCTCGCGGACCGCCTCGACCGACAGGTCCGCCATCTCCTGCCCGCTGACCCGCACCACTCCCTCGTACGCATCGGGCGGCACGTTCATCGCCAGGATCGACGCGAGGTCGGCCACCGCCCGCGGCTGGTACCCGGCGATCGCCACGAACTCACCGGCCGCCACCGTGAACTTCAGCTTGCGCAGCGATCCGTACCGCACGCAGTCGACCTCCAGGTCCCCGCCCGCGGCCGGGCGCCCGGGCCCGGGGGCCGTCACCGGCGGCGCGGAGAGCACCAGCGCCATCCGCTCGGCCGACGCCCGCGCGATCATCACGTACTTGGGCATCTCCGAGAACATCTTCAGCGGTTCCATGATGAACTGCGCGAGGCCGACGGCCATGACGAGCTCGCCGATGGTGATACCGCCCTCGAAGGCCAGCCAGCCCGCCGTCAGGGTCACCGCGGCCGCGAGGACCGCGTTGAGCGCCTGTGCGGTGCCCGCGTACACGCCGTTCACCTTGGCGACGGTGACCGACTGGCGCTTCGCCTCCGTGCTGACCGCGCGGTAGGAACGGAACGCCGCGTGGTTGCCGCCGAAACCGTGCAGCGGACGCAGGCCGCTGATCAGGTCGGCGACCTTCGCGCCCGCGCGCGCCACCCGGGCCTGCTGCTCGCGGGTGCTGGACCCGATGCGCTTGGACATCACGCTCAGGATCGACAGGATCGCGACGGTTCCCACGATCACCAGCAGCCCGAGCCGGAAGTCGGCCATGCCGAGGGCGACCGCCGCGACGAGCACCGCGACCAGCGAGCTGATCAGCAGCGGCACCACCTCGATGATGTCGGCGGTCTGGTCCGCGTCCTCGGTGGCGATGGTCAGCACCTCGCCGGACTTGAGGTCGACGTCCCTGGCCACCGGCTGGAGCCCGCAGGCCGCGACCTTCACGCGCCAGCGGTGCGCCTCGGTCGTGTTGGCCTTCTGCAGGATGCGCATGCCGAACCGCCACGACAGCGAGACGGTCGTGATGATCACGGCGAGCGCACCGATGGAGAGGCCGAGCGCGCCGAGGCTCCGGTCGTCCCGCATCGTGTGCTCGACGATCATGCCGAGCGCGATGGGGAACGCCGTCTCGCCCGCCTGGTACAGGCCCATGAGGACGGTGCCCCAGACCATCGCGCCGACGTTGCGGCGCAGTGCGGTCCGGAGGATGTCGGACCCCGGTCGGGGCCGCTTCGTGTCAGGAGTCGTCGGAGTTGTCATTGGCGTCATCGAGGTGGCGGGCAATCGCTTCCGGGGTTCGCAGGGTGAAAAGGTCTCGGATCGTGACCACAGGACCGTACTCGCGGCGGAGCAGCCCGATCAGCCGCACCGCCAGCATCGAGTGTCCGCCGAGGGACACGAAATCGCTCACCGCGCGCACCTCGTCGTCGTCGAGGTCCAGGGCTTCGGCGAAGAACTCGCAGACCACGCTCTCGGTCTCGGTCTCCGGGCCGCGCTCCCCCACCGTGGTCAGCGCGCCCAGCGGCTTGGCCTCGGGCAGCGCCTTGGTGTCAGCCTTCCCGTTCACGGTCAGCGGGATGCTGTCGACCTCGGCGAAGTGCGTCGGGCGCAGGAAGTCCGGCAGGCCCGTGCCCACTTCGGCGGCGACGGCGGGCAGCTCGGCACCGTCGAGCACCAGGTAGGCGGCGAGGCGGTACGCGCCGTCGACCTGTGGATCGGGCTGGGCGACCGCGGCGACGAACCGCACCGCCGGGTGCGCGGCGAACGCGGCCTCGACCTCGCCCAGTTCGACCCGGTGGCCCCGGATCTTGACCTGCTGGTCGGTGCGGCCCAGGTACGTCAGGTTGCCGTCGGGCCTGCGGAACACCAGGTCGCCGGTGCGGTACATGCGCTCGCCGGGGGCGCCGAACGGGCACGCGACGAAGCGGTGCGCGCTCTGTGCGTACTGGCCGAGGTAGCCGCGCGCGATGCCGATGCCCGACACGTACAGCTCGCCGGGGACGCCGTCCGGCAGCGGCCGCAGCCACGGGTCGAGGACGTACACGTCGGTGTTGTCGATCGGCACGCCCACCACCGGGTCCTGGCACTCGAAGGTGCCGACGCCGAGGGTGTTGATCGTGTACTCGGTGGGGCCGTACAGGTTGTAGCCGACGGTCCCCTCGGTCTCGGCGAGGCGCTGCCACAGCGTCGGCGTGACGGCCTCACCGCCGAGCAGTACGAGCGCCGGGCGCCGCTCCGGGTCGTCGAGCAGGCCCTCGGACACCAGCTGCTGCGCGTACGTCGGGGTGACGTTGATGACGTCGATCCCGTGCTCCAGGCAGTACGCGACCAGGCCGGGCGCGTCGCGGCGCAGCTCCTCGTCGCAGATGTGCACCTCGTGGCCGTCGGCGAGCCACAGGAGCTCCTCCCACGACATGTCGAAGGCGAACGACACGGTGTGCGCGATCCGGAAGGTCCGGTGGCCGTGCTCGGCGAGGACCGGTTCGAAGATCCGGCGCTGGTGGTTGATCAGCATGTTGGTGAGCCCGGCGTACTCGGTCACCACGCCCTTGGGCTTTCCGGTCGAACCGGAGGTGTAGATCGTGTACGCGGGGTGCCGCAGCCGGTCCGGGTCATCGGGGGCGAACGTCACGAACGGCTCGGCCGCGGGCAGCGGACGGTCCAGCTCGATCAGGGCGCCGGTGTCGGCCACGGTGCCGGTCAGGCGGGGCGAGACGGCGCTCACGGTGAGGATCGCGTCCGGACGGGCGTCCGCGACGATCGCCGCGATCCGCTCGTCCGGGTGGTCGAGCTCCAGCGGTACGTACGCGGCGCCGACGCGCAGCACGGCGAACAGCGCCACGATCGAGTCGAGGGAGCGCGGGATCGCGAGGCCCACGGTCGTCTCGGGCCCGAGGCCCCGTCCGGCGAGCACGCCCGCCACCGCGCGGCTGCGGTCCCGCAGTTGGGCGAAGGTCATGGTCGCGCCGTGGGCGACGAGGGCGACGCGCTCCGGGTCCCGGTCGGCTGCCCGGTCGAACCGGTCGACGACGGTGTCCGTGCCGACGTCCGTGCGCACGGCGGGCTCGGGTTCCGCGCCGAGGCCCGGCAGCGCGCCGACCGGTCCGGTCGAGCGGGCCAGGTCCGCCAGCACGCGCACGTAGTCGTCGAGGAGACGGCGGGCGTCGGCGGTGTCGCCGTGGCGGTGCTCCAGCTTGACCGTGAGCCGGTCGCCGGGGGTGACGACCCAGGTGAACGGGTAGTGGGTGGAGTCGTCGGCCTTGACCGAGGTGATGCCGTGCCGGGTGTTCATCTCGGCGAAGGCGTCCATGTCGAGGAAGTTCTGCAGCACGAACAGGTTGTCGAACAGGGTGTCGTGACCGCTGGCCCGCTGGATCTCGCCGAGCCCGAGGTGCTCGTGCTCCATCGCCTCGACCCTGGCCGCCTGTACGGCCGACAGATAGTCGCCGACGGTGTCGTCCGGCCGGGCCTTCGTCCAGGTGGGCACGGTGTTGAGCAGCACGCCGACGATGTCGGACAGGCCCTCGCCGTCGCGGCCCGAGACGGTCACGCCGAACACGGCATCGCTGCGGCCCGTGTGGGCGCCGAGCAGGAGGCCGAAGGCGCCGGTCAGCACGGAGTTCAGCGTGACACCGTGCTGCTTGGCCGCGTCCCGCAGCAGGTCGGACTGCTCGACGGAGAGCTGGTGCACGAGGGCGGGCGGCAGGTCCTGCGAGAGGGTCGGTGCCGGTCCGGCGAGCAGGGTCGGGCCGGGGACCTGGGCCAGGTGCTCCGCCCAGAAGCGTTCCGACACGGCGGGGTCCTTGGCGGCGAGCGCCCTGGCGTACTCCTCGAAGCCCGGCGTGGCCGGGGCCGTGTCGAGCCGCTCGCCCGCGAGGACGGACTCGTAGGCGTCGAACAGGTCCCGCAGCACGATCTCGCGGGACCAGCCGTCCCACAGCAGCAGGTGGTAGCTGAGCAGCAGCCCGTCGTTGCCGTCGGGCAGCCGGACCACGGTCAGCCGGATCAGCGGCGCGTCGGCCGGGTCGAATCCCGCGTCGCGGTCCCGGGTGCGGAAGGCCTCGACCTCGGCGTCGTCCGCCAGCTCGACCGTGCGCACGTCGACCCGGCGGCCCGCCTTGAGGACCTGGACCGGGTTCCCGTCGTCGTCGGTGGTGAAGCCGGCGCCGACGACGGGGTGCCGCGCGATGACGTACGCCATCGCCTCGGCCAGCGCGTCGGCGTCCAGGCGCCGGTCGAAGGTGAACCAGCTCTGTGCGACGTAGTGTCCGGCCGTGCCCGCCAGCTGGGCCTGGAAGAAGAGGCCCCGCTGGAGCGGGGTGACCGGCGCGGTGCGCTCGGCGGTCACGGAGGCGTCCGCGATCCGCTCCAGGGCGGCGAGCCAGTGCTCGGTGATCTCGTCGGGGATGCCGTCGGCGAGGGTGAAGGCCGCGTGCAGACCGCCGGTGGCGTCGTCGGTCCAGGCGTTGACCTCGACGGCGTACGGGCTGCCCTGGCCGCCCCCGGTGACGTGCACCGCTTGGGACTCGCTGCCCCGGCCCAGGTAGTTGAACAGGACCTGGGGGCGGGCGGTCAGCAGTGGGGCCGTCTGCGGGTTGAGGTACTTGAGCTGGCCGTACGCGACGTGCCCGCGCTCGTCCGGCTGGCGTGCGGCGACCTCGCGCGCGGCGGCGACGGGGTCGGTGTGCGCGGTGAGCCGTACCGGCGCGATGGAGGTGAACCAGCCGACGGTACGGGTGTAGTCGTGCTGTTCGAGGACCGGGACCCGGCCGTGCCGCTCCAGCTCGACCGCGAGGTCGGTGGGCGACGGCTGGACGTGGGTCAGCGCGGTGCGCAGCGCGCCGCACAGCAGCTCGGTGAGACCGACGCCGAGGGCGGCGGGCGCGGTGCGCGTCAGGCGGTCGCTCGCCTCCGGCGCGAGGACGACGGTGGTCTCGCGCAGGCCTCCGGCACCTCCGGCAGCGGATTCCGGGAGCAGTGCGGGCGCCTGGAGCGTGGTGATCCAGTGCCCGAGGTCGTCGACGGCCTCGCCGGACCGGAGCGTCAGCGCCTCGGCGTACTCGGCGTAGGACGTGGTCGTCGCGGCGAGTGCGGTCCCGCTCATGGCGGCGGCCAGGTCGTCGAGGAGGACCAGCCAGGACACCGCGTCGACGGCGATGTGGTGGACGGTGACGACCAGGGTCCGGCTCGTCTCCAGCCACGAGAACGCGACGACGTCCCCGGCCTCGGGGTCGAGCCGTCCGGCGGCCTCGTCCGCGGCGGCCGTCGCGTCGGCCGCGTCCGTGCGGACGACGGTGGCCTCGCGGGCGGGTTCGGTGCGCAGCGCCCACACGCCGTGCTCGACGCGCAGCCGCATCCGCAGGGCCGGGTGGGCGGCCACGACGGCGTTCGCGGCGCGCGCGGCGTCGGCGAATCCGGTGCCGTCGGGGGCCGCGAGGGTCCTGGCCTGGACGAACCGGTCGAGGGACCCGCCCAGTTCGCGCTGGCGCAGGATGATCGGCGTCGGCGGGAGGGGGCCGTCCTCGCGGCGTTCGGGGGCGGGCGCCGCGGCCTGCGGCGCGCTCGACCCCAGGTGTTCGGCGAGCGCGCGCGGCGTCCTGAACAGGAAGACGTCGCGGGGCGCGATCGGCAGGCCGAGCGCCCTCGCACGGTTGATCACCGTGATGGCGACGATGCTGTCGCCGCCCGCCATGAAGAAGTCGGTGTCCCCGTCCACGGCGGCGGAGCCGGGCAGCGTCTCGGCGAAGATGCCGACCAGGGCGGCGAGCGCGGAATCACCGGCGGCCGCGACGGGGGCACTGTCGTCGTGCGCGGCGCTCTCGGCCAGCGCCTTGCGGTCCAGCTTGCCGTTGACCGTCAGCGGCAGGGCGTCGACCGGAAGGACCCGGCCCGGCACCATGTGCACGGGCAGCTTCGCGGCGAGCAGGCCCGCGAGGTCGTCGGGCACGCGGCCCACGACGTGCGCGACCAGGTGGTCGCCGCTGTCGGCGACGGTGACGGCCACGTCGACCACCCCGTCGAGCTCCCTGAGCGCGGACTCGACCTCGCCGAGCTCGATCCGGAACCCCTTGAGCTGCACCTGGTCGTCGGCGCGGCCCGCGAACTCCAGCTCGCCGTCCAGCGTGCGTCGGGCCAGGTCGCCCGTGTGGTACATCCGGGAGCCGTCGTCCGCGAACGGGTTCGCCACGAACCGGCCCGCGGTGAGGCCGGTCCTGCCGAGGTAGCCGAGCGCCACCTGGTCGCCCGCGACGTAGATGGCGCCGACCCGGCCAGGCGGCACCGGCCGGAGCCGGTCGTCGAGCAGGTAGGTGACCAGGCCGGGGATCGGGCCGCCGATCGGGCTGACCTCGTCGCCGCGGCCCGGGGAGCCGAAGTCGGCATCGGTCAGCACCCGGTGGGTGACGTGGACGGTGGTCTCGGTGATGCCGTACATGTTGACCAGCTCGGGCGACGCGGTGCCGTGCCGCTCGACCCAGCCGCGCAGTCGGCCGAGGTCCAGCGCCTCGCCGCCGAAGATGATCCGGCGCAGCGCGGTCACCGGCTCGCCGGCGTGCCGGTCGGCCTCGATGAACTGGTAGAACGCCGACGGCGTCTGGTTGAGCACGGTCACGCCGCGCTCGCGGACGAGCCGGTGGAAGTCGACCGGTGAGCGGGTCAGCGCGTACTCCGGAACCAGCAGCTCACCGCCGTGTGCCAGCGCGCCCCACAGCTCCCAGACCGCGAAGTCGAAGGAGAAGGAGTGGAACTGCACCCACACGTCGTGCGGCCCGAAGCCCATGTCGGGCCGGGTGTTGGCGAGCAGCGTCACGACGCTGGAGTGCGGTACGACGACGCCCTTGGGGCGGCCGGTCGAGCCGGACGTGTAGATCACGTACGCGGGATCGTTCCAGCGGGCCTCAGCAGCAGGCGCGTCGGCGGACCCGTCGGTGTCCTGCGGCGGTGCGTCGCCCTGGACGAGGACGCGGGCGGATACGCCCGCCCGGTCCAGGAGTCCGGTGAAGCGGTCGCGCTGCTCGCGGTCGACGAGGACGACCTGCGGGGCGGCGTCGGCGAGGACGTACTCCAGGCGCTCGTCCGGGTAGGCCAGGTCCAGCGGTACGTAGGCGCCGCCCGCGGAGACGATCGCGACCAGCGCGACCACCTGCTCGACGGAGCGCGGGACGGCGACGGCGACGCGCTTGCCGGGGCCGACCCCGGCCGCGCGCAGCGTCGCCGCCAACTCGCTCTTGGCGTCGGCCAGTTCGCCGTACGTCAGCGACCGGGTGGCGCCGTCGAGCGCGCACTGGGTGACGGCGGTGGCCGCCGGATCGCGGCGCGCGGCGGCGTCGAAGAGGCCGCCCAGGGTCGTCGGTTCGATCCGCTCCGGGCGCCGGGTGTCCGCGGGCTTCACCTCGTCGACCAGGGCGTCCGGCCGGGTGAGCAGGCCGGTGAGGGTCAGGGAGAAGGTGCGCAGGATCTCCTGGGCGGTGGATTCGCCGAGGAGCTCGCCGTCGTAGATCAGGTTGAAGCGCGGACGCCCGTCGAGCGCGCGCTCCACGACCAGCGTGAGCGGGTAGTGCGGGGCGCCCTCGTTCACGATGTCGGTGATGACGAGCTCGGCGTCGGGGGTCCGCAGGCTCTGCACGTCGGTCGCCACGTCGAACACCACGAGGGTGTCGAACAGCGAACCGGCGCCCGCCTGGCGGCCGATCCGCGCGAGCGACACGTGCTGGTGCGGCAGGACGGCGCTCTGGTGCTCCCGCACCGAGGCGAGCAGGTCGCCCGCCGTGGTCGCGCCCGTCCAACGGGCCCGTACGGGGATCGTGTTGATGAACAGGCCCACCATGTCGCCGATGCCGGGCACGTCCGCGTCGCGTCCGGACACCGTGGAGCCGAACACGACGTCGTCGGTGTGCAGGATGCCGCCGAGCGTCACCGCCCAGGCGCTGTGCACGGCGACGCTCAGGGGCACACCGGCGGACCGGACGGCCGCGTCGACGTCGCCCTCGGCCTCGACGGCCGTGTCGGCGAACCGGTCCGAGGGGGTGTGGCCGTCGGCGACCAGTGAGGGACCCGGCAGCTCGGCGAGCTCCTCGCGCCACACCCGGTCGCTCTCGTCGTCGTCCCGCCCGGCGAGCCAGTGCACGTAGTCGGGGAAGCCGCCGACCGGGTACACGGTGCCCGGCGCGTGGTACTCGGCGAGGAGCGCGCGCAGCATCGGCGGGACCGACCAGCCGTCGGCGATGATGTGGTGCACGGTCTGCACCAGGACGGTGCGGCCGCCACCGGCCCGGACGAGCGTGTACCGCATCAGCGGTCCGGTGGCCAGGTCGAACCCGGCGCGGCGGTCCCGCTCGGCGAGGTCGCGGATCTCCTCGTCGGTGATGCCGGGGCGGTCCACGGTCGTGAAGGGCGCCCGGACGCCGTTCTCCAGGACGGAGACCACGCGGCCGTCGGCGAGGGCCGTGAAGCGTGCGGCCAGGTTCGGGTAGAGCGCGAGCAGCCGGGTGGCGGCGGCCGCGAGCCGGTCGGCGTCCACGTCGCCGTCCGCCGCGTCCAGCGTGAGGAGCTGCTGCTCGACGTACGCGCCCGCCGATTCGTCGTCGAAGACCGAGTGGAAGTACAGGCCTTCCTGCAGCGGGGTCAGCGGCAGGACGTCCCGCAGCGCCGGGCCGTCCAGGTCGTCGACGTCGGCCTGGGTGAGCGGCACCAGGGGGAAGTCGCTGGGGGTGTGACCGCCCTCGTCGAGTGCGGCGAGACCGGCCAGGGCCACGCGGAAGTAGCCGCCGAGCGTCGCGATGTCCGCTTCGGTGAACATGCCGTCGGGCCAGGAGACGGTGGTGACCAGTTCGTACTCGCCGCCGGTCGAGGCCGGTTCGGCGATGGCGTTGAACTCCAGGGCGCGCGGCAGGCGCATGTTCGGGTCGCGCTTCTCGCCCAGCTGGCCGGTGGCGCCCGTGAGCTGCCAGTCCCCGGAGGCGCCCGCGTCGAAGCGGCCCAGGTAGTTGAAGAGCACCTGGGGCGCGGGCGTGTCGAACGCGGTGCCCGCGAGGTAGCGCAGGGCGCCGTAGGAGATGCCGTTGCTCGGCACCCGGGAGAGGTCTTCCTTGACCGCCTTGAGCGCGGCGGCGAGGTACTCGGGGGCGGTGAGGTCGGGCGCGGCGCCGGGGTCCACGGTCACCGGGAACAGCGTGGTGAACCAGCCGACGGTGCGCGAGAGTTCCGGCTCGAAACCGGCCGCGTCCGCCACGAAGCGTCCCTCGCGGCCGTGGCCCTCCAGTTCGATGTGGGCGAACGTCTGGTCCTGTCCGAGGTCGCGGCGCCACCGGGCGAGGGCGACGGCGAGCGCGGTCAGGAGCACGTCGTTGACGCCCGCGTGGAACTTGGCGGGGATCTCGCCGAGGAGCGCGGCGGTGATCTCGGGGCCGACCGTGACGGTCTGGATCCGCTCGCGTGCGACGGTGTCGGCGGCGGACAGCGCGCGTCGGCCCACCGGCCGGTCGGCGCCCGGCAGGGGCTGCTGGAAGTGGTCGCGGTCGGCCTCGAAGCCCGCGCGCTCCAGGAGCTGTGTCCAGCGCCGGAACGACGTGCCGACCGGGGGCAGTTCGACGGGGTCGCCGGAAGCGATCTGGCGCCACGCCGTGGCCAGGTCCTCCATCAGGACCCGCCAGGACACGCCGTCGATCACGACGTGGTGGACGACGACGACCAGTTGGTTCTCCGCGCGGCGCCAGACGGCGCGCAGCATCGCGCCGCCGTCCGGGTCGAGCCCGGCGGTGGCGAGCTCGACGCACGCGTCCAGCGGCCGGTCGCTCTCCTGCCACACCGGCCCCGGGGCGGTCCGGTCGGCCTCGGGGATGTCGAAGCTCCAGTGGTCGCCGCGCACGAGCTTCGCGCGCAGCATGTCGTGCCGTCCGAGGACGGCGCCGAGCATCTCGTCGAGCGCTTCGGCAGTCAGGTCCTGCGGGGTGTTGAGGACCACCGACTGGACGAAGCCGTCGACGGCGTCGGTGGTCTCGCCGAGCCACTGCACGATGGGCGAGCCCACGACGGCGCCGGTCGCGACGTCGCCGTGGTCCACGGTGGAGACGTCCTCGCGGCTCGCGACCGCCGCCAGTGCGCCCACGACGCCGTGGGTGAAGATCTGCCGCGCCGTGACGTAGAGCCCCGCCTCGCGCAGCGCGCTCAGCAGCGAGATCGTCAGGATGCTGTCGCCGCCGAGCTGGAAGAAGTCCTGGTCGACGCCGACCTCGTCCAGCTGCAGCACCGCGGCGACGGCCGCGCAGACCACGCGCTCGTTCTCGGTGGTGGGCGGGGCGACCGCGCCGGTCGCCGTGCTGGGCTCGGGCAGCGCGTTCCGGTCGAGCTTGCCGTTCGCGGTGAGCGGGAACGCGTCCATCACGACGATGTGGGTGGGCACCATGTACTCGACCATGTGGTCGACGGCCCACGCCTTGACCTCGTCCGCCCGCAGGTTCTCGCTGCCCGCGGCGGGGATCACGTAGCCCACCAGGTAGGTGCCGCCCGCGGTGTTCTTCCTGGCGACGACGCAGGTGTGGCGGACGCGGGGGTGCTCGGCGAGGCCGACCTCGACGTCCTCGATCTCCAGGCGCATGCCGCGGATCTTGATCTGGTTGTCGGCCCGGCCGAGGAAGTCGAGGGATCCGTCGGGGGCGAACCGCGCGAGGTCGCCGGTGCGGTAGAGCCGGGACCCGTCCGAGGCGAAGGGGTTGGCGACGAACCGGGAGGCGGTCAGGCCGGGCGCGTTGACGTAGCCGCGGCCCAGGAGGAGGCCGCCTGCGTACAGTTCGCCGCCGACCCCGACCGGGACCGGGCGCAGCTCGTCGTCGAGGACGTACAGCTGGGTGTTGGGGTTGGCCCTGCCGATGGACGTCGAGAGGCGCTCGGCCTCGCCCCGGTAGATGACGTGCGAGACGCCGATGGTCGTCTCGGCCGGGCCGTAGCCGTGGTACATCGGGATGGCGAGCCGGGTGCGGAACCGCTCGTACAGCTCGGGGGTGAGCACCTCGCCGCCGCACCAGACGTGGCGCAGGCTGTCGAGGCGGCCGGAGTCGCCCGCCATCTCCAGGAGCACGTCCAGCATGGACGACACGAGGTACGTGAAGGTGACGCGCTGCTCGGCGATCACGCTCAGCAGGTGGTGCGGGTCGCGCTCGCCGCCGGTCCGCAGGACGACCAGGCGGGCGCCGCAGACCAGCGGCAGGAAGATCTCGTTGATGGAGATGTCGAACGACAGCGGCGCCTTGAACAGCGACGCGTCGTCGTGGCCGAAGTGCAGGATCTCGTCGACCTGCCAGAGCAGGCGCTCGCTGATCGCCTCGTGCCGGATCATCGCGCCCTTGGGCCGCCCGGTCGAGCCGGACGTGAAGATCACGTACGCGAGGGAGTCACCGGCCACGGAGACCCCGGTCTCCTCGGTGGGCAGGGCGCCGAACGCCCAGTCGGCGAGGTCGACGGCGACGGCATCGGGTTCCTGCGGGTCGTGCTCGCCCGAGGAGTTGAGCTGGAGGACGACGCGGGCGTCCTCGATGACGACGGAGCGGCGCGCGGCGGGCCACTGCGGGTCGAGCGGCACGAAGGCGCAGCCCGCCCGGAGCACGGCGAGCAGGCCGACGACCATGTCGGCGGAGCGGCCCAGCGAGATGCCGACGACCTGTTCGGGGGCGAGGCCGCGCGCGATGAGGTGGTGGGCCAACTGGGCGGACCGCTCGGCGGCCTCACGGTAGGTCAGCGACCGGTGCTCGTCGACGACGGCGATGGCGTCCGGCCTGGCCCGCGCCTGTTCGAGGAACATCTCGACGAGGGTCGGGCGGGCCCGGTCGGCGTGGGTGTCGTTCCACTCGGCCAGGGTCTTCAGGCGTGCCTCGGCGCTGACCGGGCCTATGCTGCCGAGCGGCCGGTCGGGGAAGTCGGCGAGGTCGTCGAGCGCGAGCTGTGCTTCGTGCGGCTCGACGCCGTCGGGGACGGGGACGTGCCTGCCCTGTGCGCCCGCGTCCTGACTGCCGGGCCCGGTACCGCCGTTGTCGACCCAGCCGAGGACGTCGGCGAAGAGCGTGCTCGGGGTGAGATCGATGCCTTCGGGGCTCAGGCCCGTCGCCCAGTACGCGAGACCGATGGCGCACGCCTCAGCGACGGTCCGGTCGGAGTAGTCGCCTGCGCGCCGACGCACATCGGCCAGGCGGGCGGGGGAAAGCAGCACGAGGCGAGCGCTCGGTTCCATCATCGAAGACACAGCGTCCCTTCCAGGTAATCGCAGTTAGGCTAACCTAAATTAGGGTTGCCTAACTACCCTCGCGCCAGGCCCGCCACAGTCGTGCGTACCGGCCGCCCAGTGCCACCAACTCGTCGTGGGTGCCCTGCTCCACCACGCGCCCCGCGTCGAGCACGGCGATCCGGTCCGCGGCCATGGCCTGTGTCAGCCGGTGCGCCACGAAGAGCGTCGTCCGCCCCGCGCACGCGGCAAGGACCGCACGCTCCAGCTCGGCGGCGCCCTCGCTGCCCGCCTCCGCGGTCGACTCGTCGAGCACGACCACCGGCGCCCGGCCGAGGACCAGGCGGGCCAGGGCGATCTGCGCGATCTTGGTGACGTCCAGCCGCTCGCCGCCCTCGCCGACCGTGGTGTCGAGCCCCTCGGGCAGCGCCTCGACCCAGCCCGCGGCGCCCACCGTGCGCAGCGCGTCCATGAGTTCGACGTCGGTGGCCTGCGGCGCGGCGAGCCGCAGGTCCTCGGCGAGCGGGCCCGAGAACACGTGCGTCTCCTGCGTCAGGATGCTCACCAGGGCCCGCGCCCCGGCCTCGTCGAGGCCGCCCAGGTCGTGCGCCCCGATGCGCACCGAGCCCGCCTGCGGGGTACCGATGCCCGCGATCAGCGCGGCCAGCGTCGACTTGCCCGCGCCCGTCGCCCCCACGAGAGCGAGCGAACCACCTGCCGGGATCACCAGGTCGACGTCCTTGAGCACCGGTTCATCGGTGTCGGGATAGCTGAACGTCAGCCCCTCCACCGTCACCTGGTGCGCCACGGCGTCGGCCGGCGCGACGGACGTGTCGCCCACGAGCCGCTCCTCCGCGGACTCCCCGAGCACCCCGACGAGGCGGGTGAGGCTGGCGCCCGACTTCTGCGCCTCGTCGAAGGTGAACATGATGGCGCCGAGCGGGGTGAACAGGCGGTGGAACATCAGCGGGGCCGCCGACACCTCGCCCAGGCTGGCGGCGTCGGCCTCCAAGAGGGCGTATCCCACCACGAGGATGAGGACGAGTCCGATGAACTCGGCACGGTTCTCCCGGCCCACGAACCGCCCGAAGAACCGGAACACGTCGACGCCGAGGTTGCGCACCCGCCAGGACTCCGCGGTGACCTTCTCCCGGACGTCGTCCTCCAGGCGGTACGCGCGCACGGTGTCGATCCCGTTCAGGCCGCTGATCAGCGCCTGCGCGCGGTCGGCCTGGGCGATGCGCTGCTTGCGGTAGAGCGGGGCGGAGCGGGGCAGGTACCAGCGCAGGGCCAGCGCGTACGCGGGCAGCGCGGCGGCGCCCGCGAGGCCGAGCCGCCAGTCCAGGCCGAACATGCCGACCGTGGCGATGAAGACCAGCACGCCCGCCGAGAACACCGTGGGGATGGCCGTCCGGATGCCCTTGGACAGCACGGCCACGTCGTCGCCGACCCGGGAGAGCACGTCTCCGCGGCCGACCTGCTCGATCCGCGTGCTCGGCATGCCGAGCACCGCACGGACGGCACCTTCCCGCAGCCGCGCGAGGAGATCCGCGCCCAGGCGGCCGATCAGATAGGTCGAGGCCGCGGTGGCCACCGCGCCGAGCAGCGCGGCGACCCCCATCAGCACACCGATCGTGACGAGGACCGAACGCCCTTCGCCCTCGACGACTCCGTCGACCACCCGGCCGAGCAGGAGCACCGGGAGGACCTGGAGCGCCGCGCCCGCCACCGTGGTGAACACGGTGGCGGTCGTCAGCCATGGGACTTCGCGGCAGTGGGCCGAGACCCACCGGGTGGCCTCGCGTCCCGACGCCGTGCGCAGCGTCGCCGGGGCGGCGCCCGCGTCGGCGGCGGGGGTGTCGGTCGAGGGTGTTTCAGCGGTGGGTGATTCGGCAGTGCTCACACGAAGACCAAGTCGAGCCGGGGACGGGACAGGTGGAACGTCATCTCTGTTCGACCGATCTATTCGACCGACTTGACGAGCTCGTCGATCGCGTACGGCAGGGACAGTACGGTGCCCTGCGACATCGCGGCGCCGACCGCCGGGCCCTCGCTGTCCAGCAGGTAGGACACGTTGCCCTTCTTCACGGCGTCCAGGTTGGCGAACAGCTTGAACTTCTTCAGCGCCTCGGTGTCCGCCTTGTCGTTGATGACGACGATGCGGTCGACGTCGACCAGGTCGGTGCGCTCGGGCGAGAGTTCGGTGGAGAACTTGCCGCCGGCGATCTTGTCGATCTTCGTCTGGTACTTGAAGCCCATGCCCGTCAGAAGCCGCCCGCGGACGTCCTTCGAGGTGAACGGGTTGATGGAGTCCTTGTACCAGGACAGGGCGACGGAGGTCTGGTTCGCGAACTTCGGGTGCGACTTCTTGGCCGCGGCCAGCTTGTCCTCGATGCCCTCGACGAGCTTCTTGCCCTCGTCCTCCTTGCCGAGCGCCTTGGCGATGTGTACCGCGTTGTCCTGCCAGGGAGCGCTGAAGAGCTCCTTCTCGCCCTTGGTGCGGCCCACCGTCGGGGCGATCTGGGAGAGCTTGTCGTAGGCGGCCTTGTCGATCTCGGAGTACACCGCGATGATCAGGTCCGGGCGCAGGGCGGCGATCTTCTCGTAGTTGGGGCCGGAGTCGCCGTTCTTCATGATGACGTCGGGCTTGGTGTCGCCCCACTTGTCCTTCACCCAGGGCCACTGGGTGTTGATGTCGGGGGACTTGCCCTCCGGGTTCGGGTACTGGTCGACCATGCCGACCGGCTTCGTACCGAGCGCCAGGGCGGTCTGGTCGTCGGTGTAGCCGACGGTGACGACGCGCTTCGGGGCCTTCTCGACCTTCGTGGACCCGAACGCGTGCTCCACGGTGACCGGGAACTTGCCGCCGGTGGCGGCCGCCGGAGTGTTGTCGCTCGCGTCGTCGCCCGAGTCGGAACCGCATCCCGCGAGCAGGCCGACACCGAGGGCCGTGGCGGTCAGTACGGCCGCCAGCCGCCGCCGGGGCTTCATGAGCGTCGTTCGGTGGAGGAGCATCCGGATTCCCTTGCTTTCGCGCTGACCGCTGCGCCCCGGTCTCAGGGCAGCCAAACCTTACCTTGCAGAGGTGAGGTTAGCCTAGCCTTACCTGGCTCTTCCTCGGTGGGATCAGTCGAGTTGGACGTGCGTACGACCGATCGGCACGATCAGCGGCCGGTCGCCCACCGGGTCGTCCACGACCCGCGCGCGCAGCCCGAACGCCTCCTGCAGCAGATCCGCGGTGATCACCTCACGGGGATGCCCCTGCGCCAGGATCGCACCCGCCTTCATCACGATGAGGTTGTCGCTGTACCGCGTGGCCAGGTTGAGGTCGTGCAGCACCATCACCACGGTGCGCCCCGACTCGTGCAGATCGTCCACCAGGTCCAGTACGTCGATCGCGTGCGCCAGGTCCAGATACGTGGTCGGCTCGTCGAGGAGCAGCAGATCGGTGCCCTGGGCCAGGGTCATGGAGATCCAGACGCGCTGGCGCTGCCCGCCGGACAGCGAGTCGACGGGCCGGTCCGCCAGATCGGAGACGCCGGTCATGGCCAGCGCGCGCTCCACGACACCGGCGTCGTCCGACGACCACTGGCGCAGCCAACTCTGGTGCGGGTGACGCCCCCTGGCGACCAGATCGGCCACCGTGAGGCCCTCCGGGGCGACGGGCGTCTGGGGCAGCAGCCCGAGCTTCTTCGCCACCTCGCGGGTCTTGAGCTTCACGATGTCCTGGCCGTCCAGCACGACCGAGCCGCTGACCGGCTTGAGCAGTCGCGTCAGCGTGCGCAACAGGGTCGATTTGCCGCAGCCGTTGGGGCCGATGATCGTCGTGATCACCCCGGGCGGGATCGACACGTCGAGGTCGTCGATGACGGTACGGCTGCCGTATCCGACCGAGACGCCCCTGGCGGCAAGCCGTGCGGCGTCCTCGACCGTCGGCTCGATCTCGGTGATGTACTGAGCGGCCACAAGCCCCCCTAATATTAGGTTTGCCTCACCTTTGTACCAGCTATTTGAGGTTCGCCCGTACCAACAGGTAGACGAGGAAGGGGCCGCCGATCGCGGCGGTCACCACGCCGACGGGGAGATTGTTCGGCAGCACCGCTCGCGCGGTCAGGTCACTGCCGATCAGCAGCAGCGCCCCGACCAGGCCGGAAGCGATCATCGGCGGCGTCGGACGGCGCGCGATCCGCATCGCCACCTGGGGCGCCACCAGCGCGACGAACGGGACCGGTCCCGCCGCGCTCACCGCCACGGCCGCCAACAGCACCGCACACAGCAGCAGCACCGCACGCACCCGCGCGAAGCGGACACCGAGCCCCGCGGCGATGTCGTCGCCGAGATGCATCGGCTTGAACTGGAACGCGGCACCGGCCACGACGACCAGGAGGGCGAGCGAGCACCAGAGCGCCACCCAGACCTCGTCCCAGGACCGGTTCTCCAGCGAGCCGACCAACCACGCCTGGGCGCGGGCCACATCCCTGATGTCGGCCGAGACGAGGAGCCAGGTGGTGATCGCCTGCGTCACGGCGCTCACCGAGATGCCGATGAGGATGAGCCGGAAGCCGTCGACCCCGCGGCGCCACGCCAGGAAGTACACGAGCAGGCCCGTGCAGAGGCCACCGGCGAGCGCCGCCGCCGACAGCCCCACGGAGTCGATGACCGCCGCGGCGGTCCCGCCCGACACCGTCACCGAGAACACCGCGACCGCGCTCGCGCCGCCGGTGATCCCCAGAATGTCCGGGCTGGCCAGCGGGTTGCGCGCGACCGACTGCGTGATCGCGCCGGACACGCCCAGCGCGATCCCCACGACGAGTCCGGCCAGGGCCCGCGGCATCCGCAGATCCATGATGACGAACTCGTCGACCTGTTCACCGCGGCCGACCAGCGTGGCGATCACCCGGGACAGCCCGATGGGGAAGTCGCCGATGCTGATGGACAGGCAGAACACCAGGAAGGTCGCCGTCATCAGCAGCAGCGTGACGAGGACGAGCCAGGGCCGCCACACGAACGACATGGGGCCGAGCCGCACGCCCGGCGTCACCGCGGGCTTCACATCTGTCTCGTTCATGCGTTCTTGAACTTTCCTCGCCAGACCAGGACCGCGAAGAACGGAGCCCCGAGCAGGGCCACGACGACCCCGGCCTCCAACTCGGCGGGCCGCACCACCAGTCGGCCCACGATGTCGCAGACCAGCAGGACGACCGCGCCGAGCACTCCCGCGTACGGCACGAGCCAGCGGTAGTCGGGGCCGGTCAGATACCGGGCCACGTGGGCCACCATCAGACCGAGGAAGGCGATGGGGCCGCAGGCCGCCGTCGCCGCCCCGGCCAGCAGGGTGATGGCGAGGATGCCGACGGTCCGGCTGAACGCGATGTTCACCCCGAGCCCCCGTGCCACGTCCTCGCCCAGGTTGAGCAGGTTGAGGGCGGGCAGCGTGGTCAGGGCCAGGACGAGTCCGACCGCGATGAACGCGGTCACCGGCCAGATCACATCGAATCCGACACCGGCCACGGAGCCCGCGTTCCAGAACCGCAGTGCGTTCAGGGACTTCTGGTCCGAGAGGGAGACGGCCGTGGTCATCGCCGCGAGGAACACCGTGATGCCCTGCCCGGCCAGGGCGAGCGTCAGGGGATTGCCGGCCCCGCGGCCGAGGCTCGCGAGGCCGAACACGACGACACCGGCGACGGCCGCCCCCGCGAAGCCGAACCAGACGTACTGGAACGGGTTGGAGAACCCGAACACGGCGACCACCGTCACCACGGCGAAGGACGCACCGGCGTTCACGCCCAGCAGGCCCGTGTCCGCGATGGGGTTGCGGGTGTATCCCTGGATCAGCGCGCCGCCGACGCCGAGCGCGATGCCCGCCACCACGGCGAGCACCGTCCGCGGCACCCGCACGGTCTGCACGATGAGCCGGATCTCGGTGAGCCGCTGGTCCGATTCCGGCGCGGCGAACAGCCCGTGCCACACCTCGGCCGGGGTCAGCGCGCGCGCCCCGACGGCCAGCGACACCGCCGCCGCGATCACCAGGACGACGGCGAGGACGCCGAGCCCCACGACCCGCCGTCGACGGGTGTCCGTTGCGCCCCTCGGCACGGGGCGCTCCACTGCAGTCGTGCACATGTCGACGTACGTTATCCCTTTGATCCGTTGTCCCTTTGATCGGATCGTGCCGTACGGCCGACGGGGCCTCCCGGCGGACGGGGAGGTCCCGCCGACAGGCCCCTCGGACCGGCTAGCGCGCGGCGCTGCCCGTCTCACCGGCGACCGGGCGGGCCCCGGCGGATGCGGCGCTGCGCTCGCGCACCGAGTCCAGGATCTCGCCGACCCGGATCGCGATGTTGGACAGCAGCGACGACGTGATGCCGTGCGTGTGCTCCGTACCGCCCTGGAGGTAGATGCCGCACCGCAGGTCGGCGTCGGTGGCCACGCGGTAGTCGCGCTCGACGCGGACGCGGCCCTCGTCGTCGCGGAGGCAGCGGTCCGCGACCTCACCGAGGAGGCCGACGGGGTCGGCGGGGCTGTAGCCGGTGGCGAAGACCACGACGTCGGCGTCCACGGGGTTCTCCTCGCCCGTGACGAGGGACTTCACGGTGGCGCGGACCCCGTCGGACGTCTCCTTGACGCCGGTGAGGCGGGACACGTTGAGGAAGCGGAGGCGCTCGGTGCCGAGGACCTTCTCCCGGTACATCTGCCGGTACAGGTCGTCGATCAGATCGATGTCCACCACGGAGTAGTTGGTGTTGCCGTGGTAGCCCATCAGCCGCTGCTTGACGTCCTCGGGGGCGTCGAAGTACTCGTCGACGGCATCGGGGTCGAAGATCCGGTTGGCGAAGCTGCTGTCGTCCGCGGGGCTGTAGCCGTAGCGCGAGAAGACCGCGCAGATCTCGGCCTCGGGGAAGCGGCGGTGCAGGTAGGCGACGTTCTCGGCGGCGCTCTGACCGGCGCCCACGACGACGAAGCGAGAGGGCGAGGTGCCCTCCAGGCCGTCGACCTTGGTGAGCAGTTCGGAGTTGTGCCAGACGTGCTCGCCGCGCTCCACGCCTTCCGGCATGAGGGGACGCAGGCCGGTGCCTATGACGAGGTTGCGGGCCCGGTGGACCGCGAGACCCTCCGCCGAACGGACCGTGACGTCCAGGTACTCCACGACCCCTTCGTGGACGAACGGCGTGACGCCGACGACCTCGTGGCCGTAGGAGACCTGGTCGTCGACCTTGGCGGCGGCCCACTCCAGGTAGTCGTGGAACTCCACCCGCAGCGGGAACAGGTTCTTGTGGTTGATGAAGTCGGTCAGGCGACCCTTGCTCTTCAGGTAGCAGAGGAAGCTGAACTCACTGGTCGGGTTCCGCTGCGTCACCAGGTCCTTGAGGAAGGACACCTGCATGGTCGCGTCGTCGATCAGCATGCCGCGGTGCCAGCCGAAGCTCGACTGCTGCTCGAAGAAGTGAGCGGTGACCGTCTCCTCCCTGCCGACGCTTGCGTTGTGCTCGCTCAGCGCGATCGCCATCGCCACATTGGAGGGGCCGAAGCCGATGCCAATGAGGTCGTGGACCAGTGGTGCGTCGTCGCCAGGAAGAACCTGTGACATGTCACTCCCATCGTGCGGGGAAGTCGCCTGTCAGGCGTGGGGGAAAGTACAGAAAGCGGGCACGTCGGCAGAGCCACCCACTCGAACTTAGGTGAGCCTAAGCTAATCCGACGCGACTGTCGACCGGGCAAAACGGGCAGGGGGGCTTACTGGACGGGCGACCGGCCCCTTCAACTGGGGTGCCGGGTAGACTCGTTGCATACTAAGGTAAGCCTTGCTTTACTTATCGTCAGTCATTCCCTGCCCTGAGGAGGAACCCCCATGCGGGTCGTCATGTTCGGTTACCAGACCTGGGGGCACCGCACCCTGCAAGCCCTCCTGGACTCCGAGCACGACGTGGCGCTGGTGGTGACGCACCCCAAGAGCGAGCACGCGTACGAGAAGATCTGGAGCGATTCCGTCGCCGACCTCGCCGCGGAGCACGGCGTTCCGGTGCTGATCCGCAACCGTCCTGACGACGACGAGCTGTTCGAGCGCCTCAAGGAGGCGGACGCGGACATCATCGTCGCCAACAACTGGCGCACCTGGATCCCCCCGCGCATCTTCGGCCTCCCGCGCCACGGCACGCTGAACGTCCACGACTCGCTGCTGCCGAAGTACGCCGGGTTCTCCCCGATCATCTGGGCGATGATCAACGGCGAGCCCGAAGTGGGCGTCACCGCGCACATGATGGACGACGAGCTCGACGCCGGCGACATCGTCCGGCAGGAGGCGGTCGCGGTCGGCCCGAAGGACACCGCCACCGATCTCTTCCACAAGACCGTCGACCTCATCGCCCCGGTCACCATCGGCGCGCTCGACCTCATCGCCGCCGGGCAGACGGAGTTCACCAAGCAGGACCGTTCCCAGGCGAGCTTCTTCCACAAGCGGTCCGCCGAGGACATCCGCATCGACTGGAACTGGCCCGCCGAGGACCTCGAGCGCCTGGTCCGCGCCCAGTCCGCGCCCTACCCGAGCGCCTTCGCCTTCCACAAGGGCAAGCGGCTGGAGGTCGTCTCCGCGGTGGTGTCCGAGGGCCGTTACGGCGGCACGCCGGGCCGGATCTTCTACCGCGAGGGCGAGGGCGTGGTGATCGTCGCGGGCGCCGACGCCCGCAACGGCCGCAACCACGGACTGGCCATCACGCGCGTACGGACCGAGGACGGCCGGGAGCTGCCCGCGACGGAGTACTTCACCTCCATGGGCGGCTACCTGACGAGCCGTCCGTGAGCTGACGCCGCGGTACCGGATTTCCGTGCCGGACTCCCGTGCCGAGTTCCCTTCCCGGGAGCGGCTCGGGAACCCCGGCGCGGGACCTCGGAGCGGGAGGCTCAGCCCGCCGCGGCGAGCACCAGCGGCAGCACCTCCGCGCTGCCCGACCGCCGCAGGAGGCGGGCCGCGACCGCGAGGGTCCAGCCCGAGTCGGTGTAGTCGTCCACGAGCAGGATGGGCCCCGGCGAGGCGGCCAGCGCGGCCGCCAGCTCCTCCGGGACGCTGAAGGCGTCGGACAACGACCGCAGACGCTGGGCGGAGTTGCTGCGGCGCGCCGCGTGCGCGCCGCCGGGACCCTCGTACGCCAGGGTCCCCAGGAAGGGGAGGCGACCGACGTCCGCGATCCCCTGGGCGAGGGAGCCGACGAGCTGCGGACGGGCCAATGACGGCACGGCCACGACGCCCACCGGCCTGGCTGCGGCGTCCGCCGCGTCGCTCGCCCATCCCCCGGGAGAGCGCGCCCAGTCGGCGAGGACCGCGACCGAGGCCTTGAGGACATCGTCGGGAACCCGCCCGTCCGGCGCGCCCTCGGCCAGCAGCGGACGCAGCCGGTTGCCCCAGCCGATGTCCGACAGCCGACCCAGCGCACGCCCGGTGGAGCACTGCTCCTTGGCCGGAATCCGGCCCTTGAGGTCGACGCCGAGCGCCGCCATGCCCGTCGGCCACATCCTGCGCGGCTCGACCTCGACGCCGGGACGGTCGAGCTCCTTGGCCGCGCCCGACAGCGCGTCCTCGGACACGGACGCGTCGGTCCAGGCACCCGCGCAGTTGTCGCACCGGCCGCACGGGGCGGCCCCCTCGTCGTCCAACTGACGGCGCAGGAACTCCATCCGGCACCCGTCCGTGCGCACGTAGTCCCGCATGGCCTGCTGCTCGGCCTGGCGCTGCCTGGCCACCCACGCGTATCGCTCGGAGTCGTAGACCCACTGCTCGCCGGTGGAGATCCAGCCGCCCTTGACCCGCTTGACCGCCCCGTCCACGTCGAGCACCTTCAGCATCGTCTCCAGACGGGTGCGACGGAGCTCCACCACGGCCTCCAGGGCCGGCACGGACAGCGGCCGCCCCGCGTCGGCCAGGGCGGCGAGGGTCTGGCGGACCTGCGCCTCGGGCGGGAAGGCGGTGTCGGCGAAGTAGCGCCAGATGGCCTCGTCCTCCTTGCCCGGCAGCAGCAGCACGTCGGCGTGCTCCACCCCGCGCCCCGCACGGCCCACCTGCTGGTAGTACGCGATCGGCGAGGACGGCGAACCGAGATGCACCACGAAACCCAGGTCCGGCTTGTCGAAGCCCATGCCCAGCGCCGACGTGGCGACCAGCGCCTTGACCCGGTTCTCCTGGAGGTCGATCTCGGCCTGCAGCCGGTCGGCGTTCTCCGTACGTCCCGTGTAGGAGGCCACCTCGAAGCCGCGCTGCCGCAGGAAGGCGGTGGCCTCCTCGGCCGCGGCGACGGTCAGGGCGTAGATGATCCCGGAGCCCTGCAGTTCGTCCAGGTGCTCGGCGAGCCAGGCCAGCCGGTGCGCGGCATCGGGCAGTTGGACGACGCCGAGGCGCAGGCTCTCGCGGTCCAGCGCGCCGCGCAGCACCAGGGCCTCACCGGCACCGGTGCCCAGCTGCTCGGCCACGTCCGCCGTCACGCGCGCGTTCGCCGTCGCGGTGGTGGCCAGGACCGGCACGCCGGCCGAGAGCTCGGCGAGCATCGCCCGCAGCCTTCGGTAGTCCGGCCGGAAGTCGTGGCCCCAGTCGGAGATGCAGTGCGCCTCGTCCACCACCAGCAGACCCGTGGTGGCCGCGAGCTTGGGCAGCACCTGGTCACGGAAGTCCACCGAGTTGAGACGCTCCGGGCTGACGAGGAGGACGTCGGTCTCGCCGCGCTCGACCTCTCCGTAGATGGTGTCCCACTCCTCGGGGTTGGCCGAGTTGATGGTGCGGGCCTGGATGCCTGCGCGTGCCGCGGACTCGACCTGGTTGCGCATCAGGGCGAGCAGCGGGGAGATGATCACCGTGGGGCCCGCGCCGCGTCGGCGCAGCAGGGCCGTCGCCACGAAGTACACCGCCGACTTGCCCCAGCCGGTGCGCTGCACCACGAGGGCGCGCCGCCGGTCCTGGACCAGTGCCGCCACCGCCTGCCACTGGTCCTCGCGCAGCCGCGCCGACCCCCCGGGGTCGCCGACGAGCTCGGCGAGGATGGCGTCGGCTTCGGTGCGGAGCTCCAGGTTGTCCATGCCCCCATGCAACCCGATGGCACTGACAATCGCCCAATCCGCCACGGGGCCGCGCGTGGCCCTCGCGGCAGTGCGTGGCCCTCGCGCCAGTGCGCATCCCCGCGGACCTGCGTACCCCCGCGGAACCGAAGAACCCGGCCGACCCGAAGGTCGCGGTGGACCCGTCCGGCCCGAAGGACTCGAAGGGCGGCGATGTGGGCAGGGATATAAGCAGCGCATCGTCCGATACCGGCTTGCGGTGCCGATTGTTCATTGCCCCCGGCGATCGCGGCGGGAACAATTGGAACCGCTCCCCGTGCGGCCCGTGGTCCGGTAGGGCCGTGCCGTGGTGCGCTCCCCCAGACCGACCCCGCCCTCGTACGGGCGCGTAGCCGAAGGGAGGACCGTGACCTTCGGATTCGCCTCGTCCGGCGCGGTATCGATGCCGGAGCAATCGGCGTCGGCCGAGTTTTTCCCCGACTCCGCCTACTCCGCCCACCGACTGGCCCGGATCCTCGAGCCCGCCGAGTGGTCGGCAGCGGGAATTCCCTTGCTGCGCAACCCGCGAGAGGTCGTCAGCGGCCTGCACGCGCGCCATCTGCCGACCCCGGCGACGGCCGTGGTGGCCGTGCTGGATCCGGACGAACGGCTGCGGGCGAGCGCCTCGTTCAGCCGGCGCGCGACGATGACGGACGGCTGGATCTTCCGCAACGCGCTGCTCGCGCAGTTGCGTCGGGTCATCCCGCACGACCTGCGGCGCCGCACTCCCGTGCGTACCGCAGTGTTGCTCTACTGCCGTGAGGGGGACGCCCGTTGGACCCAGGAGGACGGGGCCTGGATGTGGGGCCTGCGGGATGCCTGCACGCTGCACGGGCTGCGCTGCGGTGCGTACATCACGCTGACGTCCGACGGCTGGCAGGTGCTCGGCGAGGGACGCGGCGGCCGACGGCCGAGCGTCGGTTCACGGCCCGAGCTGTTCCCCGGGACCGGGACCGAAGTGCCGACGATACGCACCGGAGGGGCTGCCTCCGATGTGCTGCGCCGCGCGGCGGCACGCTGACCGCGCCGTCCTCACGTCGCCCCCGCACCCCTGCTCGCGCAGGCCGAAGGCCACAATCGGCACGCAACGGGCATACGACCGACCCGGCCATGTCCGGCACGGCACACGTCGGCCGTCACACGGCGCTCCCGCGCGGTCGGCGCCTGACGGCACCACCGCACGGTCGATCACGACTCCGCTTCAACGGCTCCACGTCAGCCGTGACTTCGGCCGACGGAAGTCGTCTCAGACGCCCGCGCCCAGCATCGCGTTGATCCGCTGCGGGTCGCCGCAGACGATCAGCAGGGTGCTCGCACGGGTGAGGGCCGTCGGCAGGGCCGAGACCGCGGTGTCCTCGCTGCCGCCGTTGAGGGCGACGACGACCACGGGCCGGGACCCGGCACGGTTCAGGGCGGCGGCGTCGGCGTAGAAGACGTCGTCACCCGCCTCGTGCTGGGCCCAGTAGGAGGCCTCACCGAAGGACAGCTCGTGCGTGGCCCACGGGTGCGGGTCACCGGTGGTGATCACCAGGACCTCGCCGGGGGCACGCCCGGAGTCGAGAAGGAGGTCGACCGCTTCCTCGGCGGCGTCCAGCGCACCCTCGGCCGAGGCCGGGATCAGCTGGATCTGCGGAACCGAGGCCGAGGCGTCGGGACCACCGGCCGACACTCCGGCAGCAGGCCCACCGGAAGCGGCGGGACCGGCGGCGGAAGCAGCGGGACCGGGGACAGCCGGGGCGGGAGGCCCGGGCTTGGCGGCCGCATCACGCGGCGTGCGCTGCGCGGGCGGCATCGGCCGGGCAGGACCCGGACGGCCGGGACGCGGCGGTGCCGCGGGACGCGGGCCGGGTACGGGGCGGGGGGTCGGCGCGGTGCGGGGACCCTGGGCACTCTCGTGAATCTGAGGCTCCTCGGGAATGAGAGGCATGAAGTGTTGTCTATCAAACGCCGATGCGACTCGCGTCGGCGGGTGGCACATGAGTGCGACGGGAAGTACCGGAAAAGCGTCAGAACTCAAAGCCGAGCTGACCCTCGATTTCCGGAACATTTCCGTCCGCCCAGCTGCGGGCCTTCTTGAGGTGCCGCCACTGAGGCAACGCATCAAGATACGCCCACGTGAGCCGGTGGTACGGGGTGGGCCCCCGCTCCGCCAGCGCGGCCTTGTGCACCGGCGACGGATAACCGGCGTTGGCCGCAAAACCGAAGTCTGCATGTTCGATGCCCAGTTCGGCCATCATTTTGTCGCGCTGAACTTTTGCGATGACCGAAGCAGCGGCGACGGCCACACAGGACTGATCACCCTTGATCACCGTACGAACCCGCCAGGGAGCACCGAGGTAGTCGTGCTTCCCGTCGAGGATGACCGCGTCCGGGCGGACCGGCAGCCCCTCCAGAGCACGCACCGCGGCCAGCCGCAGCGCGGCCGTCATCCCCAGGGCGTCGATCTCCTCGTGGGAGGCATGACCGAGGGCGTGCGCCGTGACCCAGCCCGCCAGCTCCTCGGCGAGCGCGGTGCGCCGCTTGGGAGTGATCAGCTTGGAGTCGGTGAGCCCTTCCGGCGGCCTGCGCAGTCCCGTGACCGCCGCACAGACGGTGACCGGACCTGCCCACGCGCCGCGCCCGACCTCGTCGACACCGGCGACGATCTTCGCTCCGGTGGTGGCACGCAAAGAGCGCTCGACGGTGTGGGTGGGTGCTTCGTACGGCATGGCGGCAATAGCCTACGCCGCCGGGGACCGCCCGCGACACCCAGGCTCGCCGAACGGCCCCGGAGGCCCATATCCGGACGGGCCGGACCCTCAGGGCCGCAGCAGCGGAACCATCACCTGGTCGATCAAGGCCTCGAATTCATCGTCCCGCCATTCGCTTCCGCACACCTTCGAGCGGTACATGAACATCGCCGGAATGACATCGCAGACGTACGCATCGACACCCCCGGAACGGACCTCTCCACGCTCGATTCCGCGGCGCACGACCTCCTTGATCAACTTGACGCTCGGCTCGATGACACCTTCGAAGATCACGTCATGGAAGCGCTCGGCCGTCGCCGTGTCGCATTCGTGAAGCACCGAACGCAGGGCGAAGCCGGTGCGCGAGAACATGGTGACCCGCATCTCCTTGCACAGCCGCAGCAGATCCTCCCGGACGCTCCCGAGGTCCGGAGGGCTGTCGAGGCGGGGCAGCCCGGCCCGCAGCGCGTCGACGACGAGGTCCTCCTTGGACGGCCAGCGGCGGTACACGGCGGCCTTGCCCGTCTGCGCGCCCGCGGCCACACCCTCCATCGTCAGCCCGCTCCAGCCGACCGTGCTGAGCTGCTCCAGGGCGGCATCGAGGATCGCCCGCTCCAGGACAGGACCCCGGCGGCGCGGGGACACCGCCCGGGCGGGAGCGGCCGACCAACGAGAAGTAGCCATCAATTTCTCTCCATCGAGCACACAAGAAAGGCGGAGAACGGACGAAGGGTGAGTGAACGCTTGCGTTCACTCAAGAGGAGTCACTACCGTCGTAGTTGACAGTGAACGGGTCCGTTCACTAAGGAACTTGTGGGGGATCATGACGACCACCTCTCAGCTGACGAAGAATCAAAAGCCTGGTACCGCCCGCCGAGAGGGGCACCCCGGCTTAGCGCTCACCGTCATCGCGGCCTGCCAACTCATGGTGGTACTCGATGCCACGATTGTGAATATCGCGCTCCCCCACATCCAGGGAGCCCTCAACTTCTCGACGACCGACCTCACTTGGGTCGTCAGCGCGTACACCCTCACGTTCGGTGGACTGCTGCTGCTCGGCGGTCGCGCCGGTGACATCCTGGGACGCCGCCGCGTCTTCATGGCCGGCATCCTCCTCTTCACGGTCGCCTCGCTCCTCGGCGGTTTCGCCCAGGAACCCTGGCAGTTGCTGGCCGCGCGCGCCTTGCAGGGCGTCGGAGGCGCCATCGCCTCACCCACCTCGCTGGCACTCATCACGACGACCTTCCCCGAAGGTCCCGAACGGAACCGCGCGTTCGGCGTCTTCGCGGCCGTCTCCGCAGGTGGTGGCGCCATCGGCCTGCTGGCGGGCGGCATGCTCACCGAGTGGCTCGACTGGCGCTGGGTCCTGTTCGTGAACGTGCCCATCGGCATCCTGATCGCCTTCCTCACCCCGCTCTACATCAATGAATCCGAGCGCCACCCCGGCCGCTTCGACATCCTGGGCGCACTGACGTCGACGCTCGGCATGGCTTCCCTCGTCTACGGATTCATCCGCGCCTCCGAAGAAGGCTGGCGCGACAGCATCACCGTGGGTTCGTTCGGCGCCGCGATCGTCCTGCTCCTGGCCTTCGTGTTCGTCGAGCAGCGGGCGAAGGAGCCGATCACGCCCCTCCGGATGTTCGCCGACCGCAACCGCTCGGGCACGTATGTGATCATGCTCAGCCTGGCCGCCGCGATGTTCGGCATGTTCTTCTTCATCGTTCTCTTCGTCCAGAACATTTTGAACTACACCCCGATCGAGGCGGGCCTGGCCTTCCTGCCGGTGACGGTGGTCATCGCGGTCGGCGCGGCCCTGTCGCAGAAGTTCCTCCCCGTGCTCGGCCCCAAGCCGTTCATGGTGACCGGCTCGGCCATCGTCGCCCTGGGTCTCGGCTGGCAGGCGCTGATCGGCCCGGACAGTTCGTACCTCGGCGGAGTGCTCGGCCCGATGCTGCTCTTCGGCTTCGGCATGGGGCTCAACTTCGTGACCCTGACACTGACCGCCGTCTCCGGAGTGGCCCTCCACGAGGCGGGCGCGGCATCCGGCCTGCTCAACGCCACCCAGCAGGTGGGCGGCTCGCTCGGTCTCTCCATCCTCACCACGGTCTTCGGCACGGCGAGCCGGAACGAGGCCAAGGACCAAGTGGCCGACTTCATGGCCCACGCCACACCGGAGCAGAAGGCCGAGTTCGCCAAGACCCACGAGCTCCCCGCGCCCTGGAGCCACGAGGTGCTGGCCCACGGCATCTCGACCGCCTTCATCCCGGCCGCCGCCATGGCCGTGGTCGCCCTGATCACCGCGGCGCTGGTGATCCGCGTACGCAAGAGCGACCTGGACGCCCTCGCCGGCACGGCGAGCGCCGCGGGCCCGGCGGGCGGCTGACGGAACGGGCAGCGGGTGCCGTGCCGACACGATCGGCGCGGCACCCGCACCAACACCCGCGCCCGCGCCCGCGCCCCGCCACATGCACTCATGCCAATATGTCGACGTCGGCAGTACGCCAGTCATCACCACGACGTCAGTACGAGCTGTAGGGGTCATCCCTGCTCTCACCGCAGAACCCGGGGTCCACAGAGACTGGCCGTTCCTCGATGATCCGCCGTGCCCTGGACTCCCCCAGACTGGTCGCGAACCACGGCTCACCATCGGATTCGAGGCCGTCGACTATGTCCTTGAGCGCGCAGGAACGCTCCGGCTCCGGCAACTTGTCCAGCTCCGGCACCGCATCCGCGGACAACTGGCGCGTGTAGTCGAAGTCGAACTTCCCGGTCTCCTCGTATCGCTGTACGTTCCGCTCGGCGATCAGCGCGTCGGGCGACAGCAGCCCGAACGCCAGCACACCGGCCGCCGCGCTGGCAGCGACAGCGCGCGGCAGCCACTGGGCGCCCCAAATACCCGCGGCCATGATCAACAGGACGATCACGCCGAGCCAGAGCTCCACCGAGACGACCGAGATCCTCAGCCTGGTCAGCCCGTACGCCTCCACGTACATGTCCATCCGACGCACCGCGGACGCCACCACGACCAGCGTCATCACGCACAGCGTGCCGAGCACCGCGCGCACCAGCGTGCGGTCCTGAGCACCGTCACGGGGAGCCCAACGCAGGGCGAACACGATGACGACCAGAGTGAGCAGAGTGGCGAGCAGCAGCTGCCAGAACCCCTGCCGCGCATAGTCGGAGTACGAGAGTCCAGTCTTGTCGAGCACCGTGTCGTACCCGCCGAACAGCACCGTCAGCTGGACCACGTTGAACGCCGCGAACAGCACGTTCAGCACGATCAGCGGCAACGCCCACTCGACCCGCCCCCGGGCCCGGCCGGGGTTCACCACGAGCCTGTCCCAGCGCACGGGTGACGCCGCCGTGTGCGCAACCGCGAGCGCCCCGACCACCCCGGCGACCAGGAGCAGCACGCGCCAGGGGCTCCCGGAGACCGAGGCGTCGGGTATCAGATCGCCGAGCAGGTCCGCGAAGGCGGCGTCCGCACCAGCGAACAACGCGCCGAACACAACGAGCAGCACCGCCGTCACCGCGATGGCACGCAGCACAGGCCCCGCACCACGAGCCCCACCGTCCCGCTCCCGCACCCCGCGCCAGCCCCACCGAACCCCGGCGAAGATCGCATCGAAGATGCCGAGCGGACTCAGGAGTATGCCTATCCAGGTCCGGCTCCCGTGCAGCGCGAGCGAGCCGAGCGCAAGCGCGGAGACGATCGCCAGGAACGAGGGCCACCCCGCATCACGCAACGCGGGCACGACCAACAGCCCGAGCCCTCCAACGGCCCACACCAGCGACCAGGGCCGAGGCCGACGCCCGCCCTTCTGCGCGGCGAAGTAGGCAGCGAGCGTGGCCGGAACGGCGACGATCAGCAGATTCAGCGCCAGCCCGTCGCCGAGCAACAGCATGCTCAGCAGCCCGGTCGCCAGCACCGCCCAGAGCGTCGCCGTCCGAACGGGCCCGGGCGGATCGAGGCGCAGATCGGCAAGAAGCGGTGTGTGCTCCGCGGGCAGGGGATGCCCCCACGAGTCACGCCCAGCGGTCGCCCCGCCCGCGCCACGCCCCGCACGCCCGGCCTGCGGGGCGTCCGCGACTTGAGCGGCCCCTACCAGCTGAGGCACCTCAGCCGACGGAGCCCCACCCTTTACACCGCCCGTACCGCCTGCGCCACCCGTACTGCCTTTGCCGCGCGCAGCCTCTGCATCACGCGCATCTCCTGCGTCACGTCCGTCTGACGTGTCGGACACGGGACCCCCTCCCGGCCGGTCCACGCGCGCAGCACGCCACACACAGGTGGCCGCAGGGGCGCCGGGACCGGCATCTCGTTCAACGCACGCGAGTCAAGATCAACTAACGGCCCGCCCGAGCGTAGCCGCATGCCCCACCAACGCCCCCCGACCCGGTCCCGCCTGTGGCATGACCGTGACAGTGGTACTCCGGGGTACTCCGAGGTATCCCGGAGACCGACGGAGTCAGACCGCCCCGACGGAAACCCAGCCGGGCAGCGCCTCCGTGCGCTCCAGCCATTCCTCGGGCGGCGCGCCGCCCTCCCCTGACGCGACGACCCCACCGACGATGGCGCACGTCGTGTCCATGTCCCCGCCCACCCGGGCGGTGTCCCAGATGGCCCGCTCGTACGCCCCGAGCCCACGAGCAGCCGACCACAGCGCGAACGGCACCGTGTCATGCGCCGTCGTCCGACGACCGCACCCGAGAACCGCCGCCACCGTCCCGGCGTCGCCGTAGTCGAGCATGTCCCGCGCCCGGCGCAGCCCCGCTCCCACCGCGCTGCGCGGCACCAGTGCGATGACCCCGTCGAGCAGTTCCTTCGGCGCGGGCGGCCCCGCGGGAGCGGCCACCAGCGCCGCGGCCGCAGCCACGGCCATCGCCCCGACCACCGCCTCGCGATGCTGATGCGTGGGGTAGGCGGAGATCTCCGCCTGGTGCGTCGCCTGCTCCGGGTCGTCCGCGTACCAGGCGCCGAGCGGGGCGATCCGCATCGCAGCGCCGTTCCCCCAGGACCCCTGCCCCTTGAAGAGCGCAGAGGCCAGCTCCCGCCAGTCCCCGCCCTCCCTGACCTGGCGCAGCAGCCGGTTCACGGCAGGGCCGTAGCCACGGTCGAAGTCATGGTGCTCGGCGAACGACAGGGCGAGGGCGTCCTGGTCGATGCGGCGGTGCTCGGCGAGGATGGCCAGGACGGAGCAGGCCATTTCCGTGTCGTCGGTCCACTGCCAGGGAGCGTCGGGCAGCTCACGGCGCTTGAGCAGTGGGTAATGCGCGGGCACGAAGAACTGTGAGCCCAGCGCGTCCCCCACCGCCAGTCCGCGCAGGCTGGCCAGAGCGCGCTCAAGGCGCCGGTCGGGAGAGGAATCAGCGGTCATCGCCCTGCCACTCTAATTCGTTGCCAACGGATCCAGCACCACCCAGGCCCTTCCGCCGAGCCGGTCGGATCCCTGGGCCGGTGACATCGCTATCACGGGAGCCTGAACACCCGGGCCCTCGCAGGGAGGGGCGCCTATCCGGTGACGCCGTACGGCTCAGGTTCGCGCCAGCGTTCGAACGGCCGGTCCAGCGTGTACTTGCCGTCCTCACCGAGCACCAGCACCCGCATCTCCCCGTTGCCCGGGTTGGAAAGCGACTCGAACTCTGCGACCGACCAGTGGAACCAGCGCATGCAGAACAGCCGCATCGTCAGTCCGTGTGTGACCAGCAGGACGTTCGGCGGATGGTCCGGTGCCTCGAAGCTCCGGTAGAGGCTTTCCAGGAAGGCCCCCACCCGGTCGTACACATCGGCCCCCGACTCCCCTTGAGCGAAGCGGTAGAAGAAGTGTCCGTACGCGTCGCGGTACGCCTTCTGCAGCCGAACGTCGTCCCTGTCCTGCCAGTTGCCCCAGTCCTGCTCGCGCAGCCTCGGCTCCTCCCGTACACGCACCAGCTCGGGGTCGAGCCGGAACGCCTGGAAGGTCTCGTGGGTGCGGCGGTACGGGGACACGTACACACTCACCCGCTCACGGCCGAGCAGTTCCCGCAGGTGCTTTCCCGTGTCCTCGGCCTGGGACCATCCCGTCTCGGTGAGCTCCAGGGCATGATCGGGTTCGCGCTCGTACACGGTGTCGTCGGCGTTGCCTGCCGATTCGCCGTGCCTGACCAGAATGATGCGCCGCGGGCGTGCCATACAGAAACCCTAGATCGGGTCCCCGGTGGGCCGCTCAGTCGGGTAGCCGCCCGGACTCCATCCGGCGTATTCGGCCGGTGAAGCGCCGGCGGAGCAATCGGTCGTGCGAGACGACGACCAACGCCCCCGTCCACTGGTCCAGTGCCGCCTCCAGTTCTTCGACCAGGCCCAGTGCCAGGTGGTTGGCGGGCTCGTCCAGCAACAGCAGGTCGGCGGGCCTGGCGAGCAGGCGGGCGAGGGCGAGCCTCCGCCGCTGCCCGGCGGACAGGGAACCCACCGGGACGTGCAGGTCCCGGGTCCGGAACAGGCCGTACGAGAGGAGCAGATCCCGCTGCTCGTCGTCGGTCAGCCCGAGGCCGCTGCCGAACACTTCGAGGACGCGCTCGGCGGGGCGTCGTACCGGTATCTCCTGCGCGAGGTAGCCGATCCGTCCCCTCCGGGCGACGGTGCCTTCGTCGGGCTGGAGCACTCCCGCCATGGTGCGCAGCAACGTGGACTTGCCCGCGCCGTTGCCCCCGTGGATCAGCAGTCGCTCGCCCGCCGAGACGGTGAGCGACGCCACGGCCAGCCGCTCGCCCACCTTCACGTCCCTCAGGCTCACCAGGGCCCCTTCGGCCGCGCCCGTCACCGGGCGAGCCGTGAAGCTCAGTGGCTCGGGAGGTCGGCGCACCGGCTGTTCCCGCAGCCTTCGGAGGCGCTCCTGGGCGTTCCGGACGCGCCCCGCGACCGAGGCCTGGACCCGTCCCCCGGCCCGGTCGTACGCCATCTTGTTGTTGTCCTTCATGCCACGTCCACCGGCTACCGCGTGGGCGGTGGTTGCCATGAACTCCTGGAGCCGGCTCGTCTCCTCGCACCACTGCGCGTACTGCTGCTCCCAGCGCAGCCGGGCGGCCGCCCGTTCCGCGACCAGCCCTTGGTAGCCACCGCCGTGACGCACCACCGACCGGCGGTCGGCGTCCACTTCGAGGATCGCGGTGGCGACTCGCTCCAGGAACACTCGGTCGTGAGAGACCGCGACCACCGTCCCGCGATGCGCCGCGAGGGCGCTCTCCAGCCAGTCCAGCGCATCTTCGTCCAGGTGATTGGTCGGTTCGTCCAGGAGCATGACTTCGGGGGCGGCCGCTATGAGGCAGGCGAGGCCGAGACGGGCCTGTTCGCCACCGGACAAGCTGCCCAGGACCCTGTCCCGGCCGACGTGCCCGAGCCCCAGCCCGTGCATCGCCTTGTCCACGCGCGCGTCCGCCTCATAGCCACCGCGCAATTCGAAAGCCGTGAGCAGGTCGCCGTATTCGCCCAGCTCACGCTCGGTCGCGGAACCGAGGTCCGCCTCCAGAGCACGCAACCGGCGCTCCATCGCCCGCAGTTCGGCCAGGGCCGCGTCGATGGCATCGTCGACGCACCGATCCGCCGGAAGCCGGGGAGTCTGCGCGAGAAGCCCGGCCCCTCGCTCGGCGACGGTCACCACCTCACCCTCGTCGGGCCGCTCGTCACCGGACATCAGGTGCAGCAGCGTGGACTTTCCCGCACCGTTCTCCCCCACCACACCTATGCGCTCGCCCGGCCTGACCGTGAGAGACACCGCGTCGAGGATCAGTCGATCCCCATGAGCCTTGGTCACGCCGTGCAGAGAGATCTGAGTAGGCACAGGCACCCCCGATTTTCGATCCGCCTCAACCAAACGCAACCCCAGTCGCATTACGATGAGTGTGGCAGACTGACTCGGCTAATGCAACCAGAGTTGTGATTAATGGCCCGGGCGGGCCGAGGGGAAGGAACAGACCGATGAAGGAAGAGACTGCTGCTGCTGGTCAGAGCGGTGGCGGTGAGCCCACCTCGCCCACCTCGCCCACCTCGCCCACCGGGCCCACCGGGCCCGCCTCGTCCACCGAACCCGCCTCGCCCGCTCCCGGCACCCGTCGCCCCGGCGGCCGAACGGCCCGTACCCGCGCAGCCGTCCGCGACGCCGTACTGAGCGGCCTGGCCGATCACGGATACCCCGGGCTCACCGTCGAGTACGTGGCCGACCACTCGGGGGTGCACAAGACCACGCTGTACCGCCGCTGGGGCGGC
>NZ_LIPN01000259.1 GCF_001418325.1 Streptomyces atriruber | reverse complement strand
GCTCTCCGGCGGCGAGCAGCAGATGCTCGCGGTCGGCAGGGCGCTCATGGCCTCCCCGCGCCTGCTCCTCCTGGACGAACCTTCCCTGGGGCTCGCCCCGCTGATGGCCGCCCGCATCGCCGACACCATCCGCGAGATCAACGCGCAGGGCACGTCCGTGCTCCTCGTCGAGCAGAACGCCGCCCTCGCGCTGCGGCTCGCCTCCACGGCGTACGTCCTCGACGTCGGAGAGGTCGCCCTGGCAGGGCCCGCCGGCGAACTCGCCGCCTCCGACGACGTGCGCCGACGCTATCTGGGCGTGGTCGACGAGGACGCGGCGGCCGACGCGTCGCGGGGCCTCGGGGCGCTGCCGGTCCTGTCCCGGTGGGAGGACACCCCATGAGCGCCGTACCACCGCTGGAGGTCCGCGGGCTGACCGTGCGCTTCGCCGGGCTCACCGCCCTCGACGCCGTCGACTTCACCGTCCGCCCCGGCACCGTGCACGCCGTCATCGGACCGAACGGCGCGGGCAAGTCCACCTGCTTCAACGTCCTGTCCGGCGTCTACCGCGCCACCGCGGGCAGCGTTCGCTTCGGCGACCAGGAGCTCACCGGCATGCGCCCGCACCGCATCGCGGAGCTCGGCGTCGCCCGGATCTTCCAGAACCTCGCGCTGCCGCCCCGCGCCACCGTCGCCGACAGCCTGCTCCTCGGCCGCCACCGGCTGACCCGCGCCGGGTTCATGGCCGCCGGGCTCCGGCTCCCCTCCGCCGCCCGCGAGGAACGCCGCCACCGCGAACGCGTCCGCGAGATCGCCGCGTTCGTCGGCCTGGAGCGCCAACTCGACCAGCCCGCGGGCACCCTGGCCTACGGCCAGCAGAAACTCGCCGAGCTCGCCCGCGCCCTGTGCATGGAGCCGCGACTGCTGCTCCTCGACGAGCCCGTCGCCGGCATGACCGCCGACGAACGGCGCAGCACCGCGGCCGTCATCGCGGGCGTCCGCGACAGCCTCGGCATCTCGATCGTCCTGGTGGAACACGACATGGGGGTGGTGATGCGCCTCGCGGACGCGGTGACCGTACTCGACTTCGGGCGCCGGATCGCCGACGGCGCCCCCGCTGAAGTACAGAACGATCCGGCGGTCGTACGCGCCTACCTGGGCGAGGGCGACCGGACCGGTGACGGAGAGGGCAGACCGTGACCACCTTCACCGAACTCCTGCTCAACGGCCTCTCGATGGGGTCCGTCTACGCCCTCATCGCCCTCGGCTTCGTCGTCATCTTCCGCGCGACCGAGGTGGTGAACTTCGCGCACGCCTCGCTGCTCCTCGCGGGCGGCTACATCACCGCGTCCCTCCATGACGACCTCGGCTTCTGGCCCGCGCTGCTCGTCGGCATCGCGGGCGCCGCGGTCGTCGGGGCGGCCGTCGAGTTCCTCGTCATGCGGCGCTACCGCGGCAACGACCACAGCGTGCTCGCCATCGTCACCATCGGCGTCGACATCCTGCTCACCACCGAGCTCACCCGGCGCCTCGGCACGGACGTCCTGCCGCTCGGCGACCCGTGGGGCGACGACGTGCTGACCATCGGGCCGATCTCCCTCGCGCACACCCGCATCGCCGCGTTCGTCGCGGCGGCCCTGCTCATCACCGCCTTCCTCCTCGCCTTCCGCTACACCTCGTGGGGCGTGGCGATGCGGGCCGCCGCCGAGAGCCCGGAGACGGCCGCGCTGATGGGCGTGCGGCTCGGCCGGGTCTCGCTCGGCGCGTGGGCGGTGGCGGGCGCGCTCGCGGCGGTGGCCGCGCTGTTCCTCACCGTCTTCCCGACCCCGGGGCTCGAACGCGCCACGTCCCTCGCCGCCCTGAAGGCATTCCCGGCCGCGATCCTCGGCGGCCTCGACTCCACCACGGGCGCGCTGGTCGGCGGCCTCGTCGTGGGCGTCACGGAGTCCCTCGCCACCGGCTACCAGAGCGAGCTCACCTTCCTCGGCCGGGGACTCGGCGACCTCGCGCCCTATCTCGTCATGACCGCCATCCTGCTGATGCGCCCCGCCGGGCTGTTCGGCACGAAGGAGCTCGCCCGTGTCTGAGGTCACCGAGGCCGTCGCGCCCGCCGCCCGCCCCGTCGGCCG
>NZ_LIPN01000258.1 GCF_001418325.1 Streptomyces atriruber | reverse complement strand
TCCGCACGGTGTCAGGCCCCGCACACGGGGGCCCGCTCCTCCGGACCCCGGGCATGGCCCAGTCCATCCTGCGCTGGCTGCGGGCCCATGCGTAGCGTCTGCCCACGCCGGTCCGTGGGCGACTGCGGGCCGTAGCGGGTTGCAGGTCGCCCTCCACGCAACGCCTCCCGCGCGGAGGTGCGGTCAAGGGGCGCGGGGAACTGCNNGACGCGTCTGCCTCCGGCGGTTCGACGGCGGGTGCGGGTCTGTTCCCGGTTGCTCGCGCAGTTCCCCGGGCCCCTTGAAGGGCGCCTCCGGCGCCCACACAGGGGCCCGGGGAACTGCGCGCTCAGCCACGAACAACCCGCGGCGGGCATCCGGCGTGAACCGGGGTGCGGGTCAGCGCAGGCCGCCGCGCCTCCTGGGGAGGAAGGTGAAGACCGCTCCGCCCAGGAGGATCACCGTGCCGGCGACCAGGCCGAGCGCCCGCAGCGCCCCGTTGTCGTCGGCGCCCGTGTCCGCGAGACCGCCGCCCGAGGACGAGCCGCCGCCCCCCGTCGCCGTACCGCCACCCGCGTCGGAGCCGCCCGCCGAACCGGAGCCGCCCGCCGCTCCGCCCGGCTGCGCGGACGTGTCGAGTTCGAGGGAGACCTCGCTCTTGGCCGGCGTGCACGTCGTGGTCGTGCCCAGCGCCTTCACGGTCAGGACACCCGGTGACAGCGTCGACTTGCCGTCGGCGCCCGGCTTGTACGTCCCCGTCAGGTCGGGAATCGTCATCGGGTCGCCGGACTTGATGGGCTCCTTGTTGGTCGGGCCCTCGACGTGCACCGTGCCCTTGTCCGCGCCGCCCAGCTCGACCTCCATCGACGGCTTCACGGAGTCCGCGGGGATGTCGGCCGGGCTGTCCATCACGGCCTTCTTGAACTGCACGGTCAGGCCGTAACTCGCGCCGTCCTTCTTGGCGTTGATCTGGACCGGCGAGGTGGCTTCCTTGTCGCCGATGGGCGTCTTGCACTTGTACGGGGTCTGGACCTCCTTGCCGGGGAAGTCGGTCTTCCCGTCGCCCCCGCCGGTGGAGCCGCCCGCGTTCCCGCCGGTGGACCCACCCGACGTACCGCCAGTACCGCCGGTACCGCCCGTGCCACCGGTTCCACCGGTCCCGCCCGTGCCGCCCGAACTGCCCCCGCCCTCCGTCACCTTGATCGTCGCGCCCGCCTTCACCTGCTCCTTCGGCGTGCACTTGGTGTCGGTCGAGATCGGCTTGTTGACGTTGATGTTGTACGCGTCCGGGGTCAGCGTCACCTCGCCCGCCGCCGTCAGCTTCAGCTTGCCCTTCATGTCGGAGAGGATCATGGGGCTGTTCTTCTTGATGGGCGGGTTCTTGCGCTCCCCCGCCATCTTCAGGTCACCGCTCTGGCCGCCGCCCAGCTTGATCGTGCCGGTCGGCAGCACCGTGTTCTCGGCCAGGTCGAGGACGTCCGGGTTCTTGGACGCGGCCTGCGTCGTCTTCCACACGACCTCGACCTCGTCGCCGACCTTCGCCGTGGCGGGCGCGGTGATCTCCACCTGGGTCGTGCCCTGCACGGGCGGCAGGTTGGAGATCGGCGGGGGGATGCACTCCGTCTTGTAGGCGACCTCGGCGGCCTGTGCGGGGCCCGCGGTCAGCAGAATGCCCGCTCCGCCCAGCAGGAGTGCGACCGAAGCCGCGCCCGCTCTCCGTCGTTGCGTGATCACGTGGTTCCCTTCGTCGGACTGTCGTCGGACGGTGCGGAGAGCCGGCCTGCGGGTGCGCCGGGGTCTGTGTCGGGGGTGAACCAGGGCAGGGCCGTCGTGGACTCCGTACCGCCGGAGCCGCTCGCGCCCGGTGCCCCCGTGGGGTTCGTACGAGGCGGGGACGCCGCGTGCGACGACGTGCGCGAGCCGCCCGCCGCCCGGGCGCTCCCGGCCCTCCGGTCCGCGTCGACCGCCCCTTGCGGGAGCCTCAACCGCGGTACCCGGCGGGCGAGTTCGGACAGGCCGCCGGTGCGGTGGCGGCCGGAGCGGGACGCGCGGCGCCGGTTCGGCCGGAGCCGGTCGACGACGGCCATGCCGATGCGGAAGACGGCCGCGGGCACGACGACGCAGAGGAGGATCCAGAAGACCGTCACGCCCCACGGGCGCCCCACGCCCCACGGCTGCTCGGCGAGGACCTTCCCGCCGAACTTCAGTGAGACCAGGTAGTCGCCGTGCGCGCCCGCCGAGAGCTCCACCGGCAGCTTGATCTGCGCCTTCTTGCCGGGCGCGATCGTGCCGCGCCACTGCTGCTCCTCCCACTGCGGCGCGAACACCCCGTGGGAGGTGCCGACCTGGAAGACCGGGTTCTTCACCGGCGCCGAGCCGACGTTGCCGACGGTGAACTCGAGCTTGCGCTGCGGCGGGGCGCCGAACCAGGTGAGCACTCCGCCGGAGCCTTCGAGACCGGTGTCCGTCAGGACGGAGAGCTTGCCGCCCCCGGCCTGCGCGGGCAGCGCCTTCACGGGGTGTCCCGCGACCTTCAGTACCGCATCGACCTGCTGCTTCTCGCCGGTCACCGCGGCGACGTGGACGACGCAGGGGCAGGGCTCCGGCGGCTCGGCCACGGGGAGCTTCTTGCTGAAGGCGCCGTCGTCGTCCGTGGTGACGGCCCGGCCGTCCGAATTGGCGCAGGAGTTGGTGCCGCCGACGACGCCCTTGCCGGGCGCCGACTGGCCGCAGACGAGCATCATCAGCAGGGCGTCGGGCCGCCACCCCGCGCCCTTGACGGTGACGGAGCCGCCCTTGCCCGCCTGGGAGGCGGAGAGCCGCACGGAGGGCTCGTCCTCGGCGGCGGCCGCCGAGGCCTGCGGCAGCAGCGTGCAGCCGAGGAGCGCCAGCACGGCCAGTACGGCTGCCGCCCCCGCGCCGGGCCTGTTCTTCCCGTTCACCGTTCGTCTCCCGTCCCCGCTGGCGCCAACTCCGTTGCTCCACACTTCTGTTCGGACACCGGCCCGGGTCCGGTTCCGGGGCTGGGCTCCTGCTCCCGGCCCTCCGCCGTACGTCGCCTCCGTCTGCGTACGAGATGCAGCGCCCCGCCCGCCGCGGCGAGCAGCAGCGCTCCCCCGCCCGCCACCGCGCCCCACGGCACGAAGCGGGCCGAGGCGGTGGCGGTGCCGCGGGCGCCGCCCGACGCCGTGGCCGTGAGCTCGACGTCGACCGCGTCGAGCGCCGGGGCGTCCGGCCACGGCTCGGTCAGGGAGACCCGGCGGCCGGGCAGGAGCTCGACCGGCAGCGTGCGCGCGGGGCGGTCGAGGAGGGTGCCGAAGACACCGTCCGCGTGCACCGCGAGCTTCGGGGTCAGCACGGTGTTGCCGCGGTTGACCAGGTCGTACGAGATGCTCCCGGCGTCGGTGTCGACCTCGACGCGTTCGACGGTGAGCGCCGAGAGCGACGGCCCGCCGACCCGCAGGTCCACGCGCACCCCCACCGTGCGGCCGCCGCCGCTCGCGACGATGGCCCCCGGGTGGTCGCCGGGCAGCGCGCCCGTGGGAACGGTCAGGGTGAAGGGCACCTCGGCGCGGGTCCGCGGCTCCACCTTCACCTGGCGTCTCGCGAAGGTGAGCCACGCCCCGGTGTCCTTCGGCCTGCCCTTGGCGGGGGTGACGGAGAACGCCCCGGAGCCGGTGTTCGCGGCGTCCGCGCCCCGCAGGGAGATCGTGCGGGGCTTCGGTCCCGGGTTGGTGACGGACAGGGTGTCCTGGAGCACGGCGCCCGGGGTGCCCTCCGCGTAGAAGGAGGGCCGCCCGTCCTTCGCGGGCCGTGTGCCGCCGCCCGCGGAGGGCGTGACGGACCACTCCGCCGAGCCGCCGCCGTCCGCGTGCGCGGGCACCGCGGCCGCCACCACCAGGGCGGCCGCGCACAGTGCGCCCCGCGCGGCGGACCTCGTCCACGGCTTCGGAGGCCTGTGGGGCCTGAGCGACCTCAGTGACCTCAGCGGCCCACGTGACCTCAGAGGCCCGCGTGACCTCAGCAGCTTCGGCGGCTTCGACGACTCGGATGGCTCGGACGACTCGGGCGGCATCGGCGGCTCCTGATCTTCCTGCGGGTCCTGCCGGGCTACCGCGAGCGAGCCGCCTGGTTCCTCCGGGTCAGCCAGAGCGCCCCGGCCGCCCCCGCGAGCAGCACGGTGCCGCCGAGGGTGCCGAGCGCGACGGCGGAGTCCGCGGGGCCGGTCTGCGGGAGCTCACCGCCGGAGGGCGCACTGTCGGAGCCGCCCGTGGTGCCGGAGCCGCCGGTCGCGTCGGAGCCGCCCGACGTGTCGCCCGAGCCGGAGCCGCCGGTGCCGCCGCCGGATCCCTTGACGTCCAGTTCGAGGGACGGCTTGGGGTTGTTGGACGGGGTGCACGTGGTCGTCGTACCGAGCGCCTTGATCGTGAGGACCCCGGCGGTGAAGGTGACCTTGCCGCTCTTCTTGGGCGTGTACGTCCCCGACAGGTCGCTGATCTTGATGGGGGTGTTGGCGGGGATGGCCTCGGCGTTCGTCGCACCGGATACCGGCACCGTGCCGCTCTCCGCGCCGCCCAGCTTGATCACCGCGCTTGGCTTCATCGCGCCCTTGCCGAGCTCCACGGGGCTGGAGGAAACGCCCTTCTGGAAGGACATGGTGAGCTTGTAGCCGCTGCCGCTCTTGACGCTCTTGATGTCGATCGGCGAGACGGCCCCCTTGTCGCCGATCGGCGTCTTGCACTGGTAGTTGACGTCCTGGACGGTGGCCTGCGCGGCGGGGGCGGCCATCAGCACCGCTGAGCCGCCGGCCAGGACGGTGGCGAGCGCGAGCGCGGCCGATTTTTTCGTGTGCGACACCTCGTTTGTCCCCTCATGCCGGTCGTGGCGTGCCGCGGTGCGGAGTTACTGGTGTTACTGACGGCACATCAGATTGGGCGCTCAAGGTACGCCCGGGACCTTGACGAGGGAAGACAAAAGACGCGCCGGATCCGTAGTGATCCGGCGCGTGTGCGAACCGTGGGTAACAGCTGTGGCCAGGGCTGGGCCTCAGGCCCTGCCGCAGGCCCTGATGCGGCCCCTGCCGCAGAGGGCGCGCCCGGCAGGCACGCCAGGGGGGGCGCACTAAGCGGGCGCGCCCAGCTCCGCCCAGACCGTCTTGCCCGCGACCCCGGGACTGCGGACGACGCCCCAGTCCAGGCAGAGCCGCTGCACGATGAACATTCCGTGCCCGCCGGGCCGCCCCGCGCGGTGCGGCGTGCGCGGTGCGGGCTGCCCCGTGCCACGGTCGGAGACCTCGATGCGCAGCACCTTGCCGTCGGTGGACAGCCAGAGCTCGTCGGGACCCTCGGCGTGCAGGCAGGCGTTGGTGACCAGCTCGGAGACGACGAGGAGCACGTCCTCGGCGGCCGCCCGCCGGTCCGCGCTCTCCGCGGGCAGCCAGCCCCATGCGTGGAGCGCCTGGCGCGTGTAGTCGCGGGCGAGCGGGACGATGCCGCTCGCGCCGTTCAGACTCAGCCTGCGGACCTGCCGGGCGGCGGGCGTCCCGGAGACCCCGCCCACGGGAGCGTCCGCGACTGCGGCCTCGGACTCCGGGCCACGGTCGCCCGGCGAGTAAGGCCGGGTGGTGCTCATCAGCGCTTCACCTCACCGACAAGAGGACTGAGGACTCTGAACTCTGGACAAGTAGAGAGCTCGGGGCGAGTAGGGGACATCGGCTGCTTGCCGTTCTGACTGTTGACTTTGCGGACCGCTGTCAGCGGATCCAGGTCTCTCCTGCCCGGACGAACCGTGAGAACACCCACTAGTTCGGCACGGCCCGTGTGACGCTGGTAACGCCATGATCACACAGCGACAACTGACGCATAACTTTCGCGTGTGACCATGACGGGCTCATGCCTTGCTCACTCACCCAGGGCCGCGGCAAGGGATTCGTGGACGGTGAAGACGGCCTCCGCCCCGGTGATCTCGAAGACCCTGGCGACCACCGGAAGCATCCCGGCCAGATGGACGCCGCCGCCGGCGGCCTCGGCCTTGAGCCGGGCGCCGAGCAGCACGTTGAGCCCCGTGGAATCACAGAATTCAAGGCGTGAGCAGTCGACGACAAGGCGTGCATAGCCGTCCGCCAGGCAATTTTCGAGTGGCTCACGCAACACGTCGGCGGTGTGGTGATCCAACTCACCCGCCGGGGTCACGACGGCACTCGTCCCCACCTTCCGGACTTCGACCAGAAGCCGGCCCCTGTGTGCGCTGCCGACCGTCCCGCGGTCCATGCCGTCTCTCTCTTCCGACCGTCGTGGCTGTTGATGACGCCCCTGAACATTACGCCCTCCTGGCGCTCCGGGGTACCCGAACATCCCCCCGAATTCGGACATTTACCCTCAGAACGCACTTGCGACCGGAGCGCGGAAGCGGGTAGGGGTAGAAGAGACAGCAATCGACACGGACGGCTTTGGAGGCGCCGCACACCGCAGTGCACGTATTGGCATCGGCAGCCATATGCCGAGAACGATGGAGGACACCATGTCACCCCGGCTCGACGAATCGCATACTGACCAGGCGACGTCGACACTCCCGCCGCACCGCTCCGCCACCGAGATCCCGGGTCCTGCCCACGAGCCCGTCCCGGCTCAGCATGCCCAGGAAGTCGCTCAGGACACCCACGAAGTCCTCGAGGGCCTTCCCGAGATCCCGCCGTACGACGAGGTGGCGCCGCTGGACGCGAGGGCCCTGTCCAAGACCCTCTTCGAGCGCCTCGAATCCCTCGAAGAAGGCACGCACGAATACGCGTACGTCCGCAACACCCTGGTCGAACTGAACCTCGCCCTGGTGAAGTTCGCGGCCTCCCGGTTCCGCTCCCGCAGCGAGCCCATGGAGGACATCATCCAGGTCGGCACGATCGGCCTCATCAAGGCGATCGACCGCTTCGAACTCAGCCGCGGCGTCGAGTTCCCCACCTTCGCGATGCCGACGATCGTCGGCGAGATCAAGCGCTTCTTCCGCGACACCAGCTGGTCGGTGCGGGTCCCGCGCCGCCTGCAGGAGCTCCGACTGGACCTCGCCAAGGCGGGCGACGAACTCGCCCAGCAGTTCGATCGCGCCCCCACGGTGGGCGAGCTCGCCGAGCGCCTGGGCATCTCCAACGACGAGGTCGTCGAGGGCATGGCCGCCTCCAACGCCTACACGGCGAGCTCCCTGGACGCGCAGCCCGAGGAGGACGACTCCGAAGGCGCCCTCGCGGACCGGATCGGCTACGAGGACCACGGCCTCGAAGGCATCGAGTACGTCGAGTCGCTGAAGCCGCTGATCGCCGAACTGCCGCCGCGTGACCGCAAGATCCTCTCCCTCCGCTTCGTCGCCAACATGACGCAGTCGGAGATCGGCGAAGAGCTGGGCATCTCGCAGATGCACGTCTCGCGCCTGTTGTCGCGCACTCTCGTCAAGCTCCGCAAGGGACTGACGGTCGAGGAATGAGGTGTCGCCGCGCTGCACTTCGGCGCATGCACGACTCCGCTGAGCGCATGAACGGCCCTGTGGGGCCCGCCCCTTGAACTTCGACGGGCGGGCCCCACGGCTGTTTCCTCACCCGCGATCGGCCGGGGCGGCCAGCGCCGCGTCAACGGCTGCCTCCGCGTGCAGCCGGGTCGTGGGAAACACCGGCACCGGGCTGTGCGCCTGCCCGATGAGCAGCTCGATCTCCGTGCACCCGAGGATCACGCCCTCGGCGCCGCGGCGCACAAGGCCTCGGATGACCTCCTGATACGCGGCACGCGACTCCTCCCGCACCACACCGAGGCACAACTCCTCGTAGATCACGCGATGGACGACGTCCCGTCCGCCGTCGTCCGGCACGAGCACGTCCAGCCCATGCCCCGTGAGCCGCTCCCGGTAGAAGTCCTGCTCCATGGTGAACGCGGTGCCGAGCAGCCCCACGCGCGTGACGCCCGCCGCGCGCACGGCCTCGGCGGTGGCGTCCGCGAGGTGCAGCAGCGGCACGGAGAGGGCGGCCGCCACCTGATCGGCGACCTTGTGCATGGTGTTGGTGCAGATGAGGACGAGATCGGCGCCGGCGGCCTCAACTCCCTCGGCGGCAGCGGCGAGTACGTCCCCGGCCCGCTCCCACTCCCCGTTCACCTGCAACTGCTCGATCTCCGCGAAGTCGACGGAGTACAGCACGCAGCGGGCGGAATGCAGCCCCCCGAGCCGCTCCCGCACGCCCTCGTTGAGCAGCCGGTAGTACTCGGCGCTGGACTCCCAGCTCATGCCGCCGATGAGGCCGATGGTCTTCATGGGGCCAGGATGCCGTACCTGGCGGGGCGCCTTCAGGCGGGCACGGGCAGCCCGTGGATGACCGCGGGCCCGTAGTCCACGCCCTCCAGCGCGCGGGCGAGCGCGAGTCGCCGTTCGGCCTGGAGGAGGCGGAGCTCGGCGGCGCGGTAGCAGGGGCGGGCGAGGGGGACTTCGCTGACGTCGATGGTGCGGCCCTCGGCGGCCTCACGTGCGTAAGGGCTGCGCGGGAGGCGGGGCCGCCGCTCTCGGGGCGCGGGCGAGTGACCTGGTCCGGCGCCTCGACGGCGCGACCGCTAGCGACCGCCCGTCGCGCGCCGGTCCCCGGCAGCAGCCGGGCGAGAATCCGGCGCAGCATCTACCCCTCCCCCAGTTCGCACCAGACGGTCTTGCTGTTGGGTACCTGCTCGACGCCCCACCGCAGTGAGACCGCGTCGAGCAGGGCGAGCCCGCGTCCCGTCTCGTCGTCGCCGCCCGCGCTGCGAGCTCGGGACTCTGGACGAACCATGAGGAGAGAACCCGTGCCCATGGATGGCTCTGGCCCCGTCCTGCTGGATGGCGACACCTGGCAGGCGTACTTCCGCGACTTCGAGCGTTCCGCCTTCCGGCTCGAAGTGCACCAGACGTACACCATGCCCGCCGAGGCCGAGACGGTACGCGACTTCCTTGCCGGGGCCGAGAAGCCCGGCGACTTCAACGCCTCATGGCATCGGGTGATCAGAGACCATGCGGCGGCCGGGCGGACGATGACACGCGCCAAGGTCGTACGCCGACCGCTCACGCCGTACAGCCGGTACCTGTTCGAGTGGTGCGTTCCCGGAAATGTCGCGGCCGGGGAGGACTACCAGATCGTTGATGTGACGGACCGGCCGAACCCGGGGCTTCCTGAGCAGGACTTCTGGCTGTTCGACGAGACGACGGTCGGGCACCTCAACTACCGGCCCGACGGTACGCAGATCGACCGCGAGCTGATTCAGCACCCCGATATGGGCAAGTACCTCGCCTGGCGGGATCTAGCCCTGGCAAGCGCCGTACCGTTCAGCGCCGATCGAACCTGAGACACAAGCACAGGAACGGAGCCCAGGAGCTACCAGGGTCTCCCGCACTCCCACCGTGGGCGTCCCGTTCCAGCGTTCCATCCGTGGTTTGTTTCGCCTGGTCAGCGGGGGCCGTGCGTTCCAGCTTCCCGTTCTGGCCGCTACTTGTGGTGGCTGGGACCGGTCGACTCACAGACTCAAGTCGTCCAGCACAAGCGGTCGTTGACCGGTGAGCGTCAGGGAAATGGTCCCGGCGCGCCGTCGACGGCTCAAGCCTCGACAGCTCAGGGAGTCTCGCCATGACCCGTTCCACCATCAGCTCGCGCCGCCGCATGGCCGGGGTAGCCACCGCCGCCCTGCTGTCCCTGGGGCTGCTGACCGCGTGCGGCTCCGAGTCCTCGGACACCGACGCGTCGAGCGCCAGCTCGTCCCAGAAGGCCGAGTCGCACGCCAAGTCGTCCGACAACGGCGCGAAGGGCAACTCGGATCTGTCCTCCCGGGCCGAAGGCGGGGAGTCGAACTTCCTGCAGGGCGACACCACCGCCAACCACACCTTCCAGTTGAGCGTCGACGGCGGCACCGAGACCCTCGGCGGAGTCACCGAACTGAAGGTGGACCAGCCCACGGAGCAGTCGCCCTCCAACAAGCTCATCCCCGGCCAGCAGCAGACGGGCACGGTGACCGTGGTCCGCGGCGCCGAACAGTCCCAGCAGCTCACCGACCTGATCAACGGCAACATCCAGCCCGGGACGGCATCCCTCAGCATGTTGGACACCACGGGCAATGCGACGAAGCAGTACACCCTGCAAGAGCCCAGGGCCATCAAGGTCGACGACCCTCAGACCGGCAACGCCCAGAGCGTCACGATCCGGTTCACGAACCTCACGGTCGGCTAGTGCTGTGGCCGGGATGGTCCACCGTGATCGGAAGGCGGCTCGCGCGACGAGCGCACCCGCAACGGCTGGTATTACTGGGGCATGCAGGAAGAGACGGCACGCTCCGCGATCGATACGTTCATCTCCGCGTTTAACGCCTCGGACGACAGCTATGTGACTGCCCTGCTCTCCCAGGCCCTGACCTCAGACGTGGTCCTTTGGGGGCCGTTGGGTCGCAGCGAAGGAATCGCGGCGGTCGAGCGGTTCGTGCTGGACATCCGGAGCCACCCGGCGGGGACCGGCACGATGGTGCGCTGCTCAGCGGTGGACATGCCTGACGAGTGGGCCCGGTACCAGTGGGTCTTCACCACTCCGGATGGAGGCCCCCGCCTGGCGGGAACGGACGTCGTCCATCTGCGGCGAAGCCTCATCGACCAGGTCATCGTCTTTGCGGGGGAGATCGAGCCGTCCGCCTCCTGAGTCGTCCTTCTGTCCCCTCCGGCACTCGGGCAAGTACGTGGGAGTGGCGGGCGTTCGCGTTGCGCCAGCGCAGGTAGGCGTGCAGGGCCCGGGTCCGCGACCCGGCCAACCTTCCCGGTCAGAGCACTCGCGGCACTCAGCCCGGTACGTCCATGCGTTGCGTGCCCACCACCGACAGCAGCCGCATCGCCTCCTCCGAGCCCGGTGCCGCCGTGTAGATGAAGACGCGCTGGTCCCGGTCCGTGATGTCCAGGACGTCGCAGTGCACGGCCACGAAACCGACCACGGGGTGCTGGAAGGTCTTGCACAGGGTGGGGCGGGCGGATATGTCGTGCGTGGCCCAGAGCTCGGCGAACTCCGGGCTCCTGGTGCGGAGTTCGGTCATCAAAGACTTGACCTCCGGGTCGTCCGGGTAGCGCGCCGCCGTCGTGCGGAGGTGTTGGGCCATCGTCCGGGAGAACTCCTCCGTGTCCGAGACCCCGTACAGGGAGCAGCCCTCCTCGCGGTGAGGCAGGAACGTGCGGCGGGCCAGGTTGCGGTCCCGGCGGGGCAGGAGGGAGAAGTCCTCCATCAGCGCCGCCGCCAGGTCGTTCCAGGCGATGACCTCGTACGTCGCCGACAGGACGATCGCCGCCGCCTCCGGGAGGCGGTCGAGGAGGTCGACGATGCTCTGGCGCACCTCCCTCGACGGGCCCCGCGGCGGGGCGGGCGGGACGCCTGCCAGGTGGTGGAGGTGGTCCCGCTCCGGGTCCGTCAGGCGCAGGGCCCTGGCCAGTTGGGCCAGGACCTCCCGGGACGGGTGCGGGGCGCGGGCCTGTTCCAGGCGCGTGTAGTACTCCGTCGAGATGTACGCCAGCTGCGCCACCTCCTCGCGGCGCAGGCCCGGCGTGCGGCGGCGCGGGCCCGCGGGCAGCCCCACGTCCGCGGGCGTGATGCGTTCGCGCCTGCTGCGCAGGAAGCCCGCCAGTTCCCGTTCTTGTCGGTTCACCGGTCAAGTGTGCGGGACGTCGCCGCTGGTCAGCCAGGTACTGGTGGGTCCTGGATGCGGGGCGCGGGGCGGCGCAGGCTCCTCGGTATGAACGACATGACGCATTCGTACGGTGCTGGTCTGCTCTCCGGCAAGGTCGCCCTCGTCACCGGCGCCGGGCGCGGCATCGGTGCCGCCGCCGCCCGGCTCTTCGCCCGGGAAGGGGCCCGGGTTCTTCTCGCCTCCCGGACCGAGGCGCAGTTGGCAGGCGTGGTCGAGGGGATACGGGACGACGGGGGCGTCGCCGATCACGTCGTGTGCGACCTCGGTGACGGCGACAGCGTACGCGGCGCCGTCGAGCGGGCCGTCCAGTTGTACGGGCGGCTCGACGTCGCCTTCAACAACGGGGCGGCCGGGCAGCCGCCCGGCCCCATGGACGAGCTGTCGGAGGACGACTTCGACCACGTGACCGGCGTCAACCTCAAGGGGACCTGGCTCGCCATGAACGCCGAGGTCGCCGCCATCCGCGCCACGTCGCGGCGCGGCGCCATCGTCAACACCTCCAGCGTCGGCAGCCTCGTGGCCAACCCCGCCCTGCCCGCGTACGCGGCGACGAAGCGCGCCGTCAACAGCCTCACCGCGTCCGCCGCCGTCACGTACGGGCCCGAGAACATCCGCGTCAACGCCGTCGCGCCCGGCACCACGCTGACCGAGATGCTCCGCGAGTGGGACGCGAACTCCCCCGGCACCATCGACCACCTCAACTCGCAGACCCCGCTGGGGCGTGCCGCCGATCCGGAGGAGATCGCCCAGGCCGCCGCGTGGCTCCTCAGCGACCGGGCCTCGTACGTCACCGGCACGGTGCTTCGGGTCGACGGCGGAATGTGGGCGGCCTAGGGTCTGCTCGGTCCAGGGCCTGCTCGGTCCAGGGCCTGCTCAGGCCACCCGTGCGCCCCGTCGCCACACCTCGCCGACCAGAGGCACGCCCGGCCGGTAGGCGAGGTGGACGTGGCTCGGGGCGTCCAGGAAGGCCAGGTCCGCCCGGGCCCCCACGGTGATCCTGCCGATGTCGTCCCTGCGCAGCGCCGCCGCGCCGCCCGCCGTCGCCGACCAGATCGCCTCGTCCGGGGTCATCCCCATGTCCCGTACGGCCAGGGCGATGCAGAACGGCACCGAGGACGTGAAGGACGAGCCCGGGTTGCAGTCCGTGGAGAGGGCCACCGTCGCGCCCGCGTCCAGGAGGCGGCGGGCGTCGGGCCACTCGGCGCGGGTCGAGAACTCCGCGCCGGGGAGGAGCGTCGCGACCGTGTTGCCGTTCGCGAGGGCGTCGACGTCCGCGTCCGTCAGGTGCGTGCAGTGGTCCGCCGATGCGGCGTCCAGTTCTACCGCGAGTTGCACTCCCGGGCCGTAGGACAGCTGGTTCGCGTGGATGCGGGGGTGCAGGCCCTTCGCCTTGCCCGCCGTCAGGATCGCGCGGGCCTGGTCGCCGTCGAACGCGCCCTTCTCGCAGAAGACGTCGATCCAGCGGGCGTGGGGCGCGCAGGCCTCCAGCATCTCGCCCGTCACCAGGTCCACGTACGCCGCCGGGTCCTCCGCGTAGTCCGGGGAGACGATGTGCGCGCCGAGGAAGGTGACCTCGTCGGTGTGGCGTGCCGCGATGCGCAGGGCGCGGGACTCGTCCTCGGTGTTCAGGCCGTAGCCCGACTTCGTCTCGAACGTGGTCGTGCCCTGGCGGAGGGCCTCTGCGAGGTAGTGGGTGAGGTTCGCTTCGAGGGCCTCGTCCGTGGCGGCCCGGGTCGCCGCGACCGTTGTACGGATGCCTCCCGCGGAGTAGGCGCGGCCCGACATGCGGGCGTTGAACTCCTGGGTGCGGTCGCCCGCGAAGACGAGGTGGGAGTGGGAGTCGACGAAGCCGGGGATCGCGGCGCGGCCCTGCGCGTCGTGGGTCTCGTCCGCCGACGGGGCCTTGGCTGCCGGGCCCACCCAGGCGATGGTCTCGCCGTCCAGGACGACGGCGGCGTCCGTCAGGAGGCCCAGCGGGGTGCCGTCGCCCTGTTCCGGGTCGTTCGTGACGAGGCTGGTGATGTTGGTGATGAGGGTGGTGGGCATGGGGTCCTCTGCGAGTGAGTGGGGGGTGAGCGTCTTGCCTCCGGCGGTTCCTTCCCCGATCCCGCCCCTTCCCGAAGCCGGGGCTCCGCCCCGGACCCCGCTCCTCAAACGCCGGAGGGGCTGGATCTGTTGCCGGAAGGGCTGAAACAGATGGGCGGGGGCGGGGAAAGAGTCAGTCTCTTAGCGCCGCCACCGCCTCCGTCAGCGCCGCGGGGACGTCCGGGACCAGGGCGTGTTCTCCGTCTCGTACGACGTGTACGCCCCCGGCCACCGTATGGCGCACGTCCGCCGCCGTCGCCGCGAACACCGCCGTCTCCGCCGCCAGGCGCGGGACCGGGCCCGCCGTGCGGACGGAGTCCAGGGCGATCGTGGTGAGGTCCGCCAGGGCCCCCGGCTCGATGACGCCCGCGTCGGGCCAGCCCAGTGCCGCGTGGCCGTCCGCCGTCGCCGCGCGCAGCAGCGCCGCCGCGGTCCAGTGGCCGCGTGTGTGGGAGCGGAGGCGTTCGTTCAGCTCCATCGCGCGCGCCTCTTCGAGGATGTCGATCACCGCGTGGCTGTCGCTGCCCAGCGAGAGGGGGCTGCCCGCGCGCTGGAGGCGGACCGCGGGACCGATGCCGTCCGCCAGGTCGCGTTCCGTGGTCGGGCACATGCACGTGCCCGTCGTCGTGCCGCCGAGCAGCGCGATGTCCTGGTCCGTGAGGTGCGTGTTGTGGACGCCTGTCGTGCGTGGGCCGAGGACTCCGTGGTCCGAGAGGAGCTGCGTCGGTGTGCGGCCGTGGACCGCCCGGCACGCGTCGTTCTCCGCCGTCTGCTCGGAGAGGTGCACGTGGAGGGGGGAACGGCGGGCCGTCGCCCATTCCACCACCGTGCCCAGTTGCCGTGCCGGGACCGCTCGTACGGAGTGGATCGCCGCCCCGATCCGGGCGTGCGGGCGGTCCTTGAGGAGCGAGGCCCGCTCCGCCCACGCCTCCGTCGTGCCGTCGGAGAAGCGCAGCTGATGGCGGTCGGGCTGCTTGCCGCGCTCGGCGTCGAGCAACCCGGCGGCGACGTACGCCGTGTCGAGGAGCGTGATGCGCACGCCCGCGTCCGCCGCCGCCTGGATCAGCGCCTCGCCCATCGCGTTCGGGTCGGCGTACGGGGTGCCGCCGGGGCCGTGGTGGAGGTAGTGGAACTCGCCCACCGTGGTGATGCCCGCGAGGGCCATCTCCGCGTACACCGCCCGCGCCAGCGCGTGGTACGACTCCGGCGTCAAACGGTCCGCCACCGAGTACATGACCTCGCGCCACGTCCAGAACGTGCCGGAGCCGACCTGGACGGTGCCGCGCAGCGCGCGGTGGAAGGCGTGCGAGTGGGCGTTCGCGAGGCCGGGGAGCGTCAGGCCGCGCAGGACCGTCGCGCCCGGCGGGGGCGCGTCGACGCCCTTGCGGACGGCCGTGATCCGGTCGCCCGCCACGTCGACCGCGACCCCCGGCTCGACGTTCGTGTCCAGCCAGGCCTGCTCCAGCCAGTAGGTCTCCGTCGTCACCTGCACGCCAGCCCTTCCAGTACGTCGGCCAGTGCGGTCACCCCGGCCAGGCAGTCGTCCTCGGCGGCGTACTCGGCCGGGGAGTGCGAGACGCCCGTGGGGTTCCGTACGAACAGCATGGCGGTGGGGATCGAGCCGGACAAAATACCCGCGTCGTGTCCGGCACCCGTACCGAGGACGGGCAGGCTCCTCTCCTTGCCCGCGCCGAGGATCGCGCCCAGCTCGTCCCGGAGCGCGTCCTCGAACTCGACCACCGGCGTGAACGACTCGCGGACCACGTCGAGGTCGATGCCGTGCCGCTCCGCGTACTCGCGGGCCGCCTTCTCGATGCCCGTGACGACCGTGTCGAGGGTGGCCTGGTCGGCCGCCCGCGAGTCCAGCCAGCCGCGCACCAGCGACGGGATCGCGTTGACGCCGTTCGGTTCGACGGAGATCTTGCCGAAGGTGGCCACCGCGCCCGCGAGTTCGGCCTCGCGGCGCGCCGCGAGGACCGTCTCCGCGTACGACAGCATCGGGTCGCGGCGGTCGACGAGACGCGTGGTGCCCGCGTGGTTGGCCTCGCCGCGGAAGTCGAAGCGCCAGCGGCCGTGCGGCCAGATGGCGGACGCGATGCCGACGGGGTCGCCGGACAGGTCCAGGGCCCGGCCCTGTTCCACGTGCAGCTCGACGAACGCGCCGATGCGGGCCAGGCGTTCGGGGTCGGGGCCGATGCCGTACGGGTCGTAGCCCGCCGCCTCCATCGCCCGCGGCAGCGTCACGCCGTCGCCGTCCGTGAGCCGGTGCGCGGCCTCGACGGTCAGCTGTCCCGCGGTGAGCCGGGAGCCGACGCAGGCCAGGCCGAACCGGGCGCCCTCCTCGTCGCCGAAGTTGACGATGGCGAGGGGGCGGGTGAACTTCGCCTTGCGCGCCCGGAGTTCGTCCAGGGCGGCGAAGGAGGAGACGACGCCTAGCGGGCCGTCGAACGCGCCGCCGTCCGGGACCGAGTCCAGGTGGGAGCCGGTGACGACGGCGTCACCGGCCGCGGGGTCGCCGAGCCAGGCCCACTGGTTGCCGTTGCGGTCCAGTTCGTAGGCGAGCCCGCGGGTCTCCGCCTGCGCCTTGAACCAGGCGCGGCAGTCCGTGTCGGCGCCCGTCCAGGCGTAGCGGCGGTATCCGCGAGAACTGGCGTCCCGCCCGATGGGGGCCAGGTCGCGCCACATCTCCTGGAAGGACGGGGCCGAGGGCTCGGGGCTCCGCCCCGGACCCCGCTCCTCGAACGCCGGAGGGGCTGAATCTGTACCCGGAGAAACTGAACCTGTACCGGGAGAAGCTGGATTGCTCACGCCTCGCCCTCTCGCATGGGAACCCGCACACCCTTCTCGTCCGCCACCGACTCCGCGATGTCGTACCCGGCGTCGACGTGCCGGATGACGCCCATGCCGGGGTCGTTCGTGAGGACGCGGCGGATCTTCTCGCCCGCGAGCTGCGTGCCGTCGGCGACCGAGACCTGGCCCGCGTGGATGGAGCGGCCCATGCCGACGCCGCCGCCGTGGTGGATGGAGACCCAGGAGGCGCCCGACGCCACGTTGACCATGGCGTTCAGGAGCGGCCAGTCGGCGATCGCGTCGGAGCCGTCGAGCATGGCCTCCGTCTCGCGGTACGGGGAGGCGACGGAACCGCAGTCCAGGTGGTCGCGGCCGATCGCGAGCGGGGCGGCGAGGGTGCCGTTGCCGACCATGTCGTTGAACATGTCGCCCGCCTTGTCGCGCTCGCCCTGGCCGAGCCAGCAGATGCGGGCGGGCAGGCCCTGGAAGTGGACGCGCTCGCCCGCCATCTTGATCCAGCGGCGCAGGGACTCGTTCTCCGGGAAGAGCTCCAGGAGCGCCTTGTCCGTCTTGTGGATGTCGGAGGCCTCGCCGGAGAGCGCCGCCCAGCGGAACGGGCCCTTGCCCTCGCAGAAAAGCGGGCGGATGTAGGCGGGGACGAAGCCAGGGAAGGCGAAGGCGCGGTCGTAGCCCGCGAGTTGGGCCTCGCCGCGGATCGAGTTGCCGTAGTCGAAGACCTCGGCGCCCGCGTCCATGAAGCCGACCATGGCCTCGACGTGCTGGGCCATCGACTCGCGGGCGCGGGTGGTGAAGCCCGCCGGGTCCTTCGTCGCGTACGTCTGCATGTCGTCGAAGTCGACGCCCGTCGGCAGGTACGACAGCGGGTCGTGGGCGGAGGTCTGGTCCGTCACGATGTCGATGGGCGCGCCCTCGGCGAGCATGCGCGGGAGCAGGTCGGCGGCGTTGCCGAGGAGGCCGATGGAGAGGGGCTTCCTCGCGTCGCGGGCCTCGACCGCCAGCCGGAGCGCGTGCTCCAGGGAGTCCGCCTTCACGTCCAGGTACTTGTGCTCGATGCGGCGCTCGATGGCGCGCGGATCGACGTCGATACAGATCGCGACGCCGTCGTTCATGGTGACGGCGAGCGGCTGGGCGCCGCCCATGCCGCCGAGCCCGGCGGTGAGGGTGATCGTCCCGGCGAGCGTGCCGTTGAACCGCTTCGCGGCGACGGCGGCGAACGTCTCGTACGTGCCCTGGAGGATGCCCTGCGTGCCGATGTAGATCCAGGAGCCCGCGGTCATCTGCCCGTACATGGTGAGGCCGAGCTGCTCCAGGCGGCGGAACTCCTCCCAGTTCGCCCAGTCGCCCACCAGGTTGGAGTTGGCGATCAGGACACGCGGCGCCCACTCGTGGGTCTGCATGACGCCGACGGGGCGACCGGACTGGACGAGCATCGTCTCGTCCTGCTTGAGGGTCTTCAGCGTGCGGACCATCGCGTCGAAGGAGCGCCAGTCGCGGGCCGCCTTGCCCGTGCCGCCGTAGACGACGAGCTTGTCGGGGTGCTCGGCGACCTCGGGGTCGAGGTTGTTCTGCAGCATGCGGAGGGCGGCTTCCTGCTGCCATCCCAGGGCGCTCAGTTCCGTACCGCGCGGTGCCCGTACGGGGCGGGGTCCTGACATGGCGATGCCTCCTCGTTGCTGTGACCTCGTTGCTGTGACCTTGTTATTCACATCCTGGAGGCCTGAATAGAGCTAGTCAATAGCGAACGAATGCACGAGTACGCCAGCGGGGTCCCGCCTCGGATGATTGGCTGGATCGCATGGGCCACGACGAGGACAACGACAAGACCCAGGTGCTCCACGGGAACGCGGTACCGGGCTCCCCCCACGACACCGTGCCCGGCACCACCCCGAGCGTCACCCCGGGCGCCGACGCCGCCGCCCGCCGCGACCGGGCCGTCGCCGCCGCCGTCGAGCAGGGCGTCGTCGGCCCCGCCGCCCCCGTCGCGGGCCTGCTCGACGTCGACGGCATCCGCGCGAGCTGCGCCGCCCTGCACGCCGCCTTCCACGCCGTGACCCCGCCCGGCACCCCCGTCCTGCACGCCTTCGCGGTGAAGGCCACCCCGCTCGTCCCGGTCCTGCGGCTGCTGCGCGGGGCGGGGATCGGCGCCGAGGTGGCGAGCCCCGGCGAGCTGGCCCTGGCGCGGGCCGCCGGGATGCCGCCCGCCGAGACCGTCCTCGACTCGCCCGCCAAGACCCCGGCCGAGCTGCGCGAGGCCCTGGCCCTCGGCATCGCCGTGAACGCGGACAACCCGCAGGAGCTGGCCCGCATCGACGCCATGACCCGGTCGGCGCTGACCGGCTCCCCCATCGGCATCCGTGTGAACCCGCAGATCGGCGGCGGCGCGATCGGCGCCCTCTCGACGGCGACGGCCACCTCCAAGTTCGGGGTGCCGCTGCGCGACGAGGACGCCAGGGAGTGGGTGGTCCGGGCCTTCCTCGACCGCCCGTGGCTGACCCGCCTGCACGCGCACTCCGGGTCGCAGGGCATGCCCCTGGAGATGATGGTGCGGGGCGTCGCGGCGACGTACGAACTGGCCGAGGAGATCAACGAACGCGCCGGGCGGCACCAGGTCGACACCGTCGACATCGGCGGCGGCCTGCCCGTGAACTTCGGCTCGGACGACGAGACCCCGACCCACGCGCAGTACGCGCGCCGCCTCAAGGCCCGGGTGCCTGGACTGCTCGACGGGCGGTACGGCATCGTCACCGAGTTCGGCCGCTCGCTGCTCGCCAAGCACGGCACGATCCTCGCCCGCGTCGAGTACGCGAAGCGGGCGGGCGGGCGGCCCATCGCCGTGACGCACGCGGGCGTCCAGGTGGCGACCAGGACCGTGTACGCGCCCGCGTCATGGCCGCTGCGGATCGCCGCGTTCGACGCGAAGGGCCGGCCCAAGAGCGGGCCCACCGTCGGCCAGGACATCGCGGGCCCCGCCTGCTTCGCGGGCGACCTGCTCGCCGAGAACCGCCCGCTGCCGCTGCTCGAACCGGGCGACCACGTCGCCGCGCTGGACACCGGCGCCTACTACTTCGCCCAGCACTACTCGTACAACAGCCTGATCAGGCCGGGCGTCCACGGCTTCGCCGCGCACGGTGACGAGATGCGCTTCGCGGTGGTGCGCGAGCCGCAGACGCTGGACGAGATCGTGGCGGAGGCGGGCGGCGGCGCGGAACGCGACGCGCTGCGCAGCCTGTGAGCCACTGCCACTGCGACTGCGACTGCGACTGCGACTGCGACTGCGACTGCGACTGCCGGATGCTCTGACCTTCCTCAACTCCCGCATAGTGACCTGGATCACGGGCAGACCATCCCTCGACCCGTACCCGGTCTCGGGGGAGGCACCTGTGACGACGTCCGACACGTCCACCACCACATCACCACCCGTCGAAGAGGGCGCGCTGCACCGCGCCATCGGTCCCAGGCTGCTGATCCTCTTCGTGATCGGCGACATCCTCGGCACCGGCATCTACGCCACCACCGGCAAGGTCGCGGGGAAGGTCGGCGGCGCGCTGTGGGTGCCGTTCGCGATCGGCTTCGTGGTGGCGATCCTGACGGCGGCGTCGTACGTCGAACTGGTCGGCAAGTACCCGAAGGCGGCCGGTGCCGCGCTCTACACCCAGAAGGCGTTCAAGACGCCGTTCCTGACCTTCATCATCGCCTTCATGGTGATGTGCTCCGGGCTCTCGTCCGCCAGCGCCGCCGCCCGCGCCTTCAGCGGCGACTACCTCGCCGAGCTGACGGACGACGCGCTGCCGCCCACCCTGATCGCCATCACCTTCATCGTGCTGCTCGCGGCGCTGAACATGCGGGGCGTCTCGGAGTCGGTGAAGACGAACGTGGTGCTCACGCTGGTCGAGCTCACCGGTCTCGCGATCATCCTCGCGATCGGTGCGTACGCCGTGCTGACCGGGGACGGCGAACCCTCGCGGCTCACCCAGTTCGAGTCCGACGGCACGGGATACGCCCTGATGACCGGGGTGCTGGGGGCCACGGCCCTCGGCTTCTTCGCCTTCGTCGGCTTCGAGGACTCGGTCAACATGGCCGAGGAGACGAAGGATCCGGTGCGCACCTTCCCCCGCGCGATCTTCATCGGCGTCGCGGTGACCGGCACGATCTACGTCCTGGTCGCGCTCGTCTCGTCGCTCCTCGTCGACCACCGGACCCTGGAGGGTTCGAGCGGCCCGCTCCTGGAGGTCGTCAAGGCGGGCGGCGTCGACTTCCCGCACGAACTCTTCGCCCTCATCGCCCTGTTCGCGGTCACCAACTCGGCGCTGATCAACATCATGATGGCCTCCCGGCTCTGTTACGGCATGGCCAACGAACGCATCCTGCCGCGCGCCATGGGCCGGGTCCTCGCCGGACGCCGCACCCCGGTCGTCGGCATCGTCTTCGTCTCGCTCCTCGCGATCGGCCTGGTCTCCACGGGCGAGATCGAGGGCCTCGGCGACACCACGGCGTTCCTGCTGCTGTGCGTGTTCGCGGTGGTCAACGTGGCGGTCCTGGTGCTGCGCCGCGACCCCGTCGAGCACCGGCACTTCCGCGCGCCGACCGTCCTCCCGGTGCTCGGCGCGATCAGCGCCCTGATCCTCGCGAGCCCGCTCGCGGACCGCCCCGCCGAGGTGTACATCCGCGCCGGCGTACTCATCGCCATCGGCATCGCGCTCTGGGGCGTGAACAAGGTGGCACTCAAGGCCCGCTCCGAGGACTGACACCGCCTGACACCGCGGCTGACACCTTCCCGGGGGATGCCTCGATCGCGTGACCGGCACATTCGGTCAGCGATGGGCCGCCCCCGGCCATGACCGAACGCGTCCCGTCGACCTCGGACGCCTTCCCGCGGAATATGCCCATTCACCGCGGAACTCCGGCTTCCCTGCGTACTTTCCTCTGCACCAGGTGGCGTGAGCCGCCCGGTCGGGTGGTGGGGACCACCCGGTTCCACCTTGGGGAAGGGGAGGCCGCGTGCCCGGAATCGACGAGTGTCTGTACGAAGCCATGACACTGCCCGGTGCCCGTGGAGCCGCGATCGTCGACTGGACCAGCGGGCTCGCCCTCGGCTCGGTCGGCGATTCCCCCAACGGTGACTACGAAGCGACCGCCGCCGAGACCGCCGAGGTGGCCCGCGCAGCCGCCGAGTACCAGGCCTTCGCCCCGGTAGAGGATCCGGACGCCGACGGCCTCGGCCTCGGCCTCGACGGAGCCGCCGACGCCGACGAAGACGCCGAGGGCCTGGACCACAAAGGGCTCCCCGTCGAGGACCTCATGCTCACCACGCGCACCGGATTCCATCTGATCCGGTACGTGGAGACGACCTTCGACAGCAGCGTCTTCCTCTATCTCTGGCTCGACCGGCACTCCGGGAACCTCGCCATGGCGCGAATACGGCTGCGCAGCCTGGCCGAACGTCTGGTGCTGGTGTGAACACCCTGCGGGCCGCGGAGCCCGCCGTCGTCCCGCAGGCCATCAGCGCGCCCGCCATCTCGCCCCTGCTCACGCGGCTCGCCACCGAGCGGGCCACCGGCGCCTTCCTGCGCGCCCAGGGCACCCTCTACCTCGTGGAGGGGCGCGTCGTGCACGCCGAGAGTCCCGCGGCGCCCGGCATCGACGTCCTGCTCACGGCGGGCGGCGCCCTGGCCGCGCAGGGCTGGCAGGACGCCCTCTCGTCGGCGGGGAGGCGCCACGAGGTGGGGCGGGAGCTGGTCGCCACCGGCCGGGTCACCACGGGCGAGCTGGAGATGTGCCACCTCGGCGCGCTCTTCGACGCCGCGTTCTTCGTCCTCGGGGCGGCCAGCGGACCCACCCGGTTCCGCTACGGCGTCGCGCACTGGCTCGGCCGGGTCCGCCCGGTGCCCGCCGCGGCGGTCGAGCGCGAGACCCTGCGCCGCCGGGCCCTCCTGGACAGCATCTGGCCCCGCCCGGAGGTCGACACCGCACCGGTCGTGCCCCGGCAGCCCGCGCGGGGGCAGGCGGTCACCGTGCGCCAGCGCGCGCTGCTGCGGCTCGCGGACGGCGTCCGGACGCCGACGGCCATCGCCTGGGCGCTGGGCCGCCCGTCGTTCCACACCCTGATCGAGGTCAGGCGGCTGGCGGCCGCCGGTCTCGTGGAGGCCCCCGGGACACCGGAAGGGGAACCGGGGTCATCCACCAGACCGACAGCCCTTCCCTTTCCGGACCCGGCGGACTGCGCCGAGCCCGACATCGCCCTGCTGCGCCGGGTCCGCGACGCGCTGGAGGCGCTGTGAATCTCCCTGCCGCCCCCTGGGCCGGGACCTCGTCCACATGAAGTTCTTCGCGCCCTGGAGGCGCGCAGGGAGGAGAGAGCTGGTGGCTGCCGAAGCCGACGTACTCGGCGAACTGAAACGGCTGCGGACCCGGATGCCCCAGCTCCGCGGCGCCCTGACGGCCAGCGTCGACGGGCTCCTGCTGGCGCAGGACGCCACGGACGTGGAGGCGGAGGGCGTCTGCGCGCTCACCGCGGCGGCGCTCGGCGTGGCCCTGCGGCTCTCCGACGCCACGCACCAGGGCGGCTTCCGCGAACTGCTCATCCGCGGCGAACAGGGCTATGTGGCCACCTATGCGGCCGGCTCGTCCGCCGTGCTCACGCTGCTCGCCGAGCCCCGCATCAACGTGGGCCGGCTGCACCTGGAGGCCCGCCGTTCCAGCGCGCTCATCGGACAGCTGGTCGACGCCGCCGTCGATCGAGCGGAGGAAACCTGACCCATGCCCCCCACCACACCCTCGTCGTCCTCTTCAGCACGGACGCCCGGCAGACGGAAAGGAAGCACGAAGCACATGACCGACACGGAGACCGCACTCAAGGAAGCCACCACCACGATCGAGGGCGTCATCGGCGCCGCTCTGGTCGACTACACGAGCGGAATGGCCCTCGGCACCATCGGGGGCGGGAAGGACCTGGACCTGTCGGTGGCGGCGGCCGGGAACACGGACGTCGTGCGCGCCAAGCTGCGCACGATGGAGATGCTCGGGCTCAAGGACGAGATCGAGGACATCCTGATCTCGCTGGGCTCGCAGTACCACCTGATCCGGCTGATGAAGGGGCGCAACAACAACGGCCTCTTCCTCTACCTGGCCCTCGACAAGGACCGCGCCAATCTGGCGATGGCCCGCCACCAGCTGAAACGCATCGAGACGGGCCTGGACGTCTGACGTCCGGCCGACCGACCGGCGGCGCCGCGCTCCCCCCGGGCGTGGCGTCGCCTTCGTGTCCGTCCGCTCCGGGCACCGGCCTACTCCACGAACAGCCCCCGCGCCGCCGCCCGCACGTCGAACTCCTCCAGGCGGGCCTGGGCGTCCGGCAGGTTGTCGCACATGGCCTCCAGGAGGACACGGCCGAGCAGCATCGGGGCGCAGGCCGTGTCGAAGGCGAGGCCGGTGCCGACGGCCGCCGGGAGGAGGAGGTCGGAGTGGGCGGCGACCGGGGCGAAGGCCGAGTCGGCGACGGTGACCACGGTCAGGCCCGCCGACTGCGCGTAGGCGAGGGCGTCGACGACCTCGCGGGGGTGGCGGGGCAGCGCGAAGCAGAGGAGGGCCGTGGCACCGGCCCGGACCGCGGCGTCGACGCGGTCGGCCAGCATGGTGCCGCCCTCGTCGAGGAGGCGTACGTCGGGATGGACCTTCGCGGCGAAGTACGAGAAGCCGTACGCCTGGGAGGCGGCGGCCCGCAGTCCGAGGACGGGGAGGGGCCGGGACGCGGCGAGGACCCGTCCCGCGCGCTCGACCGGCGCCGGGTCGGCGAGGACCTCCGCCAGGTGCCGGAGGTTCTCGATCTCCGCGTCGACCGCCTGCTGGTACTCGTTGGCGGCCGTCGCCCCCGACTCCTCGGCGGGCGCCACGTCCCGCAGGTGCCTGCGCAGCGCCGGATAGCCGTCGAAGCCGAGGGCGACCGCGAAACGGGTGACCGAGGGCTGGCTGACGCCGGCGAGTTCGGCCAGCTCCACGCTGGAGAGGAAGGGCGCGTCGGCGGCCCTGCGCACCATGCAGTGCGCGATGCGCCGCTGGGTGGGCGTGAGCCGGTGGCCCTCGAAGAGCACTTGCAGTCGCGCGGCAGGGCTGTCACTCATGCCGTCCCCCTCAGGATGTCCGTACCCGCTGTCGTTCCGGCGCCGAGCTCCGACCACAGGATGGTGAACCGGTCGAGCAGCCCCGCCGCCGCCGTCACATCATCCGTCAGCGGCCGGTCCGCGAGCTCCGCTTCGAGGACGGAGTCGGCGAGTTCGAAGGCCCGCGCGAGCGGTGTGTCCGGATCGAGACGCATGTCCCGCTGCCGCAACGCCCTGACCGCGGCGACCAGTTCGCATCCGACCACCATGCGGAACGCCTCGCAGGCGCGCAGGGTCTGGCGGGCGGCGAGCGAGGCGAAGCTGGCCTGTTCCTCGACGCCGCGGGAGAGCACCGCGTGGCCGAGGGAGGCGGGCGCGGAGAAGGCCCGCAGGTCACCCAGGGCGGCCCCGGCGGCGTATTCGAGGATCATGACGCCGGACGAGGCGGGTTCGCCGTCCGCGAGGAAGGGCCGCAGGCGGGTGAAGGCCGGTTCGTTGAGGGTGGAGAGGCGGGAGGTGGACAGCCGCGCCGCCTGGGTCACGGCCAGCCTGAAGTGGTCGAGCGCCAGGGCGAGTTGAGCCAGGTAGAAGCCGCCGTGGTGGTACGCGGCCAGATCGTCGGGCGAGATCAGGGGGTTCTCGGCGGCCGCGTTGATCTCGACGGCGAGGACCCCTTCCAGGGCGTCCGCCGCGTCGTGCGCGGGACCGTGGATCTGCGGCACGCAGCGGAAGCCGTAGGGGTCCTGGATGCGGCCGAGGGGCGGGGTGGGGCGGTCGGGGGCGCCCAGCAGACGGCGCATGCGCTCGGCGACCGCGTACGAGCCCGGGTGGCGCCGCGCCTCGTGCACGGGCAGCGCGTACGCCTCGTACGAACCGTCGACCGCCATCAGTGACAGCGCGGCGACCACCTGCGTGGCGCCGATCAGTCCGCGCAGCTCGTGCAGGGCGAGCGCGGACTGGCCAAGGGTGAGGGCGTTGCTGCTGATCAGGGCGAGGGCGTCGTTGTTGTCGAGGGGCTGCGACTCGGGCGGGCGACCGGGGCCCTGCCAGGGGTGTTCACCGGCGAGCGCGAGGCCCATCTGGGAGAGGGCGGCGATGTCGCCGGTGCCGACCGAGCCGAATTCGTTGACGGTGGGGTACGCGCCGGTCTCCAGGGCCTCGCAGAGCGCGGTGACGACGGTGGGGCGCAGTCCGGCGCCGCCCGCGAGGAGCTGGTTGGCGCGGACCGCGAGCATCGCGCGGACCTGGGTGGCGGGGAGTTCGGCGCCGATGGCTCCGGCGTGCGAGCGCAGCAGTCTGAGGCCGTGGTCGGCGGCGGCCTCGGTGGGCACGTTCTCGTTCCGGTTGGCGCCGACGCCGGTGGAGCGGCCGTACACGCGGCCCCAGGCGGCGATCTCCCTGGCGGCGTTCCAGGAGTCCTCGGCGCGCTTCATTCCGTCGGTCGCGGGCACCGGCCGGGCATGCGATTCGGCCAACCGTACGACGTCTGCGACCATCAGTCCCCGGCCGTCGAGGACGACGACCGATTTCCTGTCGCCGGTCGCCCTGTCCGCGATACGAGACGACTTCACTCGCATTCCTCCTCAATCGGACGCCCTGTCTTGCCTGTCGGCCGGTAATCGCGAGCGATTTCCACTGAAGCGGCGACCAACTATTGACAACCTATTCAGACAACGAGAACTCTGCATGACGATATACAGCCGGGCAAGGGACTCCTCATGATCCAGTTCGACACGGTCCACAAACGCTTCCCGAACGGCACGACAGCAGTCCACGACCTCACCCTGGAGATGCCCGAAGGCGGCGTGACCGTCCTCGTCGGATCTTCCGGTTGTGGCAAGACGACGACCCTCCGCATGATCAACCGGATGGTCGACCCGAGCTCGGGAACCATCCGGGTCGGCGGCCGCGACATCCTGGAGCAGGACGCGGCGGAACTGCGCCGCTCCATCGGCTACGTGATCCAGCAGGCCGGTCTCTTCCCGCACCGCACGGTCCTCGACAACGTCGCCACGGTGCCGCTGCTGCTCGGCTGGGGCCGCAGGAAGGCGCGGGCGCGGGCGGCGGAGCTCCTGGAGACGGTCGGCCTCGCCCCGGACGCGGGACGCCGCTATCCCCACCAGCTCTCCGGCGGTCAGCAGCAGCGCGTCGGCGTGGCCCGCGCGCTCGCCGCGGACCCGCCGGTCCTCCTCATGGACGAGCCGTTCGGCGCGGTCGACCCGGTGGTCCGCACCCAACTGCAGGACGAACTGCTGCGACTGCAAAGGGAGTTGAGCAAGACCATCGTCTTCGTCACGCACGACATCGACGAGGCGGTGCGGCTCGGCGACCGGATAGCCGTCTTCCGCACCGGCGGGCATCTCGTGCAGTGCGCCGAGCCCGCCGAACTCCTCGCCCGCCCCGCGGACGACTTCGTCGCGGACTTCCTGGGCGCGGAGCGCGGCCTGAAGCTGCTTTCCCTTGCCACGCTCTCGGGCGTTCCGCTGGGGCCCGCGCCGGAGGGCGGCGCGTGGACGCTCCGCCTGGACGCGGCGGGGGCTCCCCTGGCCTGGCGGCACAAGGACGGGGAGTCCGCGGACGTCCCCGTACGGCCGCTGCGCGACTCCGACTCGCTGCTTTCCGCCCTCAACGAGTCGATATCCGCTCCGACGGGGCTGGTGGTCCGCGTCGACGCGGAGGGCCGCCTGACGGGGGTCTCGTCCCGGGAGGACATCCACGACGGCGCGGGCGCCGCCCACGAGAGAGGCCGTTCCGTCCGCGGGCCGGTGGGGGCTGATCGCGCGGTTCCGCGCGCCCCTGAGTCGTCCACCTCGACCCGCACCGAGGCGTCCCCGGAAGGGGCGCGGGGAACCGCGCGACAAGCCCCCACCGGGCCGCGGGCACAGGACGACCTCACCGGCCCCGCGGAGCGCACCTCATGACCGTCGACTGGTCGTGGATCGGCGACCACACCGACGATCTCACCCGCCTCACCCTCTCCCACCTCCAGGCCGCCCTCTCCGCCGTCGCCCTGGGACTGCTGATCTCACTGCCGCTGGCCGTCGTCGCGCACCGCGTCCGGCCCCTGCGCGGGCTCCTCCTCGGGCTGTCGAACGTCCTCTTCACCATTCCTTCCATCGCCGTCTTCGTGCTGCTCCTGCCGGTCAGCGGGCTCACCCGCACCACCACCGTCATCGGCCTGACGATCTACACGCTCGTGGTGCTCCTGCGGAACACCGTCGAGGGCCTGGACTCCGTGCCCGCGAAGACGAAGGAAGCGGCCAAGGCCATGGGCACCCGGCCGCTGCGCACGCTGCTCACCGTCGAACTCCCCCTCGCCCTGCCGGTGATCATGGCGGGCGTACGGATCGCGACGGTCATGTCGATCTCCCTGGTCTCCGTCGCGACGTACATCGGCGACGGCGGTCTGGGACAGCTCTTCACCGACGGCTTCCAGCGCAACTTCCCCACCCCCGTGATCGTCGGCGTGGTCCTCACGCTGCTCCTCGCGCTCGTCGCGGACGCGCTGCTCGTCACGCTCCAGTACGTCCTGACGCCCTGGACCCGTCGCCAAAGGAGCGCCTGACATGTACGAACTCTTCAAGGACCTCGGCGCCTGGCTGGTCAGCGGCGAACAGTGGACCGGGCCCGACGGCATCGGGCACCGCCTCGTCGAGCACCTCCAGTACTCGCTGCTCGCGACGCTCATCGCCGCCGTCATCGCGCTGCCGGTCGGCCTGCTCATCGGGCACACCGGACGCGGCGCCTTCGTCGCGATCAACCTCTCCTCCTTCGGCCGGGCGCTGCCCACCGTCGGACTCGTCGTGCTGGTCTTCCTGGCCAGCGGCCTGTCGATGTGGCCCGTCTACATCGCGCTCGTCGCGCTCGCCGTGCCCTCCATCGTCACCAACACGTACGCGGGCATGACCGCCGTCGACCCCGAGGTGCGGGACGCGGCGCGCGGCCAGGGCATGCGGGCCCACCAGGTGCTCCTCCAGGTCGAGTTGCCGCTCGCGCTGCCGCTGATCATGACCGGGCTCCGGCTCGCGCTGATCCAGGTCGTCGCGACGGCGACCATCGCCGCCTACGTCTCGTTCGGCGGCCTCGGCCGGTACGTCTTCGACGGACTCGCCCAGCGCGACCTCGTCCAGGTGCTCGGCGGCGCCGTGCTCGTGGCCGTCGTCGCCGTCGTCCTCGACCTGGCGCTGTCCGGCCTCCAGCGCGCCCTCTTCAGCCACCGTCCGGCCAAGCAGGCCTAGGAGCGATCCCCATGAACCGCAGAACTCTCCTCGGCGGACTCCTCGCCACCGCGTCCGTGCCCACGCTCGCCGCCTGCAGCGGCGGCATCACCTCCCTCGACGGCGGGGGCTCCGGCGGCGGTGGAGGGGGCTCCAGCAAGAACGGCGTCACCATCGGCACCGCCAACTTCACCGAGAACCAGGTCCTCGGATACCTGTACGCGGCCGCCCTGGAGGCGGCAGGCGTGAAGACGAGCGTCCGGCCCAACCTCGGCACCCGCGAGATCCTCATCCCCGCGCTCAAGGGCGGCGACATCGACCTGCTCCCCGAGTACCAGGGCGCGCTCCTGCACTACCTGGACCCCAAGGCGAAGGCCACGGAGGAGGGCGAGATGCAGAACGCCCTCGCCGTGGCGCTCCCGCGCGGGCTGCAGATCCTGCCGTACGGGCGGGCCGAGGACTCCGACGCGTTCGTCGTCACGCGCGACACCGCCGAGGAGTACGGCCTCAAGTCCCTCGCCGACCTGGCGAAGCACAACGGCAAGCTGGTCATCGGCGCCGCCGCCGAGGTGAAGAAGCGCACGGTGGGAGCGGTCGGCCTCAAGGACGTCTACGGAGTCGAGTTCAAGGAGTTCAAGTCGCTCGACTCGTCCGGGCCGCTGGTCAAGGGCGCCCTGCGCAAGGGCGACGTCGACGTCGCGAACCTCTTCACCACCGACACCGACATCGCCGCCGAGGGCTGGGTCGTCCTCACCGACCCCAAGAACCTCGTCCCCGGCCAGCACGTCGTCCCGCTCATCGCCGACCGCAAGGCCGACTCGACGGTGCGCAAGGCGCTCGCCCGCCTGGGCGCGCTCCTGACGACGGCCCAGCTCACCGAGCTCAACCGCCTGGTGGACAAGGACAAGAAGGACCCGGAGGACGTCGCGCAGGACTGGGCGGAACAGCACGGACTGGCGAAGAAGGACGCGTAACAAGACGTGTGACAAGAGGGGGTTTCGATCGGCATGGCAGCTGAAGACCTGGTGGAGCGGCGCTCCATCGACGTCGTCCCGGACGACGAACGGCACGGCACGGCGTTCAGCCAGTTCACGCTCTGGCTCGGCGCCAATCTGCAGATCACCGCGGTCGTGACGGGCGCGCTCGCCGTCGTCTTCGGCGGCGACGTGGTGTGGTCGCTGGTCGGCCTCGTCCTCGGCAACCTCCTCGGCGGCGCCGTCATGGCGCTGCACTCGGCGCAGGGGCCGAAGCTGGGGCTGCCGCAGATGATCCAGTCGCGGGCCCAGTTCGGGGTGAAGGGTGCGGTCGTCCCGCTGCTCCTCGTCATCCTCATGTACGTCGGCTTCTTCGCGAGCGGCAGCGTCCTTGCCGGACAGGCCACGGCCGAGCTGACGCACACGAACGACACCACCGGCATCGTCGTCTTCGCCGTCGTCACGGCGGTCATGGCGGCGGTCGGCTACCGCGTCATCCATGTGCTCGGCCGGGTGGCCAGCGTGATCTGCGCGCTCGCCTTCGTCTATCTGGGCATCCGGCTCCTGGACCGCGTGGATCTGTCGGCGCTGCTCGGCGACGCCCGCTTCGACCTGCCGATGTTCCTGCTCGCCGTCTCCCTGTCGGCGTCCTGGCAGCTCGCCTTCGGTCCGTACGTCGCCGACTACTCGCGCTATCTGCCGCGCACCACGTCGGCGAAGGCCACGTTCTGGTGGACGCTGTCGGGGTCGGCGATCGGCTCGCAGTGGTCGATGACGTTCGGGGTGCTCGTGGCGGCGAGCGCGGGGGACGCCTTCCTCGCCAACCAGGTCGGCTACGTCGTGGGCCTCGGCGGCACCGGCCTGATCGCCTCCTTCCTGTACTTCGTGATCGCGCTCGGCAAGCTGACCATCAACGTCCTCAACACCTACGGCGGCTTCATGTCGATGGTCACGAGCATCAGCGGCTTCCGCGGCCAGAAGGTGCTCGGGCCGCGCGGGCGGGCCGCGTACATCGCCGTGATCATGGTGGCGGGCACGGCGGTCGCGCTGCTCGGCAAGGACAGCTTCCTGTCGTCCTTCAAGGACTTCCTGCTGTTCCTGCTGACGTTCTTCACGCCCTGGTCGGCCATCAACCTGGTCGACTACTACCTGATCTCCCGCGAGCGCTACGACATCCCCGCGCTCTTCGACCCGCACGGCCGCTACGGCGCCTGGCGCTGGGACGCCCTGGTCGTCTACGGCGTGGGACTCCTCGCCCAGCTGCCCTTCCTGGTCACCCACTTCTACACGGGCCCGCTGGTCGATCCGCTGGGCGGCGCCGACATCTCCTGGATCGTGGGGCTCGTGGTGCCCGCGGTGCTGTACTGGGCGCTGGCCCGCCGGAACCCGCCCGGCCCTGGGGATGGGCCCCGGGCGGAAAGGGGGGTTAGCCCCACCGCCGAAGAGGCGCCGGCACCGTAACGTACACGGGTATGGAAGCCCGTGACGCCGAACTCAAGAAGGAACTCGACGCCACTCTGCACGCCCGCAGAGAACTCGGCGAAGAGTACGACTCCGCCTTGGTCGACTCGTTCCTCGGGAAGATCGAGCAGCGCCTGGACGGCACGATCGACCGCCGCATGCGCCGCCACCTCGCCGAGCAGCAGATGGTGGTCGCCCGCGGCGCCCGCTCCCCCGCGAGCGGGGTCGACTCCTGGGGCGAGCGCTTCGGGTTCGGCGTCGTCTCGCTGATCCTCGCGGTCCCGCTCTCCGCCATCGCCGTGGTCAACGCGGGCCTGACCGGGCTCTTCGTGTCCTGGGCGGGCATCGTCGGCGTGAACGTGGCGGCCGCCCACCGCGGGTCGCCCTTCGGGCGGCGGCGCGACGAGCGCAGGTCGGAGTGGGACGACTGACCCCGTCCCCCTCCGGGGCGGCTCACGCCTGGCGCGTGGGCAGCACGATGAGCTGGCGCAGGTTGACGTGGCGCGGACGGCTCGTCGCGTAGGCGATCAGGTCCGCGACGTCCTCCGATTCCAGTGAGCCGACCGCGCCGAACATGCCTTCCAGCTGCCCGCTCAGCTCACCGTTGTCGATGTGCCCGCGCAGCTCGGTGTCCGTGAAGCCCGGCTCGACGTTGGTGACGCGCACGTCACGCGGGCCGAGCTCGGTGCGCAGGGACTCCGACAGGTGTGTCAGCGCGGCCTTCGTCGCCCCGTACACCGCGTAGTTGGTGAACGCGAGGTGCGCGCCGATCGAGGAGATGTTGACCAGGTCCGCCGCCCCGCCCGCCGCGGCCGCCTCGATCAGGTCCGGCGTGAAGGCGCCGATGATGCGCAGCGCCCCCGCCACGTTCGTGTCCAGCATCCGCTGCCACTCGTCGGTGCGGGCCTCGGTGACCGGGTTGGGCAGCATCACACCCGCCGAGTTCACCACCAGGTCCACGCGCCCGTAGGCGGCGCGGACCCGCTCGGCGGCGGCGTCCACCGACGCCTGGTCGGTGACGTCGGCGGTGACGGCGAGCGCCCGGCCGCCGTCCGCCCCGATCTTGGCGGCCAGCTCTTCGAGCCGGTCCGTGCGGCGGGCGAGGAGGACGACCCGCGCCCCGCGGGCGGCGAGCAGCCGGGCCGTGGCCTCTCCGATGCCGCTGGCCGCGCCGGTGACGAGGGCGGTGCGGTCCTGAAGCGTCTCGTACGACATGAGTGAACTCCCTGACGATCCTTGCCGTCCCGGGCTCCCCGGCGGCGAGAACCACTCTCATCGGCCCGCTCCACGCCACCCAGGGCTGTGCTTTTCCTGGGTCCGGCAGTACCAGGATGGAATCGGTCCGCCCGCCTAGGATCGAACGCATGGACGGCGACCTCGGAGACTTCCTGCGCTCACGGCGTGCCCGCATACAACCCGCCGACGTGGGCCTCACCGCCTACGGCCGGCGCCGCGTGCCCGGCCTGCGCCGCGAGGAGGTCGCACAGCTGGCGGGCGTGAGCGTGGACTACTACATCCGCCTCGAACAGGGCCGCGGCCCCTCGGTGTCCGACGCCGTGCTCGACGCCGTCGCCCGCGTGCTGCGCCTGGACGAGACCGAGCACGCCTACCTGCGCACGGTGGCCCGTCCCAGGCCCCGCCCCCGCAGGGCCGGGACCACGGCGCAGCAGGTCCGCCCCGGGCTGCGGCTGCTGCTCGACAGCATCGACCGGGCCCCGGCGTTCATCTTCGGCCGCCGCATGGACGTCCTCGCCTGGAACGCCCTCGCCGACGCCCTCAACGGCTTCTCCCGCCTCTCCCCCGCCGAGCGCAACATCCCCCGCCAGGTCTTCCTCGAAGGCCCCGGCCGGGACTGCTATCCGGAGTGGGAGTCGGTGGCCGCGGAGACGGTCGCGTATCTGCGCCTGGACGCCGCGCGCTTCCCCTCGGACGCCGAACTGTGCGCGCTGGTCGGCGAGTTGTCCGTCAAGAGCGAGGACTTCCGCCGTCTGTGGGCGGACCACCAGGTCAAGGAGAAGACGCACGGCGTCAAGCGCATCAACCACGCGGTCGTGGGGGAACTGGTCCTGCCGTACGAGACGCTGACCCTGCCCGGCGACCCGGACCAGCTCCTGGTCGTCTACACGGCGGAACCCGGCACCGAAAGCGCGGACCGCCTGGCTCTCCTGGGCAGTTGGACGGCCCCCGCGGCGAAGCCGAGCCCCACGACCTCCTGACCGTGCGGGGCCTCATCCCTTCTCGCCTGCGGGCGGTGGGGGCTTGTCGCGCAGTTCCCCGCGCCCCTAAAACGTCCCCCGCACCCTTCCCCGGACGCCCAAGGGCTGCAGCGTCGGGTGTCTCTTCTCGACCGCGGGCCCGTCGTGGCTTGTCGCGCAGTTCCCCGCGCCCCTGACTGGTCCACCTCGTCCCGAGCCGCTTGCGGGGGGCTTCTCCGTGCCGGGTGCGGGGGTCGAGTCAGGGGCGCGGGGAACTGCGCGATCAGCCCCCACCGGCCCGCAGCCGAGAACCGCCCGACCCAGCGGAGCGCAGGGCGCGCCATCGCGAGGACCGCCGCACCCCCGGGGATCCCCCAGGGGGCGGGACGACGGCGGTCCTCGCGCAGGACGCCTGACGGGTCAGAGCCGTCCGCGTCCAGGCGTCCACGGATCCGGGAGCCGCTCCGGAGTTCCTGACGCCGACAACCACCAATGTGCCCGAGCCGTGTTAAGCGTGTGCTGCGTACACATGTCGTGCTCGTACCGCTTCCGCGAAGTTCCCTCGCGGCACGCTTGCCACGGGACCCGGACCGCGGAGGTCACTGGGACTGCTGCTCCGCGAGGAAGGCCAGGAGGTCCTGCCGGCTCACGACACCCGTCGGCTTGCCCTCGACCAGCACGATCGCCGCATCCGCACCGCCGAGCACCGACATCAGGTCCGCCACCGGCTCACCGGAGCCGACCTGCGGCAGCGGGTCCGACATGTGCTTCTCCAGCGGGTCGGAGAGCGAGGCGCGCTGCGCGAACAGGGCGTCCAGGAGCTCGCGTTCGACGACCGAGCCGATGACCTCCGCGGCCATGACGTCGGGATGCCCCGCGCCCGGCTTGACGATCGGCATCTGCGAGACGCCGTACTCCCGCAGGACCTCGATCGCCTCCCCCACCGTCTCCTCGGGGTGCATGTGGACCAGCGAGGGCAGCTCGCCGCCCTCCTTGCGGCTCAGCACGTCGCCGACGCGCGGCTGGTCACCGGCCTCCTCCAGGAAGCCGTAGTCGTTCATCCACTCGTCGCTGAAGATCTTGCTCATGTAGCCGCGCCCGCTGTCCGGCAGCAGCACGACCACCACATCGTCCGGACCGAGCCGCTCCGCGACCCGCAGCGCCGCCACGACGGCCATGCCGCAGGAGCCGCCGACGAGGAGGCCCTCCTCCTTGGCGAGCCGCCGCGTCATCTGGAAGGAGTCCTTGTCGGACACCGCGACGATCTCGTCGGTCACGTTGCGGTCGTACGCGGTCGGCCAGAAGTCCTCACCGACGCCCTCGACGAGGTAGGGCCGCCCGGACCCGCCGGAGTACACGGACCCCTCGGGGTCGGCGCCGACGACGGTCACGGAGCCCTTGGAGATCTCCTTCAGATAGCCGCCCGTCCCGGAGATCGTGCCGCCGGTCCCGATGCCCGCCACGAAATGGGTGATCTTCCCTTCCGTCTGCTCCCAGAGCTCGGGGCCCGTGGAGTGGTAGTGCGAAAGGGGGTTGTTCGGGTTGCTGTACTGGTCGGGCTTCCAGGCGCCGGGCGTCTCGCGCACGAGCCGGTCGGAGACGTTGTAGTACGAATCCGGGTGCTCCGGGTCGACGGCGGTCGGGCAGACCACCACATCGGCGCCGTACGCGCGCAGCACATTGATCTTGTCGAGGGACACCTTGTCGGGGCAGACGAAGATGCACTTATAGCCCTTCTGCTGGGCCACGATGGCGAGGCCGACCCCGGTGTTGCCGGAGGTGGGCTCGACGATGGTGCCGCCGGGCTTCAGCTCCCCGCTCTGCTCGGCCGCCTCGATCATGCGCAGCGCGATGCGGTCCTTCACGGAACCGCCGGGGTTGAAGTACTCGACCTTGGCCAGGACGGTCGCCTGGATGCCCGCGGTCACGTTGTTGAGCCTCACCAGCGGGGTATTGCCGACGAGACTGATCATCGAGTCGTGGAATTGCACCGTTGTCTCCGGGCTGCGATGTAGTGCGACGAATTGGTGCGGTCAGCCTAAGGGTCCGGCTCATCCGTTCACCTCTGCTTGCGATTGGCCGACCGTGCTTACGGGGCAATGAGTGGATGTGCGGCCGTACGCAGCGGTACGGCACGAGGAGGTGGCTGCAGGGCATGTCGAGGGCGAGGGTGGCGCGGCGGATCGCCGCGGGCGCGGCGTACGGCGGCGGAGGCATCGGGCTGCTCGGGGCTGCCACGGTGGGCGTGGTGCTCGCCGAGGTACAGCTGGCGAAGCGGAACGTGGGCAACGGGCACGTGGATCCACCGCGGGCCGACGGGCGCTACGGCGGGGCGTTCGCCGCGGCGGCCGCCCGTCCCACGCACGCCGAACCGGTGCGGTTCGCGATGCTCGGGGACTCCACGGCCGCGGGGCAGGGCGTCCACCGGGCCAGGCAGACCCCGGCGGCGCTGCTCGCCTCCGGGCTGGCCGCGGTCGCCGAGCGGCCCGTGGACCTGCGGAACGTGGCGCTGCCGGGCGCGCAGTCGGACGACCTGGACCGCCAGGTGACGCTGATCCTGTCCGACCCCTCCTGGGTGCCGGACGTCTGCGTCGTCATGATCGGCGCGAACGACGTGACGCACCGGATGCCGCCGACCCGGTCGGTGCGCCATCTCTCCGCCGCGGTACGCAGGCTGCGTACGGCCGGTTCGGAGGTGGTGGTCGGCACCTGTCCCGACCTGGGCACGGTCGAGAACGTCTACCAGCCGCTGCGCTGGCTGGCCCGCCGCGTCTCGCGGCAGCTGGCCGCGGCCCAGACGATCGGCGTGGTCGAGCAGGGCGGGCGGACGGTGTCACTGGGCGATCTGCTCGGCCCCGAGTTCGCGGCACACCCGCGCGAACTGTTCGGCCCCGACCGCTACCACCCGTCCGCGGAGGGGTACGCGACGGCGGCGATGGCGGTACTCCCCACGCTGTGCGCGGCGCTCGGCCTGTGGCCGGAGGAGGAGCGCCCCGACGTCTCGCGGCGCGAGGGCTTCCTGCCGGTGGCGCGGGCGGCGGCGCGAGCGGCTTCGGAGGGCGGCACGGAGGTCACCGCGGCGATGCCCACGGGCCCCCGGGGACCGTGGGCACTCCTCAAACGCCGACGCCGCCGCCGCATCCACACTCCGGACCCGTCCCCGCTGCCCCACTGAGGCCGCGGCGCGGAAATGGCGCGTCCGGTGCGGCGGGCCGCCTTGTTCCCGGCGGAACGAACTGCGCAGCAGGCCAGAGGGAGCCGAAACACGCCCGGATTTGCTCTCCGGGACGGTCGCCCGCTTCTCGAGTCGTGGCGGTGCGCGACGCATACGAGCCAAGAGTGATCAGAGGTGACTCAAACTCTGCTGGTATGCGCCTATATATGCCGTTGACCAGCGACCCTGCCGCTGGTGTCCCCCACCCCTCCTGGATAGCTTGGTTCACTCCAGAGAACCCTCGCCCCCAGGAGCTGACCGTGAACCGCCGCCGCCCCACCCTGCTCGCAGCAGCAGCCATGACTGCCGCCGCGGCCCTCTCGCTCTCGGCGTGCGGAGGAGGCGACGGCGACTCCTCCAAGGACAAGATCGCGGGCGCCGACACGGACTCGGGCGGCAAGAAGGAGTCGCCGGCTCCGAAGGCGTCGGAGGACGGGGTCGACCGTCCGGAGATCAAGCTGCCGAAGGACGTGAAGAACGTCTTCGAGGGGGGCGGGACCGGGGATCCGAAGAAGGATGCGGTGCTCGCCGACAACGAGCGTCGGATCAACTCGATCGACGAAGCGATCACGGTCGACGCGAAGACGCACCGGGCACTGAAGTTCTACTCGTCCGGCGAAGCCCTGCTCACGGCTGCCGACTACATCCAGGGCTTCCGCAAGGAGGGCAAGAGCTTCATCGGGACCACCCGCTACTACGACCGTAAGGTCACCTTCCTCAAGGAAGGCGTCGCAGCAGTCGCGTACTGCCAAGACGGCACCAAGACTTATCCCAAGGACCTCAAGACCGGGAAGGTCGACCGGTCCATCCCGGAGTCGGCGGACGATTACGGCTTCTACAACACACGGTTGAGGAAGAACTCCAAGGGCGTCTGGCAGACAGAATCCGTCACGTACGTGGAAGACGCGACCAAGAAGTGCATGAAGTGACTCGGCTGCATCTGAGTCGCTGGGTGACCACGTCCCTGGCCCTGGCCATCGCCTCGACTCCCTGCGCCGCGTACGCCGCCGGAGGCAAGACGACGGGTGAGCGGAAGGAGGCGCAGCAGACCACGGCCACCCGCCAGGACAACAACCTGGGCGTGCAGACGAAGGTCCAGACGACCGTCGAGGGCAGTCCGAAGTCAACGAAGACGGGCACGCTCACCCCGGCCAACAGCAACTGGGACCCCCCGGCCTGCTGGTACGAGCCCGCGTACTCCCCCAAGCAGATCGAGGCCACGGTCAAGGCCATCCGGTCGTTCAAGGCCTTCAGCATCGGCGACCTCGTGGGCGGAGTCTTCGACTCGTACTTCAAGGAGGGCCACCCCTACAAGAACTACAACCTCGACAAGCAGGGCGAGGGACAGTTCTGGGCGGCGGCGGTCGACGAGAAGCGCAAGGACGAACCAGAGGCCCAGGCCTGCGACAAGATGCCGTTCTGGGTGGCCAAGGGCGAGCCGCCCAAGGAGCGCCTCGCGGTCTCCCCCAGGATCCTCGCCGAGTACGCCTACGGCCAGATCCCGGTCCCCGACACGGAGATCAAGATGGCGCCCGAGGGCGAGACGAAGGTCAATCTGCCGACCTGGATGTGGTTGGACAAGGCCAAGTTCAAGAAGATCTCGGTGACCGCGAGCCTGCCGGGAACGGGCCTCTCCGCGACGACGACCGCCGAGCCCGTCTCCCTGAAGCTCGAACCGGGAACGTCGGACGCCGAGACGTACCCGTCGTCCGGCGAGTGCCCGATCGGGGACGACGGCCGGATCGGCAAGCCCCGCGCCAAGGGAACCCCGGCGGACACGGACCCGCCGTGCGGCGTGCGCTACCTGCGCTCTTCCGGCGACGCCTCGTACGAGCTCGGGGCCACCATCACGTGGCGGGTCACCTGGAAGAGCACCACGGAACCGGGCGGCGAGCTGCCCCCCGGCGAGTTCGGTGCGACGCAGGACGTCGTCGTACGCGAGATCCAGTCCGTCAACCGCTGAACCACGGCCACGGCCACACAGTCTGCACCGGCAAGCTCCCCCTTCCCAACCGCATCGGGAAGATGACATGTCCCGGTGATCGTCTCCAAGAATCCGCGGCAGCACACCGAGAAGGGCTTGAGGAGTGTGGACTGGTATCCGCCTCGGGACGAGGAATTGTTGATGCGGGGCAACGCGTCTTTCGCCACAGGGAGCGCCCCGAAGGTCGCAGGGTTGCGCTCTTTCCGGGACACCGACAGGCATGACATCGAGGGCGAGTTGACCACTGCCTCGGGCTGGCCGCAGGGCCCCGGCTTCACACCACGCGGGCAGACGGACAGGGCAGGAGTGCGCGCTTTAGACGTGGTTCTGCTGGGGATCCCGCGACTGCTCAACATGATCGCGAACTCTCCCCTGGAAGTTGGATCCCGCACGGCGTTCCAAGGGATACCGAACCGATCTCGTACTGACCGATCGCCGTCTCGTCATCCTCGGTGTTGAGGCCAGGGCCGGGGGCTGGCACCCGCCGAGGAGCTCTGGTCCTTGCCGAGGAAGGACGTGGTCGGCGCCGAGCGGATGAAGTTCTCCGAAGGCACAGCCGATGTCAGGCTCCGTTTCGCGGATGGCTCCTGGGCCCGCTTGAAAGTCAGCGACGCCGCCAAGCTGAGCGGGCCGAGACTCCCTGTCAGCGAGGCATGACGTCCGCCTCGCTGACAGGGCGTACGAACGGGTCGCAGCCGCCAGGCCTCGGTCGGCTGGTTCCGGGGCCTTCGCCACGTAGGAGGGGCACGCATATGGACATCTGGCTCACCGACCCGGACGAGACGTTCCTCGCCCGTGGTCCGGTCGCATTCGCCACCGGCGCCGCCGGGCACGTCAAAGACAAACGCTGGTTTCGTGACACCGAGCGCGCGGACATCCAGGGGGAGCTTCCGGGCTGGCCCGCACGGCCGGTCGACACCCCGAATTCCGTGAGTGGCTCACTCGCGCGGAAAGCCGGAAAGGGCGTTGTTGTCGGGCTCGGTGTGGCGGTCATGGTTGTTCTCAGTGCCGCCGGCGGCAACCTCAGTGGCGGCAGCTCTGGCCCGGGCTCCGGTTCAGACACGCCGGACGACCCCGCCGACGAGGTCGAGGACTTCCCCGTCATGTGGGCCGCTCCGGGCACGCTCGCCCGCACGCTGCCCTGGCAGCTGGACCCGGGGCGCTCGGACGACAAGCGTTACCGCACGCATGCGATCGTGACCGACCGCCGATTGGTCGTCGTGGGCTTTCCCCTTTCCAAGAAAAATGAGTCGCGGATCGAGGACGAGGTCCTCTGGGAGGTCCCACGCTCCGCGATCGACACGGTCGAGCGCCGTGACTTCAAGTACGGAAACGATGTACGGATCGTGTTCACGGACGGCTCTTGGTGCAGGCTCCGCTCCCTCACCCGGGAGGAACTCACCTGGCCTCTGATAGCGCCCCGCGACTACATCCCCCTGGACTCGCTCACGTCGGCCCAGCGGGCCACCGTCGAGGCCTTCGTCGCCACCAGGCACCCGGACGTCGAGCCTCCACTGGTCACGCGGAACGCCTGTGGCTGCTACCGGGTCCTCGTGGTGGACCAGCTCACGGTCGACGCGGACTTCGGCACCACCGAATGGGACATGACCATGGACGCCGACGGCGTGGAGGTCGAGCCGGTCGCGTACCACCCAGAAGACTTCGCCAGCTGATTCACCTGATCCCGCACCCGAACGCGAAGCCGACCAGGACAGCCCCCATGTGGTTCCTCGCCCCAGAGGGCCTCTTCCCGAACCGGACGAAGGCACTCAAGGAGAAATGACGTACTGATGCACTGGCTCACCGACCCCGAAGAAGACGTCCTCACCCATTCCGCAGCCACCTTCGCCACCGGCACGGCCCCCTCCGTCTCCGGACACCGTTGGTTCCGCGACGCCGAACGCAACGACATTCAAGGAGAGTTGGTGAGCGCGGGCTGGCCGTCCGGGCCCGCCTACGCGCCTCGCACCGCCGGGAACAAGGCATCCCGTCGCGTCGGCAGCGCACTGACCTCCGCCCTCGCCCTGGTCACGAACCTCGTCCTCAACGAGAACAACGTCGGCTCGGGTGACGGCAAACCCGAGGATCCGGAGAACGAGGTCGACGACTTCCCCGTCATGTGGGCCGCCCCCGGTACCCTCGCCCGCACCCTGCCGTGGCAACTGGACCCCGCACGCCGCCCCAAGGGCTGCACCACGGACCTGGTCATCACCAATCGCCGCCTCCTCTTCGTCGGTTCGGAGCTCGGCCTGCTGGAACACGCCGACGTGCTCTGCGAGCTCCCGCTCGACGCCCTCACCGACGTCCGTCACATGAAGTTCAGCAGGCTCGAAGCGGATGTCCGGCTGACCTTCGCGGACCGGTCCTGGGTACGGCTCTTCACCGGCGCCCGCAACAGCGCCGAGCGCCTTGAGCAAATGCACGACGGAATGGTGCGCATGCTGTCGGCGAACGCGCTCACCCCAGGTCAGCGGCAGGAAGCGGCCCGCTTCTGCGCCGCGATGCCGAAGAGGCCGTATCCCCCGACGTACGCCATGCTGCCGAGCGGCACCGTCCTGATGGAGGTTCGCTCGCCGTCCAAGTTCGCGGCCGGGTGCTTCGACATGGCCGTCAACTTGATGGACGAGACGGGCGAACGAACCGGGCCCCGGCCAGGAGATCCGTCCGTCGCGTAGCCTGCCGGGCCCTCTACCGGCCGGAGCCCGGCGTCACCTCGGCCCACAACAGCTTCCCCGCCTGCCCCGTCCCCATCGAACAGGACCCCCACCTGTCCGCGCACTCCCGCACGATGTGCAGCCCCCGCCCGCTCTCCGCCGTCCCCGGCGGCCGGAGGTCGACGTCACGGCCGTCCTCCCCGAACCCGTGCGGGATCTGCGGATCGGAGTCCCACACGGCCACGCGGATCCCCTCCGGGGACGACGAGTGGAGGCGGAGCGCGTAGGGGCCGCCTGTGTGGCAGTGCGCGTTGTTGAGCAGTTCGCCTGCGAGGAGCTCCGCGGTGGGGGCGAGTTCCCCGAGACCGTACGTCTTGAGCACCGCGCGGAGGGTGGCTCGGGCGACCCCCGGGGCGCGGGGGTCGTGCGGGAGTTGGAGGGTGTACGTCCAGGGCGGGGATACGGTTGCGTGCATGGAAGTCTCCGTCGCGAGTGGGTAGTTGCCGATTGGACCCAGTGACGTTGTCGCTCCGTCGAGCGAGGTTCTTCTGGGCAGTGGCGCCACTCAGAAGGTAGCGATGCAGAGTTAAGGTGTTAACCGAAACTCAATAAAGCCCTACACAACCACTCATGTGAGTGACGGGATATGAGGAGAGGCGAACGCGCCCGTGAGAAGCAATCCGACGGGACGCCAACTCCGGTTGGGCAACGAGCTGCGCAAGCTCCGTGAACGTGCCGGCCTGACATCGACGGAGGCCGGGAAGCTCCTCGGCGTCAAGCAGAACCAGATCAGCAACATAGAGTCCGGGCGGCTCGGCGTGAGCTCGGCGCGGGTGCGCGCACTGGCCTGCCACTACGACTGCTCCGACAAGCCCCTCGTCGACGCGCTGTCCGGCATGACCGGCGAACGTACGCGCGGATGGTGGGAGGACTATCGCGAGATCCTGTCCGCAGGACTGCTGGACCTCGCCGAGATCGAACACCACGCCACATCGCTGCGCACCGCTGTGACGGTGCACATCCCCGGCCTCCTCCAGACCACGGACTACGCCCGCGAGATCTTCCGTCAAAGCGTTCCCGAGCTGTCGCCACCGGACATCGAGCACCGCATCTCGTACCGCATCAAGCGGCAGGCCGTGCTCTTCCGGGAGTCGCCGACACCCCACCGGGCAACCGTCCACGAGGCCGCCCTGCGGATGCGGTTCGGCGGCGTCACCGTGGCCCGGGCGCAGCTCAAGCACCTCGTCGACATGAGCGAGCGGGAGCACATCTCCGTCCACGTGATCCCGTTCGCCGCCGGAACCTTTCCGGGCTCGGGCCAGTCGATCTACTACTCCGCAGGTCCCGTGCCCCAGCTCGACACGGTCAACCTCGACCAGTCGCACGGCCCGGTGTTCCTGGACGCCGAAGCCCAACTCGACAAGTACCGCGTCCTCCTCGACCGCATGGAAGCCATCGCACTCCCACCCACGAAGTCACGCGACTTCATCCACAACATCATCCAGGATCTGTGAAGGAATCCCACGATGCCCGAGCTCACCTGGCAGAAGTCCTCCTACTGCCAAGAAGGCAACTCCTGCATACACATCGCCACCGAGCCCACCGGCACAGTTCACCTCACCGAGAGCAGCGACCCCACCGCCGCGATACTCAGCACCACCCCCACGGCCTTCGCCGCGCTGCTGCGCGCCACGAAGCGGCCCGCAGGCGCCGAGACGGCCTGAGGGGACGTGGAGGTATGTGCGCCCGGAGCACGGTGAGCCACGCTCCGAGGTGCCCGGACCGAGGCCCCGCACCGGGATGGCGAGGACGTACATACCTCCGCGGCCCCGCCCCGCAGACGGAGAAGAGGCGCAGACCCCAGCCATGACCGAGACGCCCCGCATCCCCACCGACCTCGACTGGACCCGCGCCGCCCCCGAGGACGACCACGGCCCGGGCCCCTGGATCGAGATCGCCTTCGGCACGGACGACGACGCCGTCTACCTCCGCGAGACCAGCGACCCGGACAACATCGTCACGACCACCCGCAAGAAGTGGGACGCCTTCGTGCTCGGCGCGCAGGCAGGCGAGTTCGATCACTTCGTAGAAGGCGCGGAGGACCACTGACCGCTACGGAAAACCAGTACCGGTCCCCCGCACACCCACTGCTACGGTCCCGTCATGTCCGGACCCAGAGAACCCGTTGCACCCGTCCAACCCGTCACCCCCGCAGACGTCACCCGCGCCGTCCGCCTCGCCGTAGCCGCACTCCGCCAGGCCCCGCCCGACGCCGACTGGAGCGTCAAGGCGGGCGGCATCGACTGGGACTGCTGGGAAACCGTCGAGCACCTCGCCGACGACCTCTTCGCCTACGCCGCCCAGCTGGGCCCGGAGCACCCGCCCCAGCACACCGAGGTGCCGTTCCTCTGGTACCGGCGCAGGGACGGAGGCCCCTCCAACGTCACCTTCGCCGACCGCGGCTCCGGCATCGCCGGGCTGCTCCAGGTCCTGGAGTCCTGCGGAGCCCTCCTGACCGGCATGGTCGCCACCACCGCGCCCACGGTCCGGGCCCACCACACGTGGGGCGCCTCCGACCCGGAGGGCTTCGCCGCGATGGGAATCGTGGAGACCCTCGTCCACACGTACGACATCGCGGGCGGCCTCGGCATCGACGCCACCTGGCACCCGCCCGCCGACCTCTGCGCACGCGTCCTGCACCGCCTCTTCCCGGACGCCCCCACCGACACGGTCCCCTGGCCGACCCTCCTGTGGGCGACAGGGCGCGGCGAGCTCCCGGGGCGCGCCCGGCTCACCACGTGGCGCTGGCACGGGGAGCCGAGGGAGGCCAGGGGCTGAGACGGTGCCGGGCGCCTTCAGGGGCGCGGGGAACTGCGCGACCAGCCACGACGGACCCGCGGCCGGAAACGGACCCCGCCCGCCGAGGCCGCACCCGCTTCCGCCCAGGGCCCCGCGGCCTGAGCGCCCGCTTAGAAATGCGGTCGGAGTCACATCCTCCAGCCGATGACCGATAGCAATACGTGCAGGTAACTTCCCAGTGAGTCCTGCCCCTTCGCCACTGGAGCGTCCTGATGCCCGAAGCCGTGATCGTCTCTGCCGCCCGCACCCCGATCGGCCGCGCCTTCAAGGGGTCGCTGAAGGATCTGCGGCCGGACGACCTGACCGCCACCATCATCGAGGCCGCCCTCGCCAAGGTCCCCGAGCTGGACCCGAAGGACATCGACGACCTGATGCTGGGCTGTGGTCTGCCCGGCGGCGAGCAGGGGCACAACCTGGGCCGCATCGTGGCCGTGCAGATGGGCATGGACCACCTCCCGGGCTGCACCATCACCCGGTACTGCTCCTCGTCCCTGCAGACGAGCCGCATGGCCCTGCACGCCATCAAGGCGGGCGAGGGCGACGTCTTCATCTCGGCGGGCGTCGAGATGGTGTCGCGGTCCGTCAAGGGCACGTCCGACGGCCTGCCCGACACCCACAACCCCCTCTTCGCCGACGCGGAGGCCCGCACCGAGGCCGTCGCCAAGACCGAGGGCTCCACCTGGCACGACCCGCGCGAGGACGGCCTGGTCCCGGACGCGTACATCGCGATGGGCCAGACCGCCGAGAACCTGGCCCGCGCCAAGGGCGTCACCCGTCAGGACATGGACGAGTTCGGCGTCCGCTCGCAGAACCTCGCCGAGGAAGCCATCAAGAACGGCTTCTGGGAGCGGGAGATCACCCCCGTCACCACCCCCGACGGCACCGTCGTCAGCAAGGACGACGGGCCGCGCGCCGGGGTCACCCTGGAGGGCGTCCAGGGCCTGAAGCCCGTCTTCCGCCCCGACGGCCTGGTCACCGCCGGCAACTGCTGCCCGCTCAACGACGGCGCCGCCGCCCTCGTGATCATGAGCGACACCAAGGCGCGCGAGCTCGGCCTGACCCCGCTCGCCCGCATCGTCTCCACCGGCGTCACCGGCCTCTCCCCCGAGATCATGGGCCTCGGCCCGGTCGAGGCGAGCAAGCAGGCGCTGCGGCGTGCCGGTCTCACCATCGACGACATCGACCTGGTCGAGATCAACGAGGCGTTCGCCGCCCAGGTGATCCCGAGCTACCGCGACCTGGGCATCGACATCGACAAGCTCAACGTCAACGGCGGCGGCATCGCCGTCGGCCACCCCTTCGGCATGACCGGCGCCCGCATCACCGGCACGCTCATCAACTCCCTCCAGTTCCACGACAAGCAGTTCGGCCTGGAGACGATGTGCGTCGGCGGCGGCCAGGGCATGGCGATGGTTATCGAACGCCTCAGCTAATAACTGCTGACGCAGAGTTCGCAGTGCTGACGCTCAGTCCCTGCATCACTTCGTGACCCAATCTCCCCCAGGATGTGACCTATCTCCTGGGGGAGATGGATATGCCCAGCTCAGAGCGGATCCAGAGGTAAACCTCGGGCCCAAAGTCCTGTCCCATTCGTGACGTAATGCACTGACAGGTGGATCGTGCAGGCTTCAAGCTGATGTAGGAAGTCGGGGGTCGACTTGAAACCGGGAGTACGTCAGTGAGCGCCTTGCCTCTTGCCCTGCTGCTCTCCACGGCCGCTGCCACGGCCGTGGGCGTCGCTGCCCTGCACGCGGTGCACGGCCTGCGGAAGCAGCTCGCCGAGATCACAGCCCTGCACACCGAACTGGCCGACAGCCGTGCCACGAGCGCCCCGCACCCCACGGTGCCGGGCGCCCGCACCACGGTGGACACCGACGAGATACGCGCGGCGGTGACCGAGGCGCTCGCCGAGGAGCGCGAGCGGGAGCTCGCCGAGGCCCGCGCCTTCTGGGCCGCCCAGGAGGCCCGCGAGGGCTCCGACGGGCCCTCGCTGCTCAGCGGGCTGCCCGGCATTCCGGACGGCATCGCCGACGAGCTGTTCCTGCCCCGCCAGGCCGACTTCGCGGGCATCGAGTCCGACAGCCTGGAGCCGGTGACGGAGCCGTTCGCCGACTCCGCGGGCACCGACGAGTACGCCGCGGACTCCCCCGAGCTGGCCGCCGCCCGCCGCCGCCACCCCTCGCACCCGGACTTCGTGCCGGTGCAGACGCCGACGCCCGAGGGGCACGGCGACCACGAGCGCACGGTGGCGTGCCTAGAGGAGCTCGCCGACGCCCGCACCGCCCTCGCCGACGTCCGCCCCGGCCCGCTGGGCACGCTGGACGTGTACGTCTTCGCGGACGGCACGACGCTGTGCATGACGCCCGGACACCGCGAGACCGCGGAGCTCCTGGCGACCGCGCTGCGGGAGGGCAGGACCCCGTTCCTGCTCGGCGGCTCCGGCATCTCCGGTGCGTACGCCCTGACCTTCGAGTGCGGCGCCGAGAACATCTACATCCTGGCCGACCGCGTCATCGCCTCGGTCTGACCACCCACCGGGCCGGGCCCTAGACCCCGGCCCGTTTCTGCGCCTCCTCCACGAGCTCCAGCGCCCGCGCGAGCTCATCGGGGTCCGTCAGGACAAGGGCGAGATCACGCCCCGCGACGGTGATCTGGTCGGCCGCGGCGAACATCCCCGCGTCCGGCATCTCCCGCGGCCGCGCCTCCGGTTCCTCGATGCGCTGGGTGCGGGCCGCCAACTCCCTGGCCAGAGCGAGCGCTTCGGCCGCCGCTCCCCGCTGCAGGCGGCTCTGCGGGGCGGCCCGCAGACGGTCGGCGAAATGGTCCACTGCGGCTGTCAAAGGCGTCGTATCGAGCACCCAGCGACCTTATGCGCCTTCCCGGGACTGTTGCCAACGCCCCAACCCTCAGGCACGGTGGCGTGAAGGACGGAACACATCGCGACGCGTCCGGAGGCGCCGATGTCCCAAGTCTTCTCCGAGGAGACCCACCGCAACCTGCTCGCCCGAATCCCCCACTGCACCGGTCGTGAAATCTCCGACTGGCTGCGCGCCGTGGACGAAGGCCCCTCTCTCTTCCGCTTCGAGGAGAAGGTCAGCTGGCTCCGCACCGAACACAACCTCGCGTACGGGCACGCGAAGGCAATCATCCACGAGTACGACCTCAGGCGGGCTGCCCGCAAACTCCTCTGACCGGCTCCCCAGAAGACACGACTCCACTGCTCACACCCTCACGAGCACACGGCGAAGGGCCCGCGGACCGTCTCCGGTCCGCGGGCCCTTCGGTGCTGTGCGCCTCAGTGATGGGGCGCCTCAGCCATGCGTCTAGTCGTTGCCCGAGAAGATCGCGATCAGGCGCAGGAACTCCATGTAGATCCAGACGAGCGTCATCGTCAGACCGAACGCGGCGAGCCAGGCCTCTTCCTTCGGCGCGCCATAGGCGATGCCGTCCTCGACCTGCTTGAAGTCCAGGGCGAGGAAGCAGGCGCCGAGCAGGATGCCGACGATGCCGAACACGATGCCGAGGCCACCGCTGCGGAAGCCGAGCCCGTCACCGCCGCCGAAGACCATGAACAGCAGGTTCACGGCGGTCAGCAGCAGGAAGCCCATCGCGGCGGCCATCACGAAGCCGTAGAAGCGACGGTTGACGCGGATCCAGCCCGCCTTGTACGCCACGAGGACGCCGATGAAGACGGCCATCGTGCCGAGCACGGCCTGCATGGCCGCACCGCTGGCGATGCGGTTGTCGACGACGCTGGAGACGACGCCGAGGAAGACGCCTTCCAGGGCGGCGTACGTCAGGATCAGCGCGGGCGAGGCCTTGCGCTTGAAGGCCTGGACGAGGCCCAGGACCATCGCGATGAGACCGGCGCCGATGGCGATGCCGTACGACTTGCTGATGTTGGCGTCGTCCACCGGCAGCAGCGCCCAGGCGAGCGCGGCCGTCACCACGAGGGTGCCGAGCGTGGTCGCGGTACGCATGACGACGTCGTCCATCGTCATGCGGCCCGCGGTGGTCACGGGCGCCTGGGGCGCGCCGTGCTGCAGGTCCTGCTGGGCGTACGGGTTGGTGGCGTAGGGGTTGCCCGCGGGGGCCTGCTGGCCGGCGTACGGATTGCCCTGCGCGTACGGGTTGCCCTGTTGGGTCTGGGTCGCGCCCGCGGGTCCCCCGGCCTGCGGCTGCTGGCCGAAGCCGGCGAAGCCGTTGTCGCGGCTGAACCCCCGTCGCGAGAAGACCGGGTTACTGCTCCTCATTTCACTCCTCCATGGCCACCGTGTGTGGCTTTGCCTCAAGAGTAATGCGTAGGCAAAGGGATGAGCCTAGTGCTTGGGGAGGATCTTTCCCTCACTGTGACGGAGAACGCTCGACGAGGGGCCCACTGTTCCCGGATCGGTACCGTTACGCCGCTCGGGTGACTCCACGTGCCGCACATGGCGGTCCGCGCGCAGTAACCGTCCGTATTGATGCCGCCACGGTCCACCGCGGCCGCGCCGATCGCAGACCCGCACCGTGGCCGTCAACACCGTTGCGCACCACTTGAAGTGACGTGCCATCAGAAGGATCCGGACGATCTTCGGCGCAGAAGGGTGGACGATCATGATCGAGGGGGCGCCCAGAACCTTCACAAAGCACCCACAAAGCCGCACGCGAAGGTCAACGGCAGTGCAGCGGATGTGCCCGGAGCCGGACTCGAACCGGCACGCCCCCGAGGGGCAGCGAGGTTTAAGCTCGCCGTGTCTGCATTCCACCATCCGGGCAGGCCATGGGCTCCGCGTCGAGGCTTCGACCCTATCGGGAGGCATCCCCCGAACAGCGGAAGGGCAGCCCGATGTTGTCTTATTTTATTGACGTCTGAGGGTGCATCAGTCGCGGTCACGGTCTGTTGGTACATGCCGGAGGCCTTTCCCCGGGCCCAGCCGGTCTCGTGGGCCTCTGCACGGAATGACGGAATTTAGCCGCCCGGACGCTCACGGTCCCGCTTTCTCCCTCTTCTTCTGCTTCTCCTCCTCCCCGCATCAGGGATACGTGTCATCCCCAGGTATGACAGGCCGACCTCAAGTCCGACTGGAGAGGGCCCCGGGAACCGGAACAGCGGCTGACTACAGGGCAGTGATCGGCCAGGACGATGGAGTACGTCCCCACTCGTCGTCCGACAGGAGCACCGTCCCGTGACCACCACCCCCTTCGCCGCCCGCGCCACCGCCGTGGCAGCGCGCGCCACGGATCTCTCCAAGGTGTACGGACAGGGCGAGACCCAGGTGGTCGCCCTGGACCATGTCTCCGTCGACTTCGGGCAGGGCGAGTTCACCGCGATCATGGGCCCCTCCGGCTCCGGCAAGTCGACGCTGATGCACTGCGTCGCCGGTCTGGACAGCTTCAGCTCCGGCTCCGTGCGCATCGGCGAGACCGAGCTGTCCACCCTCAAGGACAAGCAGCTCACCAAGCTCCGCCGGGACAAGATCGGCTTCATCTTCCAGGCGTTCAACCTGCTGCCGACCCTGACGGCGCTGGAGAACATCACGCTGCCCATGGACATCGCGGGCCGCAAGCCGAACAAGCAGTGGCTGGAGCAGGTCATCGAGATGGTCGGCCTCTCCGGGCGGCTGAGCCACCGGCCCACCGAGCTCTCGGGCGGCCAGCAGCAGCGCGTGGCCGTCGCCCGCGCGCTCGCCTCCCAGCCGGAGATCATCTTCGGTGACGAGCCGACCGGAAACCTCGACTCGCGCTCCGGCGCCGAGGTCCTCGGCTTCCTGCGCAACTCCGTGCGCGACCTCGGCCAGACCGTCGTGATGGTCACCCACGACCCGGTGGCGGCGTCGTACGCGGACCGCGTGATCTTCCTCGCGGACGGGCGGGTCGTCGACGAGATGCACCGGCCGACCGCGGACGGCGTGCTCGACCGGATGAAGCACTTCGACGCCAAGGGCCGCACGAGCTAGTGGCCGCTTGGCCTCGGGCGGTTCCTCCCTACCGCCGTCGAGGCCGGGCTTTCGTCGGGACTGCGGGCCGTCCGTGGCTCGTCGCGCAGTTCCCCGCGCCCCTGGGAGGCCCCTGCGGGGCCCTCCCCCCACTCACTTGACCCAGGACTCACACCCATGTTCCGTACCGCCCTGCGCAACGTGCTCGCGCACAAGGCCAGACTGCTGATGACCGTGCTCGCCGTCATGCTCGGCGTCGCCTTCGTCTCCGGCACCCTGGTCTTCACCGACACCTTCGGCAACGCCTACAAGAACAAGTCGGCGAAGAGCTTCGACCACGTCTCCGTCGCCATCCGGTCCGACGGCGGCTCCTCCACCGAGGACGGTGAACGCAAGGAGCCCGCCCGCCTCACCGACGGCCTCCTGAAGAAGGCCGAGTCCCTGCCCGGCGCCGAGTCCGCCATCGGCTCCGTCAACGGGTTCACCGCGCTCGCCGACAAGAAGGGGAAGCTGGTCGGCGGCGAGTGGGGCACCACCGGCACCAACTTCTACCCGGCCAAGGACGGCAAGGACCCCCGGTACGACTTCGTGAAGGGCAGCGCCCCGAAGTCCGCCGCCGACATCGCGCTGGACTCCCGCACCGCCGAGCGCACCGGCTTCGAGGTGGGCGACACCGTCCGCTACTCCACCGACGGCCCCGTGCGCACCGCCAAGGTCAGCGGCGTCTTCGACACCGACGACGGCAGCGTCGTCGCGGGCGGCAGCCTGGTCGTCCTCGACAACAAGACCGCGCTGAAGGCGCTGAACAAGACCGAGTACGACGAGATCGACGTCAAGGCCGCCGCGGGCACCTCCGAGTCGGCGCTGAAGAGCTCGGTCGAGAAGATCCTGCCGAAGGACACGGACGCCGTCACGGGCGGTCAGCTCTCGGCCGACCAGGACCGGATGATCGAACAGCAGACCAGCTCCATGAGCCAGGTCCTGCTGATCTTCGCCGGGATCGCGCTCTTCGTCGGCATCTTCATCATCGCCAACACCTTCACCATGCTGGTCGCCCAGCGCACCAAGGAGCTCGCGCTCATGCGCGCCGTCGGCGCCTCGCGCCGCCAGGTGACGCGCTCCGTGCTCATCGAAGCGTTCCTCGTCGGCCTGGTCGCCGCCGTGGCCGGATTCGGGCTCGGCCTCGGTGTCTCCGTCGGCCTGGAGTCCCTGATGAACGCCGGCGGCGCCTCGCTGCCGGACGGTCCCCTCGTCATCGCCCCGACGACGATCGTGGCGGCGCTCCTGATCGGCGTGGTCGTGACCATGCTGGCCGCCTGGCTGCCGGGCCGCCGCGCCGCGAAGATCCCGCCGGTCGCCGCGATGAACAGCGTCCACGCGACGCCCACCACGCGCGGCCTGGTCGTCCGCAACACCCTCGGCTCGCTCATCGTGGCGCTCGGCGCGGTCATGATGTTCATGGACGACAACTACGTGATGGCGGGTGGCGCGGCCACCATCCTCGTCGGCGTCATCGTCCTCACCCCGCTGCTCTCCCGGCCCTTCATCGCCGCCTCCGCGCCGCTCCTGAAGCCGTTCGGCGTCACCGGCAAGCTGTCGCGCCTCAACTCGGTGCGCAACCCGCGCCGCACCGCCTCCACCGCCTCGGCCCTGATGATCGGCCTCACCCTCATCACCGCGATGACGGTCATCGCGGTGTCCATGGGCAGCGCCATCAACAAGATGGCCGCGGACTCCATGAAGGCCGACTACAGCGTCTCCATGGCGAACTTCGAGGCGCTGACCCCCGAGGTCCGCGAGAAGCTGGACAAGGTTCCCGACGTCGAGGCGAGCACCCCGCTGCGCACCGCCTACGGCGAGGTGGACGGCAGCTACTCCGTCGTCAACGGCGTCGACCCGAAGACGTTCGGCAAGCTGGTCAGCCCCCGCTTCACCAGCGGCTCGATCGACGGCCTGAAGGCCGGCACCGCGCTGGTCGACGCGGACACGGCAAAGGACAAGGGCCTCAAGGCCGGCGACACCTTCCCGCTGAAGTTCGACGCCGACGACAAGACCGTCCAGCTGAAGGTCGCGGGCGTCTACGAGGGCAACGAGATGCTCAACGGCCTCTTCGCGCCGACGTCCGTCGTCGACCCGCACCTCTCCAAGCTGGTCGACAAGCAGGTCCTGGTGAAGATGAAGGGCGGCACGTCGGACCGGGCCGAGGACGCCATCATCAAGGCCCTCGGCGACAACCCGGCCATCACCGTCCAGGACAAGGACGACGTCAGCAACGCGGTGGCGGGCGGCATCAACATGCTCCTGAACATGCTGTACGGCCTCCTCGGCATGGCCGTCCTGATCGCGGTGCTCGGCGTCATCAACACCCTCGCGATGTCGGTCTTCGAGCGCAAGCACGAGATCGGCATGCTGCGGGCCATCGGTCTGGACCGTGCGAAGGTCAAGCAGATGGTGCGCCTGGAGTCGGTCGTGATCTCGCTGTTCGGCGCGGTGCTCGGCATCGGTCTCGGCCTCTTCATGGGCTGGGCCGTGGGCGGCAGCATCGCCGAGAAGGTCGCCACGTACTCCATGGAGATCCCGGTCGGCCGGATCGTGATCTTCCTGGTCATCGCGGCCGTGGTCGGTGTCATGGCCGCGGTGTGGCCGGCCCGCAGCGCGGCGCGGCTGAACCCGCTGATGGCGATCAAGAGCGAGTAGCCCCTTCGGGGAACCGCGGAACGCCCGGCCGGGTTCTCCCGGCCGGGCGTTCCGCGTGGGCGGCCGGGACGCCGCCGCCCGCCCGTCAGCCGAAGGTGACCGGCAGCTGGTGCAGGCCGCGCAGCATCAGGCTGGGGCGCCAGGAGAGGCTGTCGGGGTCGGCGTCCAGCGCGAGGCCGGGGCAGCGCTCCAGGAGGGTGCGGAAGGCCACCGCGCCCTGCATGCGGGCCAGGGGCGCGCCCAGGCAGTGGTGGATGCCGTAGCCGAACGCCATGTGGCCGCGGGCGTCCCTGCGGATGTCGAAGCGGTCGGGCTCGGCGAACTTCCTGGGGTCGCGCGAGGCGGCGGCCAGCACCACGGCCACCGACTCGCCGCGGTCCACGGTCACCCCGCCGATCTCCACCGGCTCCTTGGTGTAGCGGAACGCGGTCGTCTCCACCGCGCCCTCGTAGCGGAGCATCTCCTCCACGGCGTTCTCCAGCAGCGACCAGTCGGCGCGCAGGGCCGCCAGCTGCTCGGGGTGGCGCAGCAGCGCGAGCGTGCCGCTGGAGAGCAGGTTGGCCGCCGTCTCGTAACCGGCCACCAGCAGCAGGAAGGCCATGCCCAGCATCTCCTCGGAGGAGAGCCGGTCGTCGTCGGCGTGCAGGTCGCCGGCGAGCGCGCTGAGCAGGTCGGCGCCCGGCTCCTGCCGCTTGGCGGCGATGAGTTCGGCGAGATAGCCGGTCATCGCCTGCGCCGCGGCCCCGGCCACCTCGGGCCGGGTGAAGTCGGTGCTCTCCAGATACCAGTCGTGGAACATCTTGCGGTCACCGGCCGGCACCCCGAGCAGTTCGCAGATCACCGCAAGGGGCAGCGGCAGCGCGAACGCCTCCAGCAGGTCGGCCCGGCCCAGCGGCAGCATGGCGTCCACCAGCTCGTCCGCGATCCGCTGGATGCGGGGCCGCAGCTCCGCTATCCGGCGCGGGGTGAAGTCCTTGGCGACCAGCTTGCGCAGCCGGGTGTGCTGCGGGGGGTCCGTCTGCACCATGTTCAGGCCGATGGAGTTGCCGCCGTCGTCCTGCCACGCGGCCGAGTGCCGGATGTCGTTGGACAGGCGCGGGTCGGTCAGGGCGGCGCGGGCCTGCTCGTGGCCCACGACGAGCCAGAACTCGCCCGAAGCGGCGGTCCGCACCCGGTGCACCGGGCCCTGGGAACGCATCCGCTCGTAGACCGGGTACGGATCGTCGACGAAGCCCTGGCCGAGCCCGGTCAAGTCCTCGAAGTCTGTTGCTGCCAAGGCGTTTTCCTCACTTAGAGACGGGGGGGCGGGGGTCAGCTCGTCGGCCAGGTCACCGGCAGGGCCAGCAGACCGTTGATGACGAGGCCGCCCGGCAGGTGCTGCGGTGCGAAGCCGGGCGCGAGTTCCATCTCCGGCACCGCTTCGACCAGCGCTTCCAGCGCCACCCGGCCCTGCAGCCGCGCCAGGTCGGCGCCGAGGCAGGAATGGGGTCCGTGGCCGAACGCGAAGTGCCGCGGCGGATCCGTCCGGTCGAGCGAGAAGGTCTCCGGGTCATCGGCCGTGCCGGGGTCCCGGCCCGCAGCCGCGACCATCGCGTGCACCTTCGCGCCCGCGGGAACGGCCACCCCGCCCAGCGTCACGTCCTCGGTGACCACGCGGGGCGCGCCCTGCACCGAGGTGTTGAAGCGGAGCCCCTCCTCAACGGCCGCGGGGATCAGCCCGGGATCGGCGACGAGCCTCTCCCACTGCTTCCGGTCCCCCAGCAGCCGGTGGACGGTGTTGGTGATGAGGTGGGTCGTCGTCTCGTGACCGGAGGCCAGCAGGACCAGGAGGGCGAGCACGGCGTCGTCGACGGTGCACACCGGATCGCGCTGGGCGGCCGCGTCGGCGAGCACGGTGAGCAGGTCGTCCGCCGGCTGCCGCCGCCGCTCCGCGAGCAGGCCGCGGACGTACTCCTCGTACGCGAGCACGCTCTTCGCACAGCGGAGCTGGTCCTCCGGGGGCAGCGGGAGCACCTGCATGAGGAGCCAGTCGCCCAGCCATCCCTTGACCGTGGCGCGGTCCTCGGCGGGTACGCCGATGATGTCGCAGAGCACGGTCAGCGGCAGCGGGTACGCGAACCCGGCGAGGAGGTCGACGCTGCCGCTGTCCTTGAACTCCGCCACCAGCGCGCCTGCCGCCGCCCGGACGGCGGGCTCGCGCCGCCGCAGGGCGGTCGGCGAGAACGCCTCGTCGACGAGCGAGCGGAACCTGCCGTGGTCCTCGGGGTCGGCGTTGAACGGCGCGATGCGGTAGAAGACCGAGCCGGAGAGCAGTTCCCGGCACTCGTCGGTGAACCCGTACGTCCCGTGGGTGTTCGTGCGGCTGGTGAACCGCGTCGGATCCCGCAGGACGGCGGCCATCTCCTCCCGGCCCGTGACGATCCACGGGCCGTCCGCCGCCATCGGGCAGACGGGCGCCTTCTCGCGGGCGACGCGATAGGCGTCGTACGGACTCGCCATGTACTGCGGGTTCAGGAGGTCGAACAGCTTCGCCGGGTCGATCTCGCCCTGTTCTCGGAGGTGCTCACTCATACGGCGTTCCCTTCGTCCTTCCTTGTGCGGACCGGCAGGTGCAGGAGGCCGCGCATCAGGCTGGGCCGCCAGGCCAGGGCGGCCGGATCCGTGTCGAGGGCCAGGTCCGGGCAGCGCTCCAGCAGCGCGCGCAGGGCGATCGTGGCTTCCAGCCGGGCGAGCGGCGCGCCCAGGCAGTGGTGGACGCCGTGGCTGAAGCCGAGGTGGCCGCGGGCGTCGCGGGTGATGTCGAAGCGGTCGGGGTCGGGGAAGCGGTCCGGGTCCCGGTTCGCCGCCGCGAGGAGGACGAGGACGGGGTCACCGGCGGGGATCACCGTGCCCGCGATCTCCACGTCCTCGGCGGCGAAGCGGTGCGCGGTGGAGTGCGACGGGCCGTCGTAGCGGAGCATCTCCTCGACGGCGTCGTCGATCAGCGCGGGGTCGGCCCGCAGGGCGGCGAGCTGCTCGGGGTGGCGCAGCAGCGCGCACGTGCCGTTCGAGATGAGGTTGACGGTGGTCTCGTGCCCCGCGACGAGCAGCAGGAAGGCCATGCCGAGCATCTCTTCCGGCGAGAGGCTGTCGCCGTCCTCGTCCATGGTGCGCACGAGGGCGCCGAGCAGGTCCTCGTCGGCCGAGTTCCGCTTGCCCTCGATGAGTTGGGCCAGATAGCCGGTCATGCCGTGGACCGCGGCGCCCGCGGCCTCGGCGCTGCTGGGGAAGACGATCTCTCCGGACCAGATGCGGAACTGGTCCCTGTCGGCCGCGGGCACGCCGAGGAGTTCGCAGATGACCGCCATCGGCAGCGGCATCGCGAACGCCTCGACGAGGTCGGCCTTGCCCAGCGGCAGCATGGCGTCGAGGAGCTCGTTCGTGAGCTGCTCGATGCGCGGGCGCAGCGCCTCGATGCGGCGCGCGGTGAACTCCCTGGCCACGAGGCGCCGCAGCCGGGTGTGGTGCGGCGGGTCGGTCTGCAGCATGTTCAGGCCGATGGCGTTGCCGCCGTCGTCCTGCCAGGAGGACGAGTGGCGGATGTCGTTGCGCAGGCGCGGGTCCGTGAGGGCGGCGCGGGCCTCGGCGTGTCCGACGATCAGCCAGACGTCGCCTGCGTCGTGGGTCGGGACGCGGTGAACGGGTCTCTGCTCGCGCAGGTGGGCGTAGACGGAGTACGGGTCCGACACGGCGTCGATGCCGGGCGGGGCGACCTTTTCGAAGGCGGGCATGGTCATGAGGGGGTTCCTCTCGCATGGTCGTTCGGGGCGTCGGCGCGCGTGGCGTCGGCGCTCGGGATGTCGGCGCTCAGGGTGTCGGCGCTCGGCGGGTGGTCACAGGCCACGGTCGGTGAGCCAGCTCTCGATGGCGCCGGTGGTCAGCGGCAGGTTGTGCTCCATGATCGTGAAGTGGTCTCCGGGGGTCTCCTGAGCGGTGTGCGGCAGGGGCCAGACCGCGCGCCAGCCCTCGTCCTCGAAGCCCTCGTCCTGGTGGGGCATGGGGTCGGCGGCGCTGAGGAAGAGCGTCGGTGCCTTGATCGGGCGCAGCACGCACTGCTGCATGAAGAGGGCGTTGTAGCGGCCCATGGCCGTCAGCTTCACGCCGTTCAGGGCGAGGGGGCCGAGTAGCCGTTCACGGGAGTCGAGGCCCTCGTTCATCGCGAGGGTCGTCTTCTCCGCGAACTGGTGGGTCGCCTGGAACGTGTCCAGCAGGACCACCGCGTCGGGCGCAAGACCCGCCTCCTCGGCCCGCATCGCCAGGGTGTGGGCGATGAGACCGCCCATGGAGTGCCCGAGCAGGACGAACGGCTCGCTCCCCGCGGTCTCGCGCAGCTGCACGAGGTGCGTCTCGACCAGCGCGTCGAAGGTGTCCGCCACCAGCTCGCCCTCGGCGTAGCCGGGGTTGACCAGCGACAGGACGTCCCTCTTGCCCTCGAAGTGCTGCGCCATCATGGCGTACTGGATCGGCCCGGCGGTGGCCGTGATGGCGGGCAGGCACACCAGCTTGGCGCGGCTGCCGTCACCGGTGGCCATCCGGACCGGTGGCAGGACCTGATCGGCGGCGCTGTCGATGGTGAAGGACGGGCGGAGCCATCCGGCGGCCTGGATGAGGTCCATGCCGGACGATCCGGTCCTGCCCATGGCGTAGGCCTGGTGGTAGAGGGCCGTGATGCTGTCGAGGGGTTCGGAGGGCGTGGTGGCGGCGGGTTCTGTTTCCGCCGCAGGTTCTGTCGCCGGTTCCGTTGCCACCTCTGCGGGGGCTGCTTCCGCCTCCGCGGGTGCCGGTTCCGTCGCCGTGCTCCGCCCGGGCTCGGTGCGGCCGCCCAGGAGTTCGGCGAGGCGTCCTGCGAGCAGGGACGTGGTCGAGTACTCGAACGTCGTCGTCGCGGGGAGCCGCAGGTCGAGCAGGGTGCCGAGCCGGTCCCGCAGGGTGATGCCCCCGATCGAGTCCATCCCGAGGTCCAGGAACGCGACGTCCCCGCCGATGTCCGTGGCGTCCAGGCGCAGTACGGCGGTGAGTTGGTCCCTGACGAGGCGCGCCAGCAGTTCGGGGCGCTCCTCCGGCGCGGCGTCCCGCACGAGGCGGGCGGCGGCGCTGTCCACGGGCGCGTGACGGGGCCGCTCGTCCGGTACGGGCCGGGCCGCGGTGGCCCCCTCGAACCGCGCGCGGTCGACGGCGCGCAGGCTCAACTCCGCGACGGACGCGACCGGTTGACCGATGCTGCCCGCGAGGTGGACGCCGATGGCCTCGCCGCCGGTGGCGGAGAGCCGCACGCGGAGGGTGGTGGTGGGCGCCGAGTGCAGTCGGATCCCGGACCAGGCGAACGGTATCCGGACCTGTCCCGCGCCCCCTTCCGCCCCGTCGCCGTCGCTCGCGGCCGCCCCCGCCGCGTGCAGGGACGCGTCCAGGAGGGCGGGGTGCAGGGCGAAGCCGTCCGCGGAGGCGGTGGCCTCTTCGCTCAGGGACACCTCGGCGAAGATCTCCGCACCGCGCCGCCAGGCGGCACGCAGGCCGCGGAAGGCGGGCCCGTACGCGAATCCGCGGTCGGCCAGTCCTTCGTAGAAATCCGGGAGTCGAACGGCCGACGCGTCCGGCGGCGGCCAGGCTCCCGAGAGTTCCGCGAAGGCGACGGCGTCGGCATCGGCGTTGCCGTTGCCGTTGGCGCCGGTGTCCGCCGCGGCGGGGGCCACGGTCGCCGTGGCGTGCCGTGTCCAGCCGGACGCCGTGTCCGCACCGGTGGTCTCGACACGGGAGTGGACGGTCAGGACGCGCTGCCCGGTCCCGTCGGGCCGCCCCACCTCGACCTGGACGTGCACCGCGGCGGAGGCGTCCAGGAACAGCGGCTCCTCAACGGTGAGTTCGACGATCCGCGGGCAGCCGGACTCGCCGCCCGCGAACAGCGCCCAGTCGACGAACACGCTGCCGGGCAGTATCACCGTGCCGAGCACCTCGTGGTCGGCGAGCCAGGGGTGGGTCGTACGGGACAGCCTGCCCGTACAGACGAGCGTGTCGCTGCCGACCGGGGTGACCGCGCCCGCCAGCAGCGGGTGGTCCGGCACCGTCAGTCCGACGCCGCTCGCGTCGCCGGAGCGCTCGGGCGCGTCCAGCCAGTACCGCTGCCTGCGGAAGGCGTAGGTCGGCAGGTCCACCGCGCGGCCGCCCCGGAAGGTGTCCGTCCAGTCCACCGCGGTACCGCTCACGAACACGTCCGCGAGGGCCGCGAGCATCCGCTCCTGCCCGTCCTCACCGCGCCGCAGCGTCCCGGCGACGACGGTGTCCGTGCCCCGGTCCGTGTCGCTCTCAAGCGTGTGCTCGATCGCGTTGGTGAGCACCGGGTGCGGGCTGACCTCGACGAACACGTGGTGGCCCGCGGCGGCCAGGGCGCGCGTCGCGGAGTCGAACCGTACGGGCTCCCGCAGGTTGCGGTACCAGTACTCGGCTCCGGCCGTGCTGCCGTCCAGCAGTTCTCCGGTCACCGCGGAGTACATCGGTACGTCGCCGGGGCCGGGCACGACCGGCGCGGCCAGGTCGAGCAGTTCGGTGCGCAGGCGCTCGACCTGGGGCGTGTGCGAGGCGTAGTCCACCGGGACCCGGCGCGCCTGCACCCCCTCGCGCTCGCACGCCGCCATCAGCTCGTCCAGCGCGGCCGCGTCCCCGGCCACCACCGTGGCACCCGGCCCGTTCACCGCCGCGACAGAGATCCGCTCGCCCCACGGGACCAGCAGCTCCACCACCTCACCCACCGGCCGAGCGACCGACACCATGCCGCCCAGCCCCGACAGCTCACCGCCGATCAACCGACTCCGCAGAGCCACGATCCGCGCACCATCCTCCAGCGACAACACACCCGCCACACACGCCGCAGCAATCTCACCTTGCGAATGCCCCACCGCGGCCGAAGGCACCACGCCGCGCGCCCGCCACACCTCGGCCAGCGACACCATCACCGCCCACAACACCGGCTGCACCACATCGACCCGCTCCAACGACGGCGCCCCCGGAGCCGAACGCAGCACATCCGTCAGAGACCAGTCGACGTACGGCGCCAACGCCTCGCCACACCGGTCGACGGACGCGGCGAACACCGGTTCCGCATCGAGCAGTTCGACCGCCATACCGGCCCACTGCGAACCCTGGCCCGGGAAGACGAACACCGTCCCCCCGGACCGGTCGGCGGACACGCCCCGGGCCACGCCCGCGGCGGGTTCGCCGCCGCTCACCGCCGCCAGCCTGGTCAGCAGTTCCTCCCGGGTCCGTCCGACCACCACGGCGCGGTGGTCGAACAGCGCCCGGGTGGAGAGCAGCGAGCGGGCGACGTCGGCCGGTTCCAGGACGGGGTCCCCGCTCACCCGCTCGTGCAGGCGGCGAGCCTGCTCGCGCAGGCTGTCGGCGTTCTTCGCCGAGATCACCCAGGGCACCGGGCGGCCGGACGCCGCAGGCTCCTCGGGCAGTTCGGCCGGGGCCTCCTCGATGATCACGTGTGCGTTGGTGCCGCTGATGCCGAACGACGACACGGCGCCGCGCCGCGGGCGGCCGGACGGCGTCCACGGCACGTCCTTCTCGGCCAGGCGCACCGCCCCGGCCGTCCAGTCGATGTGCTCGGCGGGCCGCTCGACGTGCAGGGTGCGCGGCACGACACCGTGGCGCAGGGCCAGCACCATCTTGATGACACCGGCCACGCCCGCCGCGGCCTGCGTGTGACCGATGTTGGACTTCACCGAGCCGAGCAGCACAGGACGGTCGGCGGGGCGGTGCTGCCCGTACGTCGCCTGGAGGGCCTGCGCCTCGATCGGATCGCCCAGCGGGGTGCCGGTGCCGTGCGCCTCGACCACGTCCACCTCGGACGCCGCCACACCCGCGTTCGCCAGCGCCTGCGTGATCACCCGCTGCTGGGCGGGACCGCTGGGCGCGGTGAGGCCGTTGGACGCGCCGTCCTGGTTGAGCGCGGAGCCGCGGAGCACCGCGAGCACCCGGTGCCCGTTGCGCCGGGCGTCGGACAGCCGCTCCACCACCAGCATGCCGACGCCCTCGGCGAATCCCATGCCGTCGGCGTCGGCGGAGAACGCCTTGGACCGCCCGTCGGGGGCCAGGCCGCCGACCCGGCTGAACTCGACCATGGGCCGCGGCGTCGACATCGCGGTCGCCCCACCGGCGACCGCGAGCGTGCAGTCGCCCTGCCGCAGGGCCTGCGCGGCCAGGTGCAGTGCGACGAGCGACGACGAGCAGGCGGTGTCCACCGTGATCGCCGGTCCCTCCAGGCCGAGGGTGTACGCGATCCGGCCGGACGCCACGCTGGGGGCGCTGCCGTTGCCGAGGTATCCCTCGAACCCGCTGGGCAGGTCGGGGAAGCGCGAGGCGTAGTCGTTGTAGATCAGTCCGGCGAAGACGCCGGTCGGCGTGGAACGCAGCGTGGTGGGATCGATTCCGGCGCGTTCGAACGCCTCCCAGGTGGACTCCAGCAGCAGCCGCTGCTGCGGATCGGTGGCGAGCGCCTCGCGCGGGGAGATCCCGAAGAACTCCGGGTCGAAGTCGGCCATGTCGTGCAGGAACCCGCCGACCTGGGCGAAGCGGTCGGCCGACGGATCGGCGGTGTCGCCCAGTTCGACGTGCCAGCCGCGGTCGTCGGGATAGTCGCCCATGGCGTCCCGCCCGTCGGTCAGCAGTTGCCACAGGTCCTCGGGCGAGCGCACGCCGCCGGGGAACCGGCAGCTCATCCCGACGACGGCGATCGGTTCGTCGTCGACCGCGTCGTGCGCGCCGTCGGCGGCCGCGACGGCGGCCCGGCCACCGTCCGTGCCGTCGTCCGGCACGAGCCGGGCGAGCAGCTCCGCCGCCAGTGCGGTCGGCGTCGGACGGTCGAAGACGAGGGTCACCGGGAGCCGCAGTCCGGTCGCGGTGCTGAGGCGGTTCCGCAGCTCGACCGCCGTCAGCGAGTCGAAGCCCAGGTCCTTGAAGGCCCGGTCGGCGGCCACGGTGTCGGCGTGCTCGTGTCCGAGCACCACGGCGGCCTGGGCGCGCACGAGTTCGGTCAGCGTCCGGCCGCGGTCCGCCGGGGAAAGACCGGTGAGGCGCTCCCGCAGTCCGCCGCCGACGGCCGCGTTCACCGCCGAGCGCCTGACCTGCGTACGCACCAGGCCGCGCAGCACCGCGGCGGGGTCCTCCTGCCTGCGCAGGGCCGCCACGTCCAGGGCGGCGGGCACGCTCAGGGCGCGCGGCGCGCGTATCGCCGCGTCGAAGAGGGCGAGGCCCTGGTCCGCGGTGAGCGGCCGCACGCCGATGCGGCGCATCCGGTCGAGGTCGGTGGCCGTCAAGTCACCGGTGAGCGCGCTGCGTTCGGCCCACAGGCCCCACGCGAGCGAGTGGGCGGGCAGCCCCTGGGTGCGCCGGTGCCGGGCGAGCGCGTCCAGGAACGCGTTGGCCGCGGCGTAGTTGCCCTGTCCGGCCGAGCCGAGCACACCGGCGGCGGAGGAGAACAGGACGAAGAGCGACAGGTCGCGGTCCCGGGTCAGCTCGTGCAGGTGCCAGGCCGCGTCCGCCTTGGCCCGCAGCACGGTGTCCAGGCGTTCCGGGGTCAGCGCGGAGACCACGCCGTCGTCCACCGTGCCCGCGGCGTGCACCACGCCCCGCAGGTCGGGCAGCCCGGCCAGCAGCGCGCCCAGCGCGTCCCGGTCGGACACGTCGCACCGCACGACCCGCACCGAGGCGCCCGACGCGGTCAGCTCCGCGACGAGTTCCGCGGCTCCGGGGGCCTCGTCGCCCCGGCGTCCGGCCAGGACGAGGTCGGTGGCCGCGCCGTCGGCGACCAGGTGGCGGGCGACCGCCGAGCCGATGACACCGGTACCGCCGGTGATCAGCACCGTGCCCCCGACGGCGTCCGGCGGAGTGGTCAGCACCGCCTTCCCCGTGAGCCGGGCCTGGCTCAGCTGCCGGAACGCCTCGGGCGCCGCACGCGTGTCCCACGCGGTGACCGGCAGCGGGGACAGCACGCCCCGCCCGAAGAGCTCCGCGAGCTCGGCGAGCAGGGTCCCCAGACGCTCCGCACCGGCCTCGGCCAGGTCGAACGCCCGGTACCGCACCCCCGGCCGGCGCGCGGCCACGTCCTCGGCGTCGCGGATGTCCGTCTTGCCCATCTCGATGAACCGGCCGCCGCGCGGCAGCAGCTTCAGCGAGGCGTCCACGAACTCACCGGCCAGGGAGTTCAGTACGACATCGACGCCCCGGCCCCCGCTCTCCCCGAGGAACCGCTCGGCGAACTCCTGGGTGCGCGACGACGCCACGCGGGCGGCCGGGACACCGGTCCCCCGCACCACGGGCCACTTGGGCTCGCTGGCGGTCGCATAGACCTCCGCGCCGAGGTGCCGCGCCAACTGCACGGCCGCCATGCCCACGCCACCGGCGGCGGCGTGGACCAGCAGCGATTCACCGGCCTGGAGGCCGGCGAGGTCCGTCAGCGCGTAGGAGGCGGTCAGGAAGACCGCGGGCACGCCGGCCGCCTGGGCGAAGGACCAGCCGTGCGGCATCGGTACGACGAGGCGGCTGTCGGCCACCGCCACCGGTCCCGCGTACGACCCGGACAGCAGCCCCATGACCCGGTCGCCCACCGCGAGGCCGGTGACGCCGGAGCCGACCTCCAGCACCACGCCCGCGCCCTCGCTGCCGAAGAGCGCTTCCCGGTCAGGGACGACCCCCAACGACACCAGTACGTCACGGAAGTTGACGCCGGTCGCGCGCACCGCGACCCGCACCTCGTCCGGGCCCAGCGGCTCCTCGGCAGCCGGGCGCGGGGTCAGCCGCAGATCGTCCGGGGTGTCACCGGCGCCGAGGTCCAGGCCCCATGCGCCGCTCCCTGCGGGCACGGCGAGCACCTTCGGGTCCGACGGCGAGATCCGGCCCAGCCGCGGCACGGAGAGCGCCCCGGCGCGCACGGCGAGCTCGGGCTCCCCGGCGACCAGCGCCGCGGCCCGCACCGCCGCCGCGGGCGACGCGGCATCCACGTCGAGCTGCCCGAACCGCTCCGGGTGCTCCGAGCACACCGACCGCCACAGTCCGCGTACGGCGGCCACCGCCACGTCGACCTGCTCGCCGGGGGCCACCGCGACGGCGCCCCGGGTCACCAACACCAGCTTCACGGAATCCAGTTCGGCACGGGCCAGCCACTCCTGCACCGGGCCCAGCGCCGCGGCCAGCCGCTCCCGGGTCGCTCCCGGGACGTCGGCTCCCGGCCCGGAAGGGGATGCGTGGCCGGTCGGCGGGCACGGCAGCAGCACCGCACGCGGCGCCTCCGCGCCGGCGCGGAGGGCGGCGACGAGCGAGGCGACGTCCGGGTACGCCGGTGCGTCGTCGAACCCCGGCAGGCCTTCGCCGACCACGGCGATGCGGGCCGCGGCGGCTTCCTGCCGACCGCTCTCCGGCTCGGGCGAACCGCCGTTGTACGCAACCCAGTTCAGCTCGAACAGCGAGTCCGGCGGCAGAGCGGCCGTCGCCGCGCCGACGGCAGGCGGTCGCACGGCGACCTCCTCGATCGTGACCACCGGCAGGCCCGCGAGGTCGCTCAGCACCAGCGAGAAGGCGTCCGGACCGGTCCGCGACACCCGCACCCGTGCGGAGGTCGCACCGGTGGCGTGGATCCGTGCGCCGGTGAACGAGAACGGCATCATCCGTTCCGCCGACCCGTCGAGCAACTCCACGAGGCGGGTCTGCAGGGCCGCGTCGAGCAGCGCCGGGTGCACGCCGAACCGGCCGGTGTCGCCGCCGGACCCGGGAAGAGAGACCTCGGCGAACATCTCGTCGCCGCGCCGCCACACGGCACGTACGCCCTGGAACACCGGCCCGTAGGCGTAGCCGTGCCCGGCCAGACGCTCGTAGAACCCGTCGAGGCCGACCGGCTCCGCGCCCGCGGGCGGCCACTGGGCCGCGGCGGCGAGCTCGCCGTCCGTCGGAGTCGGCTCGTCCTGGGGCGGCAGCGCGGTCAGGGAGCCCGTGGCGTGGCAGTCCCAGGCGTGCACGTCGTCGTCGAGGTCGGGGACGTGCGGCCGGGAGTGCAGGCGTACGGCCCGCATGCCGTGGCCGTCGGGGGCGTCGACGCCCACCTGTATGTCGACGGCGGTGCCGTCGGCCGGGACGACGAGCGGCGCGTGCAGGACGAGCTCGTCCAGCCGGTCCGCGCCCGCGTACTGCCCGGCCCGGAGCGCCAGTTCCGTGAGGGCGGCACCCGGCACCACGATCCGGCCGAGCACCGCGTGATCGGCGAGCCACGGATGCGACCCCGTGGACAGCCTGCCGGTGAACAGGAAACCGCCGCCCTCGGCCACGCTCACCCCGGCCGCGAGCAGCGGATGCCCGGTGCCCGACATACCGGCGCCCCGCATGTCGCCGACGCCGTCGGACGTGAGCCAGTAGTGCTGGTGCTGGAAGGCGTAGGTGGGCAGGTCGACCGGGTCGCCGCTCGGGGCGGGCAGCACGGTGGACCAGTCGGGGGCCACACCATGGACCCAGAGCGTGGCGAGGGAGGCGAGGAACTGACTGTCGCCTCCGTGGTCGCGGCGCAGGGTTCCGGTGACCGTCAGCGTCCTGTCCGCCGCGTGCCCGGCCTCCTCGATCGCACCGGTCAGGACGGGGTGCGCGCTGACCTCCACGAAGGTCGTGTGACCCTCGGCGACGAGCGCCTCCACGGTCTCCTGGAACCGCACCTGCTCCCGCAGATTCCGGTACCAGTACTCGGCGTTCAGCTCCTCGCCCGCGACGAGCCCGCCCGTCACCGTCGAGTACACCGGCACCTGGCCCGCACCGGCCACGACCGGCGCCGCCACCTCCATCAACCGATCACGCACCGCCTCCACATGAGGCGTGTGCGAGGCGTAGTCCACCGGGATCAGCCGGGTGCGCAGCCCGGCCGCCTCCGCGTCGGCGGCCACCCGCTCCAGCTCTGCCAGGCCACCGGCCACCACCGTCGCCGCGGGCCCGTTCACGGTGGCGACCCACACCCCGTCCCGGCCCGCCAGAAGTTCACGCACCCGCACGGCCGACGCCGCGACCGACAGCATTCCGCCGCGGCCCGCCAGCTCCTCCGCGATCACCGCACTGCGCAACGCGACCAGCCGTGCGCCGTCCTCCAGCGACAATGCCCCGGCCACGCACGCCGCGGCGATCTCACCCTGCGAGTGCCCCACCACGGCCGCGGGCTCCACGCCGCGCGCCCGCCACACCTCGGCCAGCGACACCATCACCGCCCACAACACCGGCTGCACCACATCGACCCGCTCCAACGACGGCGCACCCGGAGCCGAACGCAGCACATCCGTCAGAGACCAGTCGACGTACGGCGCCAACACCCCGGCACACCGGTCAATGGACGCGGCGAACACCGGTTCCGCATCGAGCAGTTCGACCGCCATACCGGCCCACTGGGAGCCCTGGCCCGGGAAGACGAACACCACGCCTTCGTCGGACGCCCCGCTCCGGGCCGTGCCGCTGACCACGTCGCCCGTCGGCTCGCCCGAGGCGATCGCGTCCAGGCCCGCCAGAAGCTCCTCCCGATCCCCGGCCACGACCACCGCACGGTGCTCAAGCGCCGCACGCCGCATCGCCAGCGACCACCCGACCTCCGCATCCGAGGCATCACTGTCGGCGGCGAACTCACGCAACCGCGCCGCCTGCCCCCGCAACCCCTCCGCGGACCGCCCGGACACCAGCCACGGCACCACGCTCCCGCCGGAGTGCAGCAGCGCGGGACCGGACTCGCCCTCGGCCGCCGGGGCCGTCTCGGCGACCGGAGCCGCCTCGACGATCACGTGCGCGTTCGTGCCGCTCACGCCGAACGACGACACAGCCGCCCGCCGCGCCCGGTCCGACTCCGGCCACGCCGCGTTCCGGGTGGCCAGCTCCACGGCACCGGACGACCAGTCCACATGCGGGCTCGGCTCGTCGACGTGCAGGGTGCGCGGGACGACACCGTGGCGCAGGGCCAGCACCATCTTGATGACACCGGCCACACCCGCCGCGGCCTGCGTGTGACCGATGTTCGACTTCACCGAACCCAGCAGCACCGGACGGCCGTCGGACGGCCGCTCCTGGCCGTACGTCGCCAGCAGCGCCTGCGCCTCGATCGGATCGCCGAGCGCCGTACCGGTCCCGTGCGCCTCGACCACGTCCACCCCGGACGCCGCCACACCCGCATCCGCCAACGCGTCGCGAATCACCCGCTCCTGAGCCGGACCGTTCGGCGCGGTGAGGCCGCTGGAGGCGCCGTCCTGGTTCACCGCCGAACCCCGGATCACCGCAAGGACCTGGTGCCCGTTCCGCCGGGCGTCCGACAACCGCTCCACCAGCAGCATCCCGACGCCCTCGGCGGCACCCATGCCGTCCGCCGCCGCCGCGAACGCCTTGCACCGGCCGTCACGGGCGAGGCCCTGCTGCCTGCTGAACTCGGTGAAGAGATCGGGGGTGGACATCACCGCGACGCCGCCCGCCAGGGCGAGCGAGGACTCGCCACGGCGCAGCGACTGCACCGCGAGGTGCAGCGCGACCAGGGACGACGAGCATGCGGTGTCCACCGTGAGGGCCGGACCCGTCAGGCCGAAGGTGTAGGCGATACGACCCGACGCGACGCTTCCGGCGACGCCGGTCATGGCGTGGCCCTCGACCTCCTCCGGGATCGCGGCCAGCCTGCTTCCGTAGTCGCGGAAGCTGGCGCCGACGAAGACACCCGTGCGGCTGCCCCGCAGCGACGCCGGGTCGACACCCGACCGCTCGAAGAGCTCCCAGGAGGTCTCCAGGAGAAGCCGCTGCTGCGGGTCCATCGCGAGGGCCTCACGCGGCGAGATCCCGAAGAAGCCCGCGTCGAACTCGCCCGCGTCGTGCAGGAACCCGCCCTCGGCCGTGTACGAGGTGCCCGGCCGTTCGCCGTCGGGGTCGACGAGCGAGGCCAGGTCCCAGCCTCGGTCCCGGGGGAACCCGGAGATGCCGTCGCCGCCCTCCGCCACCAGTTCCCACAGCCCTTCGGGCGAGGACACGCCACCGGGGTAGCGGCAGCTCATCCCGACGATCGCCACCGGCTCGTCGGCGGCCGATTCCACCACCCGGAGTCGTGCTCGCGTCTCCTGGAGTTCGGCGGTGACCCGCGTCAGGAAATGGCGGAGCTTCTCGACGTCGTCCATTACTTGCTCCATGCGGTGAGTCAGCAGTCGGTCGGTCGAACTGTCGAACTGTGGGTCTGTCGGTCGATCAGGAGGCGTGCCACGGCTGGGCGGCGCGCTTTCGGTGATCAGGAGCTCCCGGAGGTCAGGAGATTCCGAATTCCTTCTCGATGAAGTCGAAGAGCTCGTCGTTGGTGGCGGCTGCGAGGTCCTCGCCGTTCGCGGAGCCGTCCGCGGCCCGGTCGGCGCCCACGGCCGACCGGAGCAGGCGGCTCAGCCTGTCGGCGATCACGTTCCTGGCGGGGTCGTCGTCCGCCATCGCCGCCAGCAGGCTGTCCAGTCGGTCCAGGTCGGCGGCGCCCGCCGTTTCCGCGTCGTCGGCGCCGTCGTCGAACAGCTGCGCCCCGAGGTGGCCGACGAGGCCGTTCACCGTGGGATGGTCGAAGATCACGGTGACCGGCAGCCGGAGCCCGGTGACGCCGTTCAGCCGGTTGCGCAGCTCCACAGCGGTGACGGAGTCGAGCCCCATGTCCAGGAACTGCCGGTCGATGACGACGGCTTCGGCCGAGTCGTGTCCGAGGACGGCGGCCACCTGGGTGCGTACGGCGTCGAGCAGCATCCGCTTGCGGTCCCTTGGATCCGCGTCCGCCAGCCGGTCGCGGAGGGTGGTGCTCGTACCCCCGGCGTTCCCACCGGCTCCACCGCCCGCGCCCGCTCCGCCGCCACCCGGTCCTGCGCCGGGTTCGCCGAGCGCCCGCCGGGCCTCGGGGATCCCGTCGAACAGACTGCTCGGCCTGACGGCGGTGTACGCGTGGGTGAACCTCTCCCAGTCGACGTCCGCCACGACGACGTTCGTCTCGCCGTGTTCCAGGGCCGCTTCCAGGCCGAGCACCGCCGCGTCCGGACGCAGCAGCGGCAGACCGTGCCGCAGTCGCAGCCCGGCCACCGCGTCGGCGTCGGCCATGCCGCCCTCCGCCCAGGGACCCCAGGCGACGGAGGTCGCCGTCAGCCCCTGCGAGCGGCGGTACCGGGCCAGCGCGTCCACGTACGCGTTGGCCGGAGCGTAGTTGCCCTGGCCCGCCATGCCGACGCCGCCGGCCACGGAGGAGAACAGGACGAAGGCGGACAGCTCCAGGCCGAGGGTGAGTTCGTGCAGGCGCCACGCGGCACCGGCCTTGACCCGCAGTACGTCGGCCACCTGCCCGGACGTCAGGGTCTCGACGGCCGCGTCGTCCAGTACGGCCGCCGTGTGGAACACCGAGGTGAGGGGGCAGTCGGCCGGGACCGATGCCAGGAGACCCCGGAGTGCGTCGTCGTCCGCGATGTCGCACGCCGCCACCGTCACCCTGGCTCCGGCCCGGGTGAGCTCGGCCTCCAGGTCGGCCGCGCCCGGCGCGGCGCTCCCCCGGCGGCTGACGAGCAGGAGGTGTTCGGCGCCCCGGGCCGCGAGCCGACGGGCGACCTGGCTGCCGAGCGCCCCGGTGCCGCCGGTGATCAGTACCGTGCCGCTGCCCGGCTTCCAGTCGGTGCCGGACGCGTCGCCGAGCGGGGCCCGGACGATCCGCCGTCCGAGGATCCCGGCGGGGCGCAGCGCGACCTGGTCCTCGTGGCCCTCGGCCGCCAGGACCGCGCACAGCCTGCTCATGGTCCGCCGGTCCGGGTCCGCGGGCAGGTCGACCAAACCGCCCCACAGCGTGGGGAGTTCCTGTGCCGCGACGCGCCCCAGACCCCATACCGTCGCCTGTGCCGGGCTGGTCAGCGGGTCGTGGTCGCCGACGGTCACCGCTCCTTGGGTGACGCACCAGACGGGCGGGGCGAGCCGGGCGGACTGGGTCGACTGGGCGGACTGGGCGGACTGGGCCGATGCCAGCCCCTGCAGCAGCAGGAGCGTCTGCCGGAGTCCGCTCGGGAACGCCGTCTCGCCCGGAACGGGCCTCTCGTCGAGAGCGAGCAGTGAGACCACGCCGTCCGCGGCGGGCTGCGCCGCGGACCGTGCCGCGAGCATGTCGGACCACTGCCGTGGATCGTCGGGCGCCACGAGCGTCTCCACCGTGGCCCCGTGCTCGCGCAGACCGTCGACGGTCGCCTCGTGCACCGGACCGCCGACCTGGTCGGGCGCGACCGCCACGAGCCAGGTGCCGGTGAGCCGGGGGGCTCCGCCGGGCAGCGGCGTCCACTCCTCCCGGTAGCGCCAGGAGTCCAGCGCGGACGCGGCGCTGTGCCGCCGGTGCCATGCCGACAGGGCGGGCAGCACTGCCGTCAGCTCGGTGCGGTTGCCGTCCCACTCCAGGGTCCGGCCCAGTTCTTCCAGGTCCTCGCGCTCCACGGCTGCCCAGAAGTCGGCGTGCGTGTCCGGTGCGGTGGTGCCGACCGGGGCTTCGGCGGGGGTGGTGGGGGCGAGCCAGTAGCG
>NZ_LIPN01000257.1 GCF_001418325.1 Streptomyces atriruber | reverse complement strand
CCCACGCGCCCCGCCGTCGTGCGACGCGACTCCCCGTATCCCGAAGAACAGCCCCACCACCAGCACGAAACCGATGACGGAAAACACCCAGACCGGCAACCCATCGGCGCCTGAACCGGAGCGAACAGCCATGACGGCACCCCCGTTTCGCCTTCTCCCATGATGCTGCGGAGGGGCGGTGCCCGGAATCCTTATGGCCGACTCGGCCCGCAGAGCTCACCGATGTGCTGGGCGCCAGTAGAGCGCGGGATCGGGGTGGTCGACGAAGCCCAGGTCCCGGTAGAGCGGTTCGCCCTGGGTGGATGCGTACAGGTCGACCCGGGAGGCGTCCTGCGCGCGGAACCAGTCGAGCAGCGCCCGCATGATCGCCCGGCTGTGGCCGCGGCGCCGGTGCGCGGGGTCGGTGACCACACCGATGACGTGGCCGACCCGGCCGGTGAGGTTGTGCGGACCGGGGAACCACTGTTCGACGGTGCCGATGCCGCAGGCTGCGAGTCCGTGTTCGGCGTCCACGACGAGGATGCGGGCGGTGTCCGCCGTCAGCTGTTCCTTCAGCACGGCGGTCAGGTTGTGGCGCCAGTCGTTCCGGTCCGGCTGGACCGGCTGGACCGGTGCGGGGTTGAAGTACTCCCCGCCGAGGGTCTCGAAGAGCAGCGCCCGCAGGCGTACGAGCTCGGGCAGGTCGGCCTCCACCGCCCGGCGAACGCCGGTGCGGAGCATGGTGGGTTGTCCGGTGGGCTGGTTCATGACGATCACCCTTGAGTAAGGGTCTTGTACATCACAACCCTTACCTGGACCGGGACCTGGATTCCCTGTTGATCGCGGTCCACGGGCGGGATAGGAAGACGCCATGACGACTCTCGGCGTGGTGTTCCGTCCCCAACTTCCCCCCGAGCGCCTGCGTGCGATGGTGCGCACGGCCGACGACGCGGGACTCGAAGAGCTGTGGCTCTGGGAGGACTGCTTCCTGGAGAGCGGCATCGCGGCCGCGGCCGCCGCCCTCGCATGGTCCGAGCGGCTGCGCGTGGGGGTCGGGCTGCTGCCCGTGCCGCTGCGGAACGTCGCCCTCGCCACCATGGAGGCGGCCACGCTGCACCGGCTGTTCCCGGACCGCGTCATGCTCGGCGTCGGGCACGGCGTGCAGGACTGGATGGGGCAGGTGGGAGCGCGGGCGGAGTCGCCGCTCACCCTCCTGCGCGAGCATCTCGACGCGATGCGGGCCCTGCTGGCGGGCGAGCGCGTCACGACGCGGGGGCGGTACGTCCGGCTCGACGGCGTCGCGCTCGACTGGCCGCCCGCCTCGGCCCCCGCGGTGTACGCGGGCGCGCGGGGGCCGCGGTCGCTGCGGCTCACCGGAGAGTCCGCGGACGGCACCATCCTGGACGCGAGCACCGGACCGGACGGTGTGCGCCGCGCCCGTCAACTCATCGACGAGGGGCGGGAGTCGGCCCGGCGCGAGGGCGCCCACCCCGTGGTGGTCTACCTGCTCGCCGCGACCGGCCCCGACGCGGAGGCCCGGCTGCGGGCCGAGCTCCGGAGCGAGGGCAAGGAAGACGTCGCCGGGCTCGGAGTCGCAGGGGACGCCGAGGACGTGGCGAAGGCCGTCGGGCGGCTCGCCGAGGCGGGGGCCGACACGGTCGTCCTGCAGCCCACCACGGACGAACCGGACCCGGAGGGGTTCATCCGCTTCGCCACGGATCGGGTGCGCCCGCTGCTGGACTGAGGGGCCGTGGTCCCGAGGTGCCGTGGTCGCCCGCTCCATCGGCACCCTTTAGGCTCCCGGTCATGGGACATAGGGACGCCGATGGGAACGCCGACGCGGACACCGACGCCGACGGCGGCTCGAAGGAGGTGCTCGGCGATGCGCACGGCTGGGGCGGCGCGGGCGGTGCCGCCTCGCTCGACCTCAACCAGCTCCGCACCTTCCTCGCGGTCTACCGCTCCGGATCCTTCACCGCGGCCGCCCGCCTCCTGGGCCTGTCGCAGCCCACGGTCACCGCGCAGATCCGCTCCCTGGAGCGCAGGCTCGACCGGGAGCTGTTCGAGCGGCTGCCGCGCGGCGCGGCCCCCGCGCCCTTCGCCGACGAGCTGGCGTCCCGGATCGTGGAGCCCCTGGACGCCCTCGCGGAGGCCGCGGGCCACGGCGGTGACAGTTCCGCCGAGCCGGTCCACGTGGCGGGCCCTGCGGAGCTCCTCTCCCACTGCGTGCTGCCCCGCGTCGCTCCGCTGGTGGAGAAGGGCGTGGTGCTGCGGGTCGCGACCGGCCTGACGGATGACCTCCTGGAGGAGATGCGCGCGGGCCGGCACGACCTGCTGATCGCCACGGCCCGTCCCCGCGGCCGGGCGCTGGCCGCGGTGCCCCTGGCCGACGAGGAGTTCGTCCTGGTCACGACGGCGGCCTGGGCGGAGCGGATCGGCGGTCCTGCGCGGCTCGCCGCCGACGGCCCCGCGGCGCTGCACGGCATCCCACTGGTGGCGTACGCCGAGGACCTGCCCATCGTCCGCCGCTACTGGCGCCACGTCTTCGGCAAGCGCCTGGTCTGCAAGCCCGCCGTCACCATGCCCGATCTGCGCGCGGTCAAGGCCGCAGTCGTGGGCGGCGCGGGATTCAGCGTGCTGCCCCGCTACCTGTGTCTCGACGAGCTGGCGTCGGGCGCGCTGCTCCTGCTCAACGACCCGGACGACCCGCCCATCAACACCGGCTACCTCGTCCAGCGGCCCGGCTCTTCGGACAACCCGCACGTCGCCCTGGTCAGGGACCACCTGCTGGAGTCGGCGCGCGGCTGGTAGCGGAGCGCCCGGGGAGCCGTGGACCGAGCTGCGGGGAGCCGTCGTGCTCAGGCCTCGGGCGCGGGGTCCCGCAGCCGCAGCCCGTTCTCCCAGATCGTGTTGAGCGTCGTGACGAGCCGCTCGTACGGGATGCGCTGCCCGAGCACGAACACCATGTAGGCCATGCGGCTCACCATGACGGACAGGGCGTGCGCGGTGATCAGCGGATCCAGGCTCGTGTCGGCCTGGCCGTTCTCCTGCAGGGTCCGGATCAGCTTGGCGTTGCGCCGGGCGAACGCGTTGCCGCGCTCGATGCGCAGCGCCATGAACTGCTCGTCCACCTGGGCGACTTGCTCGAACAGAGCCATGAGGCGGGCGTTCTTCTTGTACGCCCGCAGGTACTCGCGGTTCGACGCGTCGATGAGCTCGCGGGGGTCGGTGATGCCGGTGCGCTCGCGCAGGTGCGGGTGGAGCATCTCCTCCTGCACCTGCTCGACCAGCGCCTGGAAGATCTCTTCCTTGCTGTTGAAGTACGTGTAGAACGACCCGGAGGCGACGTGCGCCGCCTTGGAGATGTCCGTGATGCGGGCGTCCAGATATCCGTCGCGCTCGAACACCTCGCGCGCGGCGGCGATCAGTGCGTTGCGCGTCCTGACGCCGCGGGCGCTGCGGGGCGTGATCGGTTGCTTCTGGCCGCCGTCTGCGGCCGGGGCCTGGGCAGCCACTGCGATCCATTCACTGTCGGTCGAACCTGTACGTATCGGTGGCAGCGGATGTTATCAGCCGACCGTGGAGAGGAACTCCAGGAGAGCGGCGTTCACGTCGTCGGGCCGCTGCTGCTGGATCCAGTGGCCCGCGCCGTCGACCACGAGGTGCCCCCGCTGGTCGGTCAGCATCAGGTCGTGGTCCTTCGTCGGCATGAACTGCCCGACGGGATCCTTGGACCCGGTGATGAACAGCGAGGGCTGCGTGATGCGGCGGTCGGCCAGGTGCTCGGTGAGCTCCCAGTTGCGGTCGAGGTTCCGGTAGTAGTTGAGTCCGCCGGTGAATCCGGTCCGCTCGAACGCATCCACGTAGTAGGACAGTTCCTCGTCGTCGAGCCACGGCGGGGGCGATGACGGCTCGTCGTTCCGCCCGGCCCACCGAGCGGACCAGATCTCCTTCGCGACGAGCGTCCTGCGCACGTCCCGGCCGAGGGCCGCGTCCGCGACTCCGGGCTCCTGGAACCACACCATGTAGAAGTCGTCGCCGAGGCGCTTGCGCAGGATCGGGATCGGGGGCGCCGGGGCCCGCCGCGCCACCGGCACGCTCATCCCGGCCACCGCGCGCACCCGCTCCGGGTGGGCCAGCGCCAGCTGCCACACCACGGCGGCGCCCCAGTCGTGCCCCACGAAGACGGCGTCGTCCGCGCCGACGTCGTCGAGGATCGCGGTCAGGTCGCCGCAGAGCGTGAGGATGTCGTACGCGTCGGAGTCGGCCGGGCGTGAACTCCCGCCGAATCCACGCATGTCGGGGACGAGGACGCGGTACCCCGCCCGCGCCAGCGCGAAGAGCTGGTGGCGCCAGGAGAACGCCAGCTCGGGAAAGCCGTGGCACAGGACCACCGGCGGCCTGCCCGGCCGCTCGTCCCCGTGGTCGAAGACGCGGAGCGTGATGTCGCCCGAGGCGACCTCGCGCGTCGCGACGCTCTCCCACTCGGCGAGGGTGATGTGTGTCGACATGTGCAGAACCTCCGTGGTCCGCAGGTGGCCGCGCGACCGACTCGCGCCGTTCGGTGCCGCGTTCACAACATTGAACTTGAAGTTGGATTCGAATGTACAGGGTGCCCGGGGTGTCCGAGGCCCCCCCGGGAGCTTCGGCTGCTGCGGCGAGATGCGCCGACGGTCTCTCGACCCTTGAACTTGAACCCGGATTCAAATACGTTGACGGGACCCGAGACGAGCGAAGGTGCGGTGCGATGAGTGATGTGGGGAGTGCCGAGCAGCCGCGTAGTGCGGTCCTGTTCGACTTCGGCGGGGTCCTGACCACCAGCGTCGTCGCCGCCTTCGAGGATCTCGGCACGGAACTGGCCGACGATCCGCGGCTGTTGCTCCGGCTCCTCTCCCGGGACGAGGAGAGCCGCAGGCTGCTCGTGGCGCACGAGGAGGGCCGCATCGGCGAGCGGGAGTTCGAGAACGGTTTCGCGGCGCGGCTGCGGGCCCATGGGGCGGCGGCGGATGGGTCGGGCCTGGTGCGCCGCATCCAGTCCCGGCTGCACCCGGACCCCGGCATGATCGCCCTGGTGGCGAAGGTGAGGGCCGACGGGCACCGCGTGGGACTGCTCTCCAACTCCCTCGGCGACCACTGCTACGACGGCTTCGACCTGCCCGCGATGTTCGACGCCGTGACGGTGTCCGGGGAGATCGGGGTGCGCAAGCCGTCGCGCCGTGCGTACGCGGTCGCGTGCGAGCGTCTCGGCGTACGGCCCGAGGACACCGTGATGGTGGACGACCTGCCGCAGAACATCGTGGCGGCGGAGCGGGTCGGCATCGCCGGAGTCGTGCACCGCGACGCGCCCACGACGGCGGCGCAGCTGACCGGGTTGCTCGCACCGGCCACCGGAGCCTGATGCGGGCCGACGGCCCGGCGGTGTATCCAGAGGGCGAGCCCCGGGCCCGGACCCGGCTCCGGACCAGGATTGCCGGACAAGCCGAACGCAAGACTTCCGGACCCAAGACTTCCGGCCCCAAGATTTCCGGCTCCGGCACCACCGGATCCAAGACCGTTGGAGGACGACCCGTGTTCGACGTGACCGACAGGGCCAAGGAGTACCAGGAACGGCTGCTCGCCTTCATGGACGAGCACGTCTATCCGGCCGAGGCGGTGTACGACGCCCAGATGGCGGAGTCGGGCGACCCGCACTGCCACCCGCCGGTCCTAGAGGAGCTCAAGGCCGAGGCCAGGAAGCAGGGCCTGTGGAACCTCTTCCACCCCCACCCGGAGTGGGGCCCCGGCCTGACCAACCTGGAGTACGCGACGCTCGCCGAGATCATGGGCCGCAGCGCGCACCTCGCCCCCGAGGCCACCAACTGCAACGCGCCGGACACCGGCAACATGGAGGTCCTCACGCTCTTCGGCACCGACGAGCACAAGGAGAAGTGGCTGAAGCCGCTGCTCGCCGGCGAGATCGCCTCCGCGTTCGCCATGACCGAGCCCGCCGTCGCCAGCTCCGACGCCCGCAACATCGAGATGCGGATGGTCCGCGACGGCGACGACTACGTCCTCAACGGCCGCAAATGGTGGACCTCCAACGCCCTGCACAAGAACTGCCGGGTGCTCATCGTCATGGGCAAGACCGACCCGGAAGGGCCGAGCCACCGCCAGCAGAGCATGATGGTCGTCCCGCTCGACACCCCCGGCGTCACGGTTCTGCGCAACCTCCCGGTCTTCGGCTACCAGGACCGCGAGGGCCACGCGGAGGTGCTCTTCGAGGACGTACGCGTCCCCGCCACCGCCCTGCTCGCGGGCGAGGGCGACGGCTTCATGATCAGCCAGGCGCGGCTCGGCCCCGGCCGCATCCACCACTGCATGCGCACGATCGGCATGGCGGAGCGCGCCCTGGACCTGATGATCGACCGCGCCACGTCGCGCACGACGTTCGGTGCGCCGCTCGCCGACCGGGCGAACATCCAGGACTGGATCGCCGAGTCCCGCGTCGAGATCGACATGGCACGTCTGCTGACCCTCAGGGCCGCTTACCTGATGGACACCGTCGGCAACAAGGAAGCCCGCACGGAGATCGCCGCCATCAAGGTCGCCGCGCCCGAGGTCGCCCTCAAGGTCGTCGACCGGGCGATCCAGGTGCACGGTGGCGGGGGTGTCAGCGACGACTTCCCGCTCGCCAGCATGTACGCACATCTGCGCACTCTGCGGCTCGCGGACGGTCCCGACGAGGTGCACAAGCGTGCGATCGCGCTGCGGGAGCTGCGTCGCCGCGAGAACGAGCGGAGCGGCCGATGAGTACGCCGGGCGCCAAGGACTCCCTGGCAGGGAAGGTCGCCGTCGTCACCGGCGCCTCGCGGGGCATCGGACTCGCGGCGGCCGCAGCACTGCGCGACCGCGGCGCCCAGGTCGTGGTCACCTCGCGCAGCGAGGAACGCGCCAAGGAGGCAGCAGCCCAACTGGGCGTCGGGGTGAGCGGGTTCGGGGCCCACGCCACCGACGAGGAGGCCGCGCGCGCCTGCGTCGACCACACCGTCGCGACGTACGGCAGCCTCGACATCCTCGTCAACAACGCCGGTACGAACCCCGCGTACGGCCCGGTCATCGACCAGGACCACGGGCGCTTCGCCAAGACGATGGACGTCAACCTCTGGGCGCCCATCCTGTGGACGTCGCTCGCGGTGCAGGCATGGATGGGCGAGCACGGCGGCTCCGTCGTCAACACCGCCTCCATCGGCGGCCTTTCGGTCGCCGAGGACGTCGGTATCTACCACGTCTCCAAGGCCGCGCTCATCCATCTCACCAAGCAACTCGCCCTGGAACTGGCCCCTGCGGTCCGCGTGAACGCCATCGCCCCCGGAGTGGTCCGCACCAAGCTCGCCGAGGCGCTGTGGGAGGAGAACGAGGCGCGGGTCGCCGCGGCCACCCCGCTGGGCCGCATCGGCGAACCGGAGGACCTGGGGGAGGCCGTGGCGTTCCTCGCCGGGGACGGCGCCCGCTGGATCACGGGGGAGACCCTCGTCGTGGACGGCGGCCAGCTCCTCGGAGGCGGGCCGCTGTGACGTCCGCCCCCCGGGGCGCGGCCCGCCGGGGGGTCACATCTTCTTCGCACCCGCCCTGATCGCGTCGCGGATGCGGTTGTACGTGCCGCAGCGGCAGATGTTGCGGATCTCGTCGAGGTCGCGGTCCTCGATCTCGCGGCCCTCGGCGGCGGCCTGGCGGACCTTGGCGACGGCGGTCATGATCTGGCCGGGCTGGCAGTAGCCGCACTGCGCGACGTCGAGGTCCAGCCAGGCCTCCTGCATCGGATGGAGGTCCTTGCCGACGGTGGCGGGCAGGCCCTCGATCGTGGTGATCTCGTCGTCCGGCGCGACCTTGGAGACGGGGACCGAACACGGGTTGAAGGCCTTGCCGTTGATGTGCGAGGTGCAGGCCTGACAGACGCCGAGGCCGCAGCCGTACTTGGGTCCGGTGACGCCCAGCAGGTCGCGGAGCACCCACAGAAGGCGTACGTCGTCCTCGGCCTCGACGGTGATCTGCTCGCCGTTGAGCTTGAAGGTGTGGCTTGCCATGGAGGGGATCAGGGCTCCTCAGAAGGCGCGGTCGAGACCGTCGGTGGGGGACTGGGGCGTGGAGGGTTCGCGGGGCAGCGGGTCGAAGCCGATCGTGCCGTGGTTGATCGGGAAGCTCGTGGGCAGCGTGTCCGTCGCGCGCGCGTACGCGCAGGCGATGGCGGCGAACGCGGGCGCCACGCCCAGCTCGCCCGCCCCCGCGGGTTTGTCGCCCGTGCCGGGCATGACGACGACGCGCAGTTCCAGCGGGGTGTTCCACTGCCGTGTGTAGAAGTAGTTGTCCCAACTGCCCTCCAGCGGCAGACCGTCCTCGATGTGCAGGCTGGAGGTGAGGGCCATGGCGAGCGCGTCGTTGAAGCCGCCCATCATCTGGGCCTCGAGCCCACGGGGGTTGATGGCGAACCCCGCGTCGACGACGATCAGTGCCTTGGTGACGCGCGGCCCGGTCACCGCGTCCCGGATCTTCCGGTTGACGGTCTCGGGCCGGCAGTCGATCTCGACGAGCGTGGCGACCGCGCCCCGGTACTCCGCGTGCAGGCCGATGCCCTGCGCCATCCCCGCGGGCAGCTTCCTGCCCCAGTCGCCCTCCTCGGCCGCCCGGTCCAGGACGGCGCGCAGCCGCTCGTCCTTGACGAAGGTGCGCCGGAACTCCACCGGGTCCTTGCCCATCTTCGCGGCGAGCCGGTCGACGACCAGCTCGCGGGCACAGGCCACATTGGGGGAGTAGATGTTGCGCATGCTCCCGGTGTTGAACTTCAGCGGCACCTCGTTGAGGAGCTGGGTGGTGGCGCCGAAGTGGTACGGCGTGGACTGCGTCAGCTGGAAGATCGTCTCGGCGAACGTCAGATTGCCCGCGACGGGCAGCTTCGCCGCCGCCGACGTGATCATCTCGCCCAGACCGTGACCGAAGTCGGTCTGCGAGCCGGTGTGCCGCTGCTCGTAGCTGAGCACGCTGCCGAGGGCGTACGTCGCGCGCACGCGGGAGACGCACATCGGATGCGTGCGGCCCTGCCGGAAGTTGTCCGTGCGGGACCAGGACAGCTTGACCGGCTTGCCCATCTTCCGGGAGATCTCCGCGGCCTCGGCGGCCACGTCGTGGAAGAGGTGCCGCCCGAAGGACCCGCCGCCCTCCACCACGTGCACGGTGACCGCCTTCTGCGGCAGCCCCAGGCGCGCCGCGATGTCCTGCTGCGCCACGATCGGCACCTTGAGGCTCGCCCAGATCTCGGCGCGGTCGGCACGGACGTCGGCGATCGCGTTGTCCGGCTCCAGCGGGCTGTTGCTGGCGAACGCGAAGGTGAACTCGGCGTCGATCTTCTTGGTGAGCAGGGGCGGCACGATCATCGGCAGCGCGGCCGCCTTGATCTTGCGCAGGACGGTGTCGTCCGACTCCCCGTCCACGGTGCCCCGCCCCCAGGTCACCTCCAGGGCCCGCAGCGCGTCGATGCACTGGCCGAACGTCGCGCCGCGCACGGCCACCCCGTGCTCGACCGTGGCGACATCGGTGATGCCGGGCATGCGCAGGACCGCGTCGGCGTTGTGCACCGCCTCCACCGTCCCGTTGATGGTCGGCGGCCTGCGCACCATGGTCGGCTTGGCGTCGGGCACGTCGTGGTCCATGCCGAACTTCTTGCGTCCGGTGACGATCTCCAGCGCGTCGATGCGGTTGCGCGGCGTGCCGAGGACCGTGAAGTCGTCCCGGGACTTGAGGGGCGCGGACGCCGTACGGACCTTGGTGCTCGCGGCCTTCTCGGCGAGGGAGCCGTAGGTGGCGCTGCGCGTCGACCCGTGCCTGATCACCCCGTCCTTCGTGGTGAGTTCGGCGGCCGCGACTCCCCACTGGGCGGCCGCGGTCGCCACGAGCCGGTGCCGGGCGACGGCCGCCGCGGTGCGTACCGGCAGATACATGCTGCGCATGGAGTTGGAGCCGCCGGTGAACTGGTTCATCAGCAGCTCGGGCCGCGCGTCGGCGAGGGCGACCCGCACCTTCTCCAGGGGCAGGTCCATCTCCTCGGCGATCATCATCGCGATGGCGGTGGTCATGCCCTGGCCCACCTCGGCACGGGGCACCGCGAACGAGGCGGTGCCGTCCGTGTGCACCTGGACCGTGATCATTCCGGCGGTCGGGGCGGCCACCAGGTTCTGCAGATCGCCGAGGTCGAAGAGGTTCTCGGGCTGCGGAAGCGACGGTACGACCGCCTCCGCGGTACCCGCGGCCTCGACCGCCTCGGCGGGCGGTCCGGCCAGCCCGTCGGCCCCCAGCCGCACGCCCACGGCGAGGGTCGGGGCGGCGAGGAGATAGGCGAGCACTCTGCGTCGGTCCGGCAGATGGCTGGGGTCGGCCATGTGGGGTCGGGTCCTTCCGTGACGTGAACGAGGTGACAAGTGTGGCCTGCGGTACGCCCCGTGGCGGTCGGGTGGCCGGTAAAGACCCATGCCACCAGTGGGGACGGCGCCATCGGCAGTGGCGACAGCCTCATATCGGGCAGGCGCTTCGCCGACGCGTGCGGTCACGTGCGGTTACGTGGACCACCTCGGGTGCGGGCAGCACGCGATGACGGATCGCCGCGCGCCCGATCCGTTTTGGGCTGTCAAATCCAGAAGTCCCGTGAGATCAAGGGCACTTGTCGCCCGATTACCTAGCGTAGCCGCCCGTACGGGCCTACCGTTGCTGCCCTGGGAGTGCCTCCACACCTGAAGGCGGCCAGTGGGAACGGGGGAGGCGCCGTGACGCGACTCAAGCATCTGGTCGTCGTGGTGCCCGGTATCGGGGGCAGCGTGCTGCAGACACCCGACCGGGCCAAGCGGTGGGACGAGCACCGCCGACGCTTCGTCGCGGCGGCCACCCGGCCGCACCGGCTGGGCCTGGACGCGCATCCGGACCTGGTTCCCGTCGGCCTGATGCCGGACATCACGCTGATCGGCCCCTTCGTCGTGCCCGGCTACGACGGCCTGGTGCGCAAGATCCGCAACCGCTTCGACCACGTGCAGGTCGACGTGGCCCGTCCCGGACACGACCGGGACGACCGCGCGGACGTGGTCCTCTTCCCGTACGACTTCCGGCACAGCATCCAGCACGCGGCCGAGCGGCTCGCCGCCGACGTGTCGGCGCGGCTGGGAGGTGAGCACGCGGGAGCGCGGCGCAGGCGCGTGATCGTGGTCGCGCACTCCATGGGCGGCCTGGTGGCGCGGTACTGGCTGGGACCCCTGGGCGGCGCGGCGGACTGCGCGGCACTGATCACCCTCGGTACCCCGCACCGCGGTGCCCCCAAAGCGCTGGGGGTCCTGACGAACGGCGTGAAGGTGGGACCCAAGCGGTTGGCCGGACTCTCCGAAGTGCTGCGTCAGTGGCCCTCGGCGTACGAACTCCTGCCGCGCTACCCGGCGGTGGGGCGACCGGACGGCGCGGCACCGCTCAGGCCCCATGAGCTGGTGGAGGGCGGCCCGGTCGACGCGGCGTTCGTGGCGCGGGCGAAGGCCGCCTTCGGGGTGCACCAGGACATCGAGGCGGCCTGGAACGAGCTGCCCGGCAGGCCCGACTCCCCTGAGGTGACCGCGCTGTTCGGCAGGGGGCACGCCACGCTGCAGCAGGCCGTGCTCCTGCCGTCCGGGCTCTCGGTGACGAAGGGGGCACCCGACTGGCTGCCCAACCGCGACTGGCTCGGTGACGGCACGGTTCCGGCGATCTCGGCCATCCCCATCGAACAGCAGGACATGCGTGCCCGCCGGGCGGTCACGGAGCGCCACATGGCGCTGGCCTCCTCGTCCGCGGTCGTCGACGTACTGGGCGAGTACGCGGGAGAAGCCCTCGGAGCGGTACGAGGCGACGTACCGGAACACCCTTGGCTCGGCCTCGACCTGGAGGACACCGCTCCCGTCGGCACCCCGATCCCGGTCGGCGTGACCCTGCACGGCGTGCGGGCGGACGAGCGGACGCAGGTACGGGTTCGGCTCCGCGCGCGTGACGGCGGGGAGCGTGCGGGCGAGGGCGGCGGCGGGCCGGGCGCGTCCTGGCTGCCGTGCGACAGGTCCGGTGACGACCGGTGGCTGACGGAACTCCTGCCGCCGGGTCGCGGGAGCTACACGGTGGAGGTCGCGGCCACCGGAGTACCGGCGGTGGACCGCCTGCGGGCCGGGGACGTCGTGGGCGTGGTCGACGTCGAGCGATGGGGAGCGGACCGGTGAGCGCGGCGTGGCGCCGGTGGGCGGGCGGCGATCCCAGGACCCTGATCGAGTACGTCCAGCGCGGGCACCGGGGCGACAGCGCGCGCGGAGCGCCGGCCGACCTGCTCGGCACCGGGATGCCCGCGCCCGGGGAGGGGCCGCGGGCATCCCGCGCCCGTGCTCTGTACGAGGCCTTCGCCTCGCTGCGCATCCAGTACGCGGACGAACCGACGACCAGCGACCCCGGCCGCCAGACCATCCGGCCGCCGGACCAGGTGCTCGGCCGACCGCGCCACGGCACGTGCCTCGACCTCGCGGTCACCTTCGCCGGAGCCTGTCTGGACGCCGGACTGCATCCCCTGATCATCGTCCTGGCCGGTGCCCGGGCGGGTGATCCGGCACATGCGCTGGTCGCCGTCTGGCTCGACGGCAACTGGTCCAATCGCGCCCACCGCGACTACCGGTGGGACGAACAGGACCCCGACTGGCAGACCCTCCCACCGGACTTCGTCGACCAGCTCGCCGAGACCGAGGACTCGCCCGGCGCGTTCCTCGCCGTCGACATCACCGGCGTCGCCTCTCGCGTCGACTCGGCGGACCCGCGGCGCCGGGAACAGCAGTCCTGGGACCAGTCGGTGGCCCACGGCGCCGCGCTCCTTCGGGAGGCCTCCGCGGACCGCTGGAGCGTGACGGTCGACGTCGGTCTGGGATACGAGCACTGCGAGCCGCACCCGCTGCCCTACCGTCCGAGCACCGACGTCCTGGCGGCGCCCTACCTTCCGGTGCCGGAACCGGTGGGAGAGCCGGTGGGAGGGCCGGTGGGGGAGTCGACAGGAGATCCTGAGGGGGAGTCGACAGGAGATCCGGAGGGGGAACCGTCGGGCGAACCATTGGGGAACGGCGCAGGAAGCAACAGGCCACTGCCCTCCCTGTGGGCCCGCCACGACGCCATCCGTTTCCACCCCCGGGACGAACTCGACTTCCTCCAGGACTGGTTCCAGGCGCCGGACCCCCGAGGGCCGCGTACGCGGATCGTGCTGCTGCACGGCGTCGGCGGCGCGGGCAAGACCCGCCTGGCCGCGGAGCTCGCCCACCGCCTCGCCACCACCGGCTGGTACGCCGGTTTCCTCGTCCGCGAACCCGACTCCCAGGACCGGGCCTGGCTCGGCGACGTCGCCTCCCCGCTGCTCGTCGTCGTCGACTACGCCGAGGACCGCAAGTCCGCGGACGTCATCAACGTGCTGCGCACCCTGCGCCACCGCGAAGCGCCCACCTGCCTGCTGCTGACCGCGCGGACGATCAGCAGCTGGTGGGACGAGGAGATCGCGGTCGCGCTCAAGGAGGACGGCCACCCCTATGAGCTGCACGACAGCGCCCTGGCGGCCCGCCACCCACGCCACACCGGCGTCTACCGGGCGGCGTTGCGCTCCTTCGGGGGCTCGGAGGCCACGGCCATGGGCAGCAGCCCTCCTCCCGACCCCGCCTCCGGTCGCTGGACCACCCTGGACCTGGTCATGCTCGCCTGGCTCGCCGCCCGCGCGGACGGCACCGAGGGAGTGCCCGGTTCGGCGGACGAGCTGTACGAGAAGGTCCTCGACCACGAACTGGGCTACTGGGTACGGGCGTACAAGACCCAGATCGGCAAGCCGTCGAGGCGGACGCGACAGGTACTGCGCGAGGCGGGCGCCTGCCTCAGCCTCCTGGCACCTCGTGAGGACCGGCTCGACCACACGCTGAAGTCGATCAAAGAACTGGGGGACGACGCCGGGCGCCGCGACGAGATAGCGGCCCTGCTCACCGACCTGCTGCCCGCCGCTCCCGAGGACGGCACGCTGGCGGTGCGCCCGGACCCGCTCGGCACGCATCTCGCGGCCAGGGTGTTCGGGGCCGATCGGGTGCTGCTCGAAGGGTGCCTGAAGCAGGCGGACCCGGACGAGCGGCTGAACGCCTGCGTGAGCATCTCGCGGTTCGCCGCCTCGTCGGGCGAGGAATCCTCGGCGGCAGGCATCGCACAGGCCGCACTGGCCGCGGCTCCCGACCTGTGGCGCCCGGCGCTGTCGGTGGCGGCGACGCAGGGAGGCATCTTCCTCGGGGCCCTGGAGAGACTTGCCGCGGTCGAGGACTCGCCGCTGCCGCTGGCCGGGCTCGCCGCTTCGGTCCCGGCCGGGCACAGCACCTTGCGCAATCTCGCATTGATCGCCACCCGGTGTTCCGAACCCGACGGCGCCGATGCCACGTCCGAGGAAGCACGAGCGGCACGGGCATCGTGGCTGAACAACCTGTCGGTCCGGCTGAGCGAGATGGGGGAACGTGAGGACGCTCGCCGTGCCATCTCCGAAGCCGTCGACCTCTATCGCGCGCTCGCCGAAGCCGACCCCGCCGCGTTCCTTCCCAACCTCGCCATGTCCCTCAGCAACCAGTCCAACAGGTTGAGCGATACGGGAGAACGCGCGGCGGCACTCGCTTCGGTGACGGAGGCAGTCGAGCTCTATCGCACCCTCGCCGAGTCCGACTCCATCGGCTTCCTGCCCAACCTCGCCACCTCGCTGAACAACCTGTCCAATCGGCTTGCCGAGACCGGCGATCGCCAGGGTGCACTCACCTCCATCACCGAGGCCGTCGAGATCCGTCGTGCCCTGGTGGAGGTGGAGCGCGCTGCTTACCTCCCCGACCTGGCCGCGTCCCTCAACAACCTGTCCAACCAGCAGGGTGACACCGGAGACCGTGAGGCGGCGCTCGTTTCGATCACCGAAGCCGTCACCCTCTATCGCACCCTCGCCGAAGCCGACCCGGCCGCCTTTATGCCCAACCTCGCCTCCTCTCTCAACAACCTCGCCAACCAGCAGAGCGAGGTGGGAGACCGTGAGGCCGCTCTCCAGTCCATCATCGAGGCGGTCGAGATCCGTCGTGCTCTCGTGGGAACGAACCGGGCCGCCTTCCTCCCCGATCTCGCCGGATCCCTGAGCAACCTCTCGGTACAGCAGAGCGATGTGGGCCGACGCGGCGAAGCCCTTGCTTCGAGCAGCGAGTCCGTCGACCTCTATCGCGACCTTGCCCGGTCCGACCCCGCCGTCTTTTCCGCGGGGCTCGCCGGAGCCCTCAACAACCTCTCGAACCGGTTGAGCGACAGCGGGGACCGTGCGCGGGCGCTCGCTTCGATCACCGAGGCGGTCGACCTCTATCGCGACCTTGCCCGGGCCAACCCCGCCGCGTTTCTGCCCGACCTCGCGATGGTGCTCAACAACCTCTCCAATCAGCAGGGTGACATGGGCGACTGCGAGGCCGCCCTCGCCTCGATCACCGAGGCGGTGGAGATTCGACGACCTCTCGCCCGGGCCAATCCGGGCGCCTTCCTCCCCGACCTCGCGGGCTCCCTCAGCAACCTCTCCAATTGGCTGAGTGATGCCGGGGACCGTGAGGGGGCGCTCGCTGCGATCACCGAGGCCGTTGCCTTCTATCGAGCCCTCGCTCGGGCGAAACCCGCCGCGTTTCTGCCCGACCTCGCCATGGTGCTCAACAACCTCTCCAACCGGCAGGGCGAAATGGGTGTCCGCGAGGCTGCCCTCACCTCCGTCATCGAGGCGGTCGAGATCCGTCGCTCTCTCGTGAGAACGAATCGAGCCGCCTTCCTCCCCGACCTCGCCGGGTCCCTCAGCAACCTCTCGGGCCGGTTGAGCGCGGTCGGCGACCGTGAGGCCGCGCTTGCCGCAGCCACCGAGGCCGCGGACGTCTTCCGCTCCCTCGCCCGGACCGACTCGGCCGCCTTCCTTCCCCACCTTGCCACGGCCCTCAACAACCTCTCGGTACAGCAGGGGGATGCCGGGTCCCTCGATGCGGCGCTCGCTTCGATCATCGAGGCGGTAGAGATCCGTCGCACCCTCGCCGAGGCCAACCCCGCCGCGTTTCTGGACGGTCTGGCCGGTTCGCTCAACAACCTTTCGGTCCAGCAGAGCGAGGTCGGCGACAGCGATGCGGCGCTCGCTTCGATCACCGAAGCCGTCGCCTTGTACCGCACCCTCGCCGAGGCGAATCCCGTCGGCCTCCTCCCGGACCTCGCCTCCGCCCTCAGTAACCACTCCAACCGTTTGAGCGCTGTCGGCGACCACGAGGCTGCCCTCGTCTCCGTCAACGAGGCGGTGGAGATTCGTCGCGGTCTCGCCCGGGCCAATCCGGACGCCTTCCTCCCCGACCTTCCGGGCACCCTCAACAACCTCTCGGGGCGGCTGAGCGCCCTCGGAGACCGTGCGGCGGCGCTCGCGGCCATCAGCGAAGCCGTCAGCCTGTACCGAACACTCGCCCGGACCAGTCCGGGCGCCTTCCTCCCCGACCTTGCCAAGGCCCTCTCCAACCTCTCTGCCCAGCAGCACGAGGCGACCGACCACGAGGCTGCCCTCGCCTCCATCACCGAGGCAGTGGAGATCCGTCGCGGTCTGGCCCGGACCAACCCGGCAGCCTTCCTCTCCGACCTGGCGTTTTCCCTGAACGACCTCTTTCACCAACAGGACGGGCAGCAGCGTCTCGCCGAAGCGCGGCACGCATCCGACCAAGTGATCTCGGAGTTCCCGTCCGGGCCACAAGCCGAACTCCTCGCCTCGCGTGCAGGATGGTTCCACCTGCACGACGATCACGCGGGAGCGACATCGGACCTGCTCGCCGCCGCTCGGTGCGCGGATACGACCTCCGAACCCGCCTGGGCCGGGCGCTCCCGCCGCGCCGTCCGGAGCGTCGTCGAGGAGCTGGGCCTGAGCGAACCGGCGCGCCCCTACCTGGATTCAGTTCTCGCGGACCTCCCCGCATGGGCGAACACCGCGCTCTCGCCCGAGACCATCGAACGTTTCGACCAGTGGCTCTCCGCGCGGAGTTGGTCCGACCGGGACGCCTTCCTCCGAGAGACGTATCCGCTTCTCTCGGCGCCGGAAGAACAGGCCGCTCTGGCTGCCGCCCGCATGCTGTACCCGGAAGCCGGCGGTCTCGACGCGCTCGCGGACCTTCTGGACGCCGCCCGTGAGCACGGTCTGGCGCAGGTGCTCGACGCACTCGGCGAAAGCAGTTCCAGAGCCGGTCTGGTCGACCAGTGGCTCGCCACCCCCACGTGGCCGGAAGACCTGGAATTCCTGCTGAGCCATCGGCAGCTGACGGAAGATCCTCTGGTCCGGGACGTACTCGCCGCACGTGCACGGTCGGACGACCCGACGTCGTTCCAACACCTCGGCATCCTCGATCTCCTCGGCCGGCTCCCCGCCACCGACGTCTATGACGCGATCATCGACCCCTCGACGGCGGTCGACACCGCCATGGCGTTCGTGGGGGAGGGCCGGCCGGACGACCTCGTCCCGCTGTTCCTCGCGGCCCCGGTCCTGACGGAAACGCCTTTCGTCACCGCATATCTGTTCGCCGTACGCGCGGTGTTCGCCCCGGCAACTGGCGACGAGGATGCCCCGACTCCCACTGATCTCATCGCGGAAGCCGCCGAGCAGGGTTCCGAAGTACAGCGAGGTGCGGGTGCGGCGCGGCTGCGCAGACTGGCCCAGCACCGGCCGGAGCACGCCACTGAGCTGCTGCGACTGGCGTCCGCCCTCACGGCATCGGAGCCGGCGCCGAACGCCGGAACGTCCTCCGGCACGGGATGAGGCGGGGGCGGACCCCCGCCTCCGCCTCCGCCCCACCTCCGTACAGCAGGACGTCGTCCGATGTTCGCTCCGGCGTTACCCGCCGACACCGTGGATGGGCCAGCATCTGAGGTCCGGCCGAGCTCCGCTTCGCGGCACCGAGGGGACAACGTTGCAACACCCACGTCCAGGACGTACGCACCACCAAGGAGGGGGAGCACGCGCCGCGGTCTCCCTCACGGCTCTGCTGTCGCTGTCACTCACCGGATGCGGTGTCGCGGGACTCGGTGACGACGGGGACGAGGGCGGGGGCGCGCGGTCAGCCGTCGGCGCCGCCGCCGTTGCCGGGATCGACTGCGCCGACACGGGCAAGGTCCAGGGGACCGGTTCTAGTGCGCAGCAGAACGCGATGAAGTACTGGATCAAGCGTTACCAGAGCGCTTGCCCGGGGGTGCGGATCGCGTACAACCCGATCGGATCCGGGGCGGGCGGCGCGCAGTTCCTACGGGGCGCGACCACGTTCGGCGGCTCCGACAGTGCGCTCAAGCCCGATGAGGTCGAGCGCTCGAAGGACGTCTGCCGGGGCGGGCGGGCCATAGACCTGCCCATGGTCGGCGGCCCCATCGCGATCGGCTACGACGTGCCCGGCGTCGAGGACCTGACGCTGGACGCCTCGACCCTCGCCAGGATCTTCGACCGGAAGATCACCATGTGGGACGACCCGGAGATCCGGCGGCTCAACCCCGGCGCCGACCTGCCGTCCATGCCGGTCCGCCCCGTGCACCGGTCGGACGACTCCGGCACCACGCAGAACTTCCAGGCCTATCTGGCGGGCGCGGCCCCCGAGGTCTGGACCCACCCGCCGGCCAAGGCCTGGCAGGGGACGGGCGGCGCGTCCGCGAGCGGATCCAGTGGTGTCGCCTCGGAAGTGACCTCCGGGGTGGGAGCGATCGGCTACTTCGAGCTGTCCTTCGCACGGGCCCGCCAGATCAAGACCGTGAGCGTCGACACCGGGGCGCCCGCCGCGGTCGCACCGACGCCCGCGACGGCGTCGGCCGGTATCGCGGCCGCCCGGGTCTCGGGCCAGGGCCGCGACATGAAGCTGAAGTTCCGCTACGACGCCTCGACCCCGGGCGCGTACCCGATCGTCCAGGTCACCTACGAGATCGTCTGCGACAAGGGGAACCAGCAGGCGACCCTGCCCGCGCTGAAGTCGTTCCTCACCTACACCGCGAGCAAGGTGGGGCAGAAGGACCTGTCCCGGCTGAACTACGCCCCGCTGCCGGAGACCGTCGCGGGTCAGGTGCGGGACGTGGTCGACACGCTCTCCTGACGCGACGTACGTCCCGGGCGGCGGGGGAGCGGGGTGAGCGGGGGCTCCTCCGTCCGGGTGCGAGACTGCTCGTATGTTCACGGAAATCATGGCGGCGACCGGAGTGCTCGCCCTGCTCACGATGGTGCCGGGGCCCGACATGGCCGTGGTCACCAAGCGCGCCGTCGGGGCCGGCTGGCGCGACGGGCTGCGCACGGTCGGCGGGATCACCGCCGGGCTGCTGATCTGGGGCGTGCTGACCGTCGCCGGTCTTGCCGCCGTCCTCGCCGCCTCGGCCACCGCGTACACGGTGGTGAAGCTGCTCGGCGCCGCCTACCTGCTGTTCCTCGGGGCGCAGGCCCTGTGGCAGAGCCGCCGCCGTGGCGGTCGGCCGGTCGCCGTCCCCGGCGCGGCGAAGGTCGGCGGCAATCCGTGGCGCACCGGCCTCGTCAGCAACGTACTCAACCCGAAGATCGCCGTCTTCTACACGGGCCTGCTGCCCACCCTCGCGCCCCACTCCCTCCCCTCGCACCTGGGCATGGCCGTGCTCGTCGTCCTCCACGCGGTGCTCACCCTGGTCTGGCTGGGCGGATACGTCATGGTGCTGTCCAAGGCCCGCGCCTTCTTCGAGAAGCCCGCGGTGCGTCGGGCCCTGGACCGCGTGACGGGTGTGGTCCTCATCGGCTTCGGACTGAAGGTGGCGACGGCCGACAGCTGAGAACCCGCCCTGGCACTCACACCGTGGCGGCGGGCGGGGTCCACCGGTGGGTGCGGGGCACCGCGTGGGAGACGCCGTAGTCCTTCTTGAGCTGCTCGGGAATGGCGTAGTGCATGACGCGTCCACGGGTGAGCGAGGACAGTTCGAGGACGCTGACGAGGTGACCCAGACGGTCCAGTGCCCAGGAGCCGAGCGGGGAGTGGTCCTCAATGGTCTCCAGGACGCCGAGGAGGTGGGGCACGGTCTTGACGACGGTGTCCCACGGGGTGCGGGGCACCGCGAGCCAGTCGGCGCAGGTGTCTCCGACGAGGTAGCGGATGAGGGCGGAGACGATCGGGTCGAGGAGGGTGCCGGGCACCACCTCCTCGTAGAGGTCGATGAGCTGCCGAGTGAGGTGCGCGCCCTCCTGCGAGGGCGCCATGTGCCGGACCATGTACAGGTCGAGGAAGTGGCGGGCCTCGTCGAGGGTCTTGGGGACGGCGTCCTGGTCGACGCCGAGCATCGCACCGACCACGCGCCAGGCGTAGTAGTACGCTTCCGCGCCCTCCGTCGACATGTGGATGCCCAGGCGGTGCAGGCTGTCCAGGACGAGCATCGAGAAGAACATCTGCCCGCCGATCATGTCCTCCTGGCAGATCGGCGTGCCGAGCGCGTCGGTGTCCCACCGGTTCTCGCGTACGAGGTGGTGGCGGATGGAGGCGTGCAGGAGGCGGACCTTCTGGGCGGCGGGGATGAAGCGGCTGCCGCTCTCGAAGGCGTCGGGCTGCATCAGATAGACGGTGAACTGCCCGGTCTCCGCCATCCGTTTGGAGGGGTACTTCAGTCCGTGAGTGGCCGAAAGGAGCTTCGCCACGTGCGGGACGACGTAGCAGGCGGGCATGGAGGCGAAGGACAACGCGGTGGAGATGTGCACGTTGTTGTCGATGAAGAACAGGCGGGCCTTCTCCATCTCCCCCCAGTCCACCCACGCCGGCGGGACACGGGTGGCCTCCAGATATTCGCGCGCGACGTCGGGGAGCCCGTCCGGGAGGGGGGCGCCGGCGGTGGAGACGTAGCGCATCAGGGTGTTGAACGTGCCCACCTGACCGCGTTCGAAGAGTGTGGCGACGGTGGCGTCGGCGAGTTCGTCACCGGCCTGTCGCAGGGTGTTCATCGATGCCTCGGAGCAGGGCATGGCGGCTTCCTCGTCTTCCATGGAGAGGCGGTGTCAGGGCGGTGGAGAGGCTGGTTCAGGAGAGGCGCAGCGCCGCCGAACCGGCCAGCGCGGTCAGGGCAGCGGTGGCGTGCGGCGGGACGTCCAGCTCGTGCAGGGCGTCGAGCGCTTCCGCCACGCGCGCACTGATCATGTCCTCGACGCGGGCGGGCGCCCCGAGCCCGAGCATCAGCTCGCGCACCGCCTGCAGCCCTTCCTGGCCCGGGTCGCGTCGGCCGAGCAGCGAGCGGAGCCGCTCCCGCTCGTCGTCGTCGGCGAGGCGCCATGTCTCTGCCAGCAGGGCCGTCGGCCGGTGGCCCTGCACGTCGTCGGCGTTGGCCTTGCCCGTCACGTCCGGGTCCCCGAACAGGCCGAGCAGGTCGTCCCGCAACTGGAACGCCTCCCCCAGCGGCAGTCCGTAGGCCCGGTAGCCCTCGCGCAGCCGCGCCCCCGCCCCGGCCAGGGCCCCTCCGATGAGCAAGGGCTGCTCGACCGTGTACTTGGCGGTCTTGTAGCGGATCACCTTCAGCGAGGCCGTGGTGTCCGGGTCGGTTCCGGTACGGAGGATTTCCAGGCACTCGCCCGCGATCAGCTCACGGGCCATCACCGCCCACAGCGGGCGAGCCCGGGACAGGTACGCGGCGGGCAGACCGCTGGTGGCGAAGAGCTGCCCGGCCATCGCCATCAGCAGGTCTCCCACCAGCATCGCAAGGGACCGGGCCGCGGCGTCGGCACGCGGGCGGCTTCGTACGGCGGCGCGCAAGGCCCGGTGAGCGGTGGGCCGCCCGTGCCGCAGCGGGCTGTCGTCGATGAGGTCGTCGTGCACGACCGCCGCCGCGTGCACGAGTTCCATGGAGGCCGCGGCCCGTACGAGCGCGTCGCTGTCCTGCTGTCCCACCGCGCGCCAGCCCCAGTAACAGAACGCGGACCGCAGCCGCTTGCCGTCCGCGACCGCCGCCTCCAACTGCCCGGCCACCGGGGCCAAGAGCGGGTCGATCTCCGCGAGCCGGTCCGCCTCCTCGGCGACGAAGCGGTGCAGTGTGTCGTCGACGCGGGTCTTGAGCGTGTCCGGCCCGCACTGATCACTCGTCATCGGCGGCCTGTCGGGCGAGGGCACGCCGGGCCAGGATCTCCAGGTGGGCCGGGGGCGTGGCCGCGTACCGGTCCAGCGCGAGGCGGCCGCGCGCCAGGAGGTCGTGCTCGGCCTCCGCCGCCAGCTCCGCGGTGTCGGAGCGGAGCAGTGCCCCGCGGACGGTGCCCAGCGCTGAACCCACCGTGCTCACCGCCAGATCGGCCAGCCCGGCCACCAGCAGTACGGCCCGGCCGTCCAGGCCCGCACGCCGTCGTTCCTCTTCCAGAGTCATGCCACGTCCCCACCCAGTACGCGATCACACGACGTCGGTCATCCGCCGCCCTTGCGAGCATCGCGTCATGTCGGTCACGGGTGCGCAAGAACTCACGATCGAGCGATCACGTCGCTCGACAGTACGGATCACGGTCCCTTGAGCAGAGGCGATCGGTAAACCTGGCGCCGATCGTCAATTACAGGTTGACGATCGAAGGTCGTCAACTTACGATTGACGCATGAGTCCACTCGATATCAGCCTCGCCGACCTGATCGCCCGTCTGGACGAGGAGCTCCCCGAGAGCAACGAACTGGCCCGCATCAGTGAGGCGCGGCTTCGTGCCCAGACCCTGTCCGACCTCGGTGACCAGCTCATCGACCACTACGTCAGCAAGGCCAAGCAGACCGGCGCGTCCTGGACCGAGATCGGTGACGCGATCGGGGTGTCCAAGCAGGCCGCCCAGCAGCGCCACGCGCCCGGCCCCTTCGAGCGGTTCACCGAGCTGAACCGGCACGGCATCGTGCTGGCGCAGGAGGCCGCCCGGACGCACAAGCACGACTCGATCGGCACCGAACACCTCCTGCTCGGCCTCCTCGGCGAAACGCAGGGCCTGGCGCACGAGGTGCTGGTGGCGAAAGCCGGATCGGAGCGGCGCGTCCGCGACGCGATCGAGGGAGTGCTGCCCCCGGCCGGGACGAAGGCGCTGCGCGGGCACATCGCGTTCCGGCCGGAGAGCAAAGAGGTGATCGAGCAGGCGCGCCGCGTGTCGTCCGACCTCGGTCACGACTGGGTCGGTACGGAGCACATGCTGCTCGGTCTGATGCGAGCCGAGGAGAGCCGGGCCGCGCAGGTCCTGCGCCATCTCGGCTTCACGTCCGACGAGTTGTACGCGACGGTCACGGCTGCGATCGCCGAACGACGGGCCGCACGCGACGAGTAGGGGTGAAACGATCCGTCGCGGCGCAGGGGCGGGCCGACCCGGGCTCACCCGGCCGTGGTGGCGTCCCCCCATGTGACGGGGAGCTCGTGGACGCCGAAGATGTTCATACCCTCCCGCAGCGGTACGTCCTCGGGTGCGGCGGCGAGCCGCAGGGTCGGGAATCGGGTGACCAGTGCAGGGAAGGCCACCCGCATCTCGACGCGGGCCAGTTGCTGGCCCAGGCACTGATGGATGCCGTGGCCGAAGCCCAGGTGGCCGGTCGACTTGCGGCGCAGGTCGAGGGTGTCGGGGTCGGGGAACTTCGCCGGGTCGCGGTTGGCGGCCTCCATGGAGAGGGCGACGGACTCGCCCTTCTTGATGAGGTGGCCCTCCACCTCCACGTCCTCCAGTGCGGCACGCAGACCGGTCTGGGCGATGGTGGCGTACCGCATCAGTTCCTCGACGGCCTGATCGGCGAGTTCCGGTTCCGCGCGGAGGGCGGCGAGTTGGTCCGGGTTGGCCAGCAGGGCGAAGGTGCCGAACGCGATCATGTTGGCGGTGGTGTCGAGACCCGCGCCCAGCAGGAAGCCGCCGATGCCCGTGAGCTCCTCGTCGGTGAGGTCGCTGCCGGTCAGGTCGCTCAGTAGGTCGTCGGTCGGGTCGGCGCGCTTCCGCAGGACCAGCTCCCGCATGTATTCCTCGATCGCGACCATGGCTGCCGTGCGCTCCTCCTCCGTGGAGCTCAGCGTCATGGACGTCTCGGTGTGCCGCTGGAACATGTCCTGATCGGCATGGGGCACGCCGAGCAGCTCGCAGATCATGAGCGCGGGGACGGGGCGCGCGTACGCCTGCAGAAGGTCGACGACCGGGCCCTGGCGCTCCATGGCGTCCAGGTGGTCGGCGGTGATCCGCTCGACGCGTTCGGTGAGCAGGCGCATCCGGCGCACGGTGAACTTCCCTGCGAGCAGCCGCCGGTAGCGCGTGTGCTCGGGGGCGTCGATGCCGGTGAGGTCGCCCGTGGGGGCGGGCGGCAGCTCGCCGGTGAAGCCGGTGACGAACGGCATGTGCTGCAGTTCGTAGCGCGAGCTGAAACGCGAGTCGCTCAGAACCGCGCGGACCGCGGGGTGACCGGTGGCCAGCCATCCCATGTGCCCGTCGGGGAACCGCAGTCGCGTGAGCGGCCGTTCCTCGCGCAGCCGTGTCAGCTCGGCGGGCGGATCGAACGGGCAGCCCTTGGAGCGGGCCGCCGGGAAACTGCTGACGGGATCGGTCGACAAGTCGATCTGCATGGGTGTCCCCTCCGTTACGGGCGCGGAAAGTGCCGTGACGCCAGCATGGCACAATCGTGGCACCGCGTGGCACCATTGCGAGCCAAAGTGGCTCACTTTGGCGTGGAGGGGTGGTGGGCGGCGTGGTCAAGTAGGGCGCACAGGTCGTCTGAGTACTCGTACTCATGATGTGCGTCCCATCGTTCGCGCAGGCTGGACGCACAAGTCGAAGAGAGGAAGAGAACTGTGCGCAGCAGCATCCGAGTTCGCCCGGTGTCACGCGTGTCCGGTGGTCGGCCGGTGCGCTCCCTCGTGGGGCTCGCGCTTGCGGGGGCGGCCGCGGCCGCGGCGCTGACCGGCTGTTCCATGGAGGACGCGACGTGCGGCGGCGGCGAGTATCCGGTCCTGCGGGTGGGCGGCGGCGGGTCCGCGTGCCAGCCCGACGGGGAGGAGCCGCCGAAGGGCTACGCCCGCTACCCGGAGGGGAAGGTCCCCGAGCATGTCGGGGACAAGTGGGACAAGTACTGGAGCGATCACACGCTCGACAAGAACGGGAAAATCATCAGGCTGAAGGACGGTCAGTGACCGCCGCCGAAAGGTGGGGGTGGACTTACTAGGACGTCCAACTATATCTTCGTGACCAGAGCCCGCGGTGCAGGGAAGCCGGTGTGAATCCGGCGCGGTCCCGCCACTGTGACCGGGGAGTGCGTTCTCGCCGAGCGATACGCCACTGACGGACAAGTCCCGTCGGGAAGGCGGGAGAACGCGCGCTGATCCGGGAGTCAGGATACCGGCCGTGGGGTGTTCCGTGTTGTCCACGAGGATGGAGCAGACACGCATGGCACCGGTCCGTACCCACGACCCAGGTGATCCGGCGAAGCGAGCGACGGCCCCGGCCGGCGCCCGACTCCACGACGGCTCCTAGCCTTCGCGTCCCACGACAGAACCGCCCGCCCACCCCACCCGGTGGCGCCGTCGGCCTGCCGTGCCATCCCCGGACTCACCTGACGAGAGCAGGCTCTCATGGTCCGTGAACTGACACATTTCATCGGCGGCAAGCACGTGCCCGGCACGTCCGGGCTCTTCGCCGACGTGTACGACCCCAACTCCGGCGCCGTACAGGCACAGGTGCCGCTGGCCGGGCGGGCGGAGACCGCCGCGGCGATCGCCGATGCCGAGTCCGCCCAGCGCGAGTGGGGCGAGTGGAATCCGCAGCGGCGTGCCCGTGTGATGCTGCGGTTCCTGCAACTCGTCGAGGGGGAGCGGGAGTCGTTGGCCCGGCTGCTCTCCGGCGAGCACGGGAAGACCGTCGCCGATGCCCACGGCGATCTGCAACGCGGCCTGGAAGTGGTGGAGTTCGCCGCGGGCATCCCGCACCTGCAGAAGGGTGAGTTCACCGACAACGCGGGCACCGGCATCGACGTGCACTCCCTGCGCGTACCGCTCGGCGTCACCGCGGGCATCACCCCGTTCAACTTCCCCGCGATGATCCCGCTGTGGAAGGCGGCCCCCGCGCTGGCCTGCGGCAACTCCTTCCTCCTCAAGCCGTCCGAACGCGCACCCTCCGTGCCGCTCCGGCTCGCCGAGCTGTTCCTGGAGGCCGGCCTGCCGCCCGGGGTCCTGAACGTCGTCAACGGCGGCAAGGAAGCGGTGGACACCCTCATCGAAGACCCGCGCGTCCAAGCGCTCGGCTTCGTCGGATCCACCCCGATCGCCGCGCGCATCTACGCCACCGCCGCCGCGCACGGCAAGCGCGCCCAGTGCTTCGGCGGCGCCAAGAACCACATGATCGTGATGCCGGACGCCGACCTCGACCAGGCCGTGGACGCCCTCATCGGCGCCGGATACGGTTCGGCGGGGGAGCGCTGCATGGCCATCTCGGTCGCCGTCCCCGTCGGCGAGGAGACCGCCGACGCGCTCGTCACCCGGCTCAAGGAACGCGTCGCCGAACTGCGCATCGGACGGTCCGACGACCCGGAGGCCGACTTCGGGCCGCTGGTGAGCCGGGACGCCCTCGACCGGGTCCGCCGCTACGTGGACATCGGCGTCAACGAAGGCGCCGAACTCGTCGTGGACGGACGCGACTTCACCCTGCCCGGACACGAGAACGGCTTCTTCGCCGGAGCCACCCTCTTCGACCGCGTCTCGCCGCGCATGCGGATCTACCGCGAGGAGATCTTCGGCCCCGTGCTGTGCGTGGCCCGCGCGGCGGACTACGAGACGGCCCTGCGCCTGCCCAGCGAACACCCCTACGGCAACGGCGTCGCGATCTTCACCAGGGACGGCGACACCGCCCGCGACTTCACGCGCCGCGTCGGCGCGGGCATGGTCGGCGTCAACGTGCCGATCCCCGTCCCGGTGGCCTACCACACCTTCGGCGGCTGGAAGCGGTCCGGCTTCGGCGACCTGAACCAGCACGGTCCCGACGCCGTCCGCTTCTACACCCGCACCAAGACCGTCACCTCGCGCTGGCCCTCCGGGGTCAGGGAAGGCGCGAGCTTCACCCTCCCGACGATGGGATGACGGCGATGACCACCATGGGCGCACCCCTCACCAAGGACCAGCTGGCGCTGGCCGAGGTGACGCTCGACTTCGCCGAGGAGCACCTCGCGCCGCACGCCGTCGCCTGGGACCGCGACAAGCACTTCCCCGTGGACGTGCTCCGCAAGGCCGCCGAGCTGGGCCTCGGCGGTGTCTACGTACGCGAGGAGCACGGCGGTTCGGGCCTCGGCCGCACCGACGGGACCCTCGTCTTCGAGGCCCTCGCCACCGGCTGCCCCTCCATCGCCGGATACCTCTCCATCCACAACATGGTCGCCTGGATGATCGACCGGTACGGCGACGGGAACCAGCGGGCCCGCTGGCTGCCGGACCTGTGCACCGCCGCGTCACTGGGCAGCTACTGCCTCACCGAGCCGGGCGCCGGATCGGATGCCGCGGCGCTGCGGACCCGCGCCGAACGCGACGGCGACACGTACGTCCTGACCGGCGTCAAGCAGTTCATCTCCGGCGCGGGCACCTCGAACGTGTACGTCGTCATGGCCCGCACGGGCGAGGAAGGGCCGGGCGGCATCTCCGCGTTCGTCGTCGAACGGGACGACCCCGGCCTCACCTTCGGCCCCGACGAACGGAAGATGGGCTGGAACGCCCAGCCCACCCGCCAAGTGCTCCTCGACGGCGTGCGCGTGCCGGCCGACCGCCGCCTCGGCGCCGAGGGCGAGGGCTTCCGCATCGCCATGACCGGCCTCAACGGCGGACGGCTCGGCATCGCGGCCTGCTCGCTCGGCGGCGCGCAGAGCGCACTGCACCGCAGCGTGGCCTACCTCGCCGACCGCGAGGCGTTCGGCGCGTCCCTCCTGGACGCCCAGGCGCTGCGGTTCCGCCTCGCCGACATGGCCACCGAGCTGTCCGCCGCCCGTGCGCTGGTGCGGCAGGCGGCCGACGCGCTCGACCGGGACGACCCGCGAGCCCCGCAGCTGTGCGCCATGGCCAAGCGCTTCGCCACCGACACCGGATACTCCGTGGCCGACCGAGCCCTCCAACTGCACGGCGGATACGGCTACTTGAGCGAGTACGGCATCGAGAAGATCGTCCGGGACCTGCGGGTCCACCAGATCCTGGAAGGAACCAACGAGATCATGCGCCTGATCGTGGCCCGGGGACTGACCGAGGCCGTCCGATGACGGCGGCCGAGGGCTCCGTCGACTCCGTGCTGCTGCGCGTCGAGGGCCGCGCGGGCCATCTGATCCTCGACCGCCCCAGGGCCCTCAACGCCCTCACCCACGCCATGGTGCTCCGCATCGACGAAGCGCTGACCGCCTGGGAACAGGACCCAGCCATCGAGACCGTCGTCCTTACGGGCGCGGGGGAGCGGGGTCTGTGCGCGGGCGGCGACATCCGTGCCATCCACCAGGACGTCACGGCGGGCGACGGAGCGGCGACGCGGGACTTCTGGCGCGACGAGTACCGCCTCGACGCGCGCATCGCCCGCTGCCCGAAGCCGTTCGTCGCCGTCATGGACGGCATCGTGATGGGCGGCGGCGTAGGCATCTCGGCCCATGCCGACGTGCGCGTGGTCACCGAACGCTCCCGGGTGGCGATGCCCGAGACCGGCATCGGCTTCGTGCCCGACGTCGGCGGCACCTACCTCCTGGGCCTCGCGCCCGGCGGCCTCGGTGCCCATCTCGCCCTCACCGGGGCGCAGGTGGCGGCCGGTGACGCGCTCAGGTGCGGACTCGCCGACCACTACGTACCGTCGTCGTCCCTGCCCCGCCTGCTCGCCGACCTCGCCGACGCGCCGGTGCGCGAGGTCCTCTCGCGGTACGTCCAGGACGCGCCGCCCGGCCACCTCGCGGACGAGCGGGAGTGGATCGACCACTGCTACGCCGCCGGAACCGTCGAGGAGATCGTCGACCGTCTCCAGGCGGACGGCTCGCGCGCGGCGAAGGAGGCCGCCGAGACACTGCTCGGCCGGTCGCCCACGGCCCTCAAGGTGACGCTCGAGGCGCTGCGGCGAGCACGCGAACTGGGTTCGCTCGAAGCGGTGTTGGATCAGGAGTACCGCGTCTCGTGCGCCGCCCTGACCTCGCCCGACCTGGCGGAGGGCATCCGTGCCCAGGTCATCGACAAGGACCGCTCGCCGCGCTGGAACCCCGGCACGCTCGCCGGGGTGACCGCGGATGACGTCGCACGTTTCTTCGCGCCGCTCGGAGCCGGGGAACTCGCCCTGGACGGCGGCGCCGTGACGCAGGAGGTGGCGTGGTGAGCGGGACCGCAGGCGCAGGAGCGCCCGAGGCGAGGACCATCGCGTTCATCGGCCTCGGGAACATGGGCGGACCGATGGCCGCGAACCTGGTCGCGGCGGGGCACCGCGTCGTCGGGCACGACCTGTCGGCAGAGGCCCTGGCCGCCGCGGCGGCCAGGGGAGTGGTGCCCGCGGCCTCGGCCGTCGAGGCGGTGCCCGGCGCCGACGTGGTGATCACGATGTTGCCGGCCGGAGGCCACGTCCTCGCGCTCTACCGGGACGAGGGACTGCTCGCCGCGGCCGCGCCGGGGACCCTGTTCGTCGACTGCTCCACCATCGACGTCGCGGACGCCCGCGCCGCGCACGAGGCCGCGGCCGCCACGGGTCACCGTGCCCTCGACGCGCCGGTCTCCGGCGGCGTGGTCGGGGCCGAGGCCGGGACGCTGACCTTCATGGCGGGCGGCGGTACGGGGGAGTTCGACGAGGCGGAACCCTTGCTGGCCGCGATGGGAAAGCGCGCCGTGCACTGCGGGGCCGCCGGTGCCGGGCAGGCGGCGAAGATCTGCAACAACATGATCCTCGGCGTCTCGATGGTCGCCGTCAGCGAGGCCTTCGTGCTCGGCGAGAGCCTGGGCCTGACCGCGCAGGCGCTCTTCGACGTGGCCTCCACCGCTTCCGGCCAGTGCTGGGCGCTCACCTCCAACTGCCCGGTGCCGGGACCGGTCCCCGCGAGCCCGGCCAACCGCGACTACCGGCCGGGCTTCGCCGCCGCCCTCATGGCGAAGGACCTCGGCCTGGCCGCCGGAGCGGCGCGCGCGACGGGTGTGGACGCCGCACTCGGGCTGCGCGCGGCCGAACTGTACGAGCAGTTCGCCGCGGAGGGCGGTGCGGACCGTGACTTCTCGGCGATCGTGCAGACGATCAGGCAGCGGTCCGCAGAGCACGTCACCTGAGGAGACCGCAGCCGACCTCAGCCGACCGCAAGGCCGCCGAGGCCTTGCGGTCGGTGTGAGCAGGTCGCCGGGGACCGGTGACGGTGCTCATGACTCCGTCGAGATGAACCGACTTCCGGGAGCGTCGGGGGCGGGCGCGGCCGTGGCACCTGTGGCCTCGACTGCGTCTTCCCGCACGCTTTCGGTGGCCGAAGCGGGCGAGGAGCCCTGGCCGGTGGTGGCTTCGCCGTCGCCACCGCCCGCGGACTCCAGCCACGGTATGGCGTACACATTGGGGCGGGCCGGCTGCCGGGCCGCCGCGAGGGCCAACTGCTCCGCCCTGGCCGAGGGAGGACCGTCGGTCGGCGGCGAGTAGGGCACCAGGCCGCTCAGCCAGGCGACGATCTGCATGCCGGGCACCGTGAGGGTCGTGCCGTCGAAGGACGACGCGAACCGACGGGTCGACGAGCTGTTCTGGTAACTGCCCGACAGGGAGAAAGGACCTATTCCGACGCTGCTGCGTATCGAGGTGGCCTGTGTGGCCCGCTGCAGGTCCGTGGTTCCCCAGTCCGCGCTTATCTTGATGTCCCTGGCCACGATGAAGGCGGTCGGCAGCAGGGAGAAGACGCCCTCGTTCTTGTCGCTGATCTCACCGGTCGAATAGTCGCCCGGCCGGCGTCCGGCCGTGCTCCAGCCGCGCAAGGACGTCAGTGAGGTGTCCAGCCAGCGGCGGCGTATTTCGATCCGACCGAAACGGAAGGAGATGTTCATGTTCGACGTCTCGGTGTGCAGGCTGTACTGAGTCCTTTCGGTGGAGCCGGCCGCACCGACCCGCCACAGACCGAGATTGATCCCACCGCCCGCGCCATAGCGGGCGAATCGCGACTCCTCGTTGATGCGGAGCCGGTTGGACGTCAGCGTCAATGCCGTGAAGTTCGCGGCTCCTGATTCCGCGAACCAGTTGCCGGGGAAGGCCTCGCACAGATGCCAGAAGATGTTGGCGTCGACGAGGCTTCCTCGCCTGGTCTGCTGATACGTCTGGCGGGCCCGGGAGAAGATTCCCGCGAGGCTCGACTGCTGGAACTGCCCGAGGGTGGCGAGGGCGCTCTCCACCACACCGGGACTGGCCGCCTGGAGGTCCTGGTAGGCCAGGTCCACGGGCGCCCTGAGCACCGGCGCCAGGATGGCCCACTTGCGCTGGTCCTCCGGTTTGCTCAGGTCGTACTGGAGGAAGTTCGTCGTGTAGCTGAGCAGGGCGGCGGTGTACAGCTGCATCTTGTTCTTGTAGTTGCGGTACAGGGGTGAGTCGACTTTCACCGTGACGGGAAGGCCGTCCTGGTCGAAGTCCTGGCCGTCCACGAACAGCAGATTGAAAGCTTTCTCGTACGCCTTCTGCCCTTCGGGATCCGCGGGTGGTGGATTCACGTTCGCGCGGACGATCTCGCCGTACACGTTGTCGGTGCTGACGCCGCCGACCGCGTAGGCCGGTGTCATCAGGGGGACGGGATCCACCAGGGTCGCGAAGTTCTCGCTCGCCGCGACGGAACCGGTCGGATTGTTCGGGGACCACGGGTTCGCGAACTGCGCCGGGTCCACGGGATTTCCAGGTAGTTGCAGCGACATGTAGGTCTGCGCCCGCCGCAGAATGGGCTGTCCGCCGCCGATTCCGGAAGGAGTGGTGGTGAGCGCGTCGAAGATCGCGTCGTAAATTCCTTGGAGCAGCTGTTTCTGATCGATGGCCATGGGTTACCCCCTTATATTGACCACCGCCGGATGAGCCCGGGATGTTACTGGTTTCCTACTCCCGCGGCACAACAGCGTCAATGAGCCAAGAGGCGTGCGGGAAGTGGGACCCGAATTCGTCTGGATTGTGGGCAGAAAGGTTTTGCAAGTACGAGTTCCCAGGGGCCCTTTGGCTCGCCGGGGGCACGTGTGTGCGAGTGAGGCCGTGCGGGCGGGACGCGGGAAGGGGGTGTGTGGGCGTGAACTTGCCACGGGAGGATGCACGCATCCGACGAGCTCGGAAATCTATGCGACACGTGGGTGTGAGTGCCTTCTCAGCGGGCACCCGATGTGTGGGCCCCGCCGTGTCTCCCCCGTCGCGGCGGGGCCCACCTGCGTGACGCGGTCCTCGAGCCGTGTGCCTGACGCAGCCCTTCAGTCGCGTTCGCGGTAGGCGAGGGCAGCCGCGGCGGCGGTCAGCGTGCTCAGCAGCAGGGGCCAGCCGATCCCGTGGTTCAGGACGAGCCACGCGCCCAGGATCGCGCCCGCGATCATCGCGGTCACGGCGGTGACCCGGCGGGCTGCCCGCCGGTCGCTGCCGCCGGCGAGGCGCGAATCGGCGGCCAGCGACGCCAGGGTGCCGGTGAGGACCGTCGTGGTCAGGGCGGGCACGGCAAGGCGGCCCACGGTGCCGTTGCGCAGCCCCATCGCGAGGGCCACCAGGACGATCACCGGGTAGGGCGGCTTCCCCTCCGTCGCGAACGCGACGGCGGTGGCGATGCCGAGGAGCCCGGCCTCGATCCACACCGCGGTGCGGACCCACGGCACGCGGTGCCGGTCGCGGAAGGCGCCGGCGAGCCTGCCCGCCGCGACGGCACCGACCAGGAAGGCCGAGAGCGACACGAGCGAGCCGGTCACGGAGAATCCCGGCGCCCCCGCCAGCGCGAACCCGATGACGACGACGTTTCCCGTCATGTTGGCCGTGAAGACGCGTCCGAGACCGAGGTAGCAGATGGCGTCGACGAGACCGCTGACGGCGGTGAGGGTGACGAGGACCAGCGACAGCGGATGACGGTCACCGATCTCCGAGGTCGGCACGGAGCGGCTTCCGGAGCGAGTCGTCATGCCGCTCGTTCTACCTCGGCGCGAGCCGTGGGCGAGGGTGGCGCGTACGAGGGTGGCGCGTGAGACCGGTTTGGCCCGCCCCGCCGCGGCTACTCGTTCGGGATCCGAAGGGAGGGCCCCGTGAGAACCGCGTACGACACCCCCGTGACCGCTTCCGCGACCCCGTGGGAGAGGGGGCCGGAGGAACTGGACCATCAGGAACTCGTCCGCTACTTGGAGGACCGCTTCGCCTGCGCTCAGGCCTGCGACGAGTGCGTTCACGTCTGTGCCGTGCGCGCGGGCCCGGAGGAGCCCGGCGGCCTCACGCGCCTCAACACCGCCTGCGCGGACGTCTGCGACGCGACGTCCCGCGTCCTGGCCGAACAGAGCGACCAGGACGAGCAACGGGTCCGGATGCAGGTCGAGTGGTGCCGCGCCGTCTGCCTCCAGTGCGCCGCCCTGTGCGACCCGCACCCCGCCTCGGCGGTCTGCGCCGAGGCGTGCCGTCGGTGCGCGAAGGCGTGCGACACCTTCTTGACGACGCTGGGCTGACAGCCGGGCGGGGTGGTCGGGCAGGGTGGCGGCGCCGCTCAGGCAGGCAGGCCGTCGACGGTGCGGACGACCGGGCCGAACCGGTCCGTGATGGTGGTCAGAGCGGCGGCCCGGGCTCGCCTTCCCGCGGGGCGACCTCGTCGCTGATGGAACCGATGCGGGCGCGGATGTCGTACGGCGTGTGCTCGCCGCCGTCGTTGATGACGTGGACGACCGGAACGCCCGCTGCGCGGGCCCGCTCCCAGCAGACGGGCGCCCGCCGCGAGCGCCTCCTCGGTCCCCTGCAGCTCCATCACGCCGGTGCCGTAGGGGAAGGGGGCGGGGCAGTCGGCCCGGGTGCGGAAGCGACCTGTTCGAGCGGATGACCGGTCGTCTCCAGAAGGCGACGGGCGGTCCTCGACGCGCGCGGCCTCCTCGTAGGACGCCGGGCCGGTGCCCGCCTCCTGGGTGAGGACACGGGCGAAGTGCCGCTCGCTCAGACACATCCGGGCGGCCAGTGCCCCCGTGGACAGGTCGTCGTCGAGGTGGTCGGTGATCCACAGACGTAGCTCGTCGATGTCACGCCGCGTGGTGGCCGAGCGGCACCGAGAACTGGCTCTGGCCGCCCTGCCGTTTCAGACAGAGGACCAGCTGCCGGGCCACGGTCAGCGCGGTCTGCTCGCCCCGGCCCTCGGCGACCAGGTCCAGCGCGAGATCCAGACAGGCACTGATCCCGGCCCTCGTCCACAGCCGCCCCCGATCGGTGCGGACGAAGATCGGGTCGGTGGTCGCCGTCTGTGCGTGGGCGCGCATCTGCTGGCCGCGGCGGGGCTGCTGGACGGGAAGGCCGTGTCCTTCGCCCACGCCACCACCGTGGGATCCACACGTGCCGCGGGCCCCTCGTCGGTCATGTCGACCGCGCCCGGCACCAGCAGCGTGTCCACGTCCGCGCCGACCTCGTCGAAGGAGAGGTCCGCGCGGAGCCGGACACCCGCCGGCGTCCGGACCGCACCGGCGGCGGGTCCGGCCAGCCGGACCTCGTAGCCCGCGCGGCCCGCCGTCTCGCGGTTGGCCAGCGCGAAGACCTCGGCGGGGCCGGTGACGTCGAAGAGGTCGACATCGGGGAAGACCGCGATGATCACCCGCGGGCCGGGAACCAGAACGGATCTCCGTCCGACCACTGCACCGGAGCCCCCTGCGCACTCCTGCGCACCACGCACTGGAACGAGGTAGCAGCCCCATGAACTGGTACGAGGACGACGAATTCTGGTCGGACTTCGCCGAGACCATGTTCTCCGAGCGCAGGCGCACGGAGGTCGAGGCCCTCGTGGCGGAGTCGTCGCTGCTCCGCTTCCCGGCCGGGAGCCGGGTGCTCGACCTGTGCTGCGGACCCGGCCTGTACCTCGTGCCGCTGGCCCGTGGCGGCTGCGCGGTGACCGGGGTGGACCTCAGCCCGGCCATGCTGAAGCGGGCCGACGCCGCGTGCGAGGCGGCCGGGGTCGACGTACGGCTGGTGCGGGGCGACATGCTGACGCACGTCGAGCCGGAGACGTACGACGTGGTGGTCAACCTCTTCACCTCGTTCGGCTACTTCGACGATCCGCAGGACAACGAGCGCGTGCTGCGCAACGCCCACGACTCGCTCGTGCCCGGCGGCCGCCTGCTCATCGACGTGATGGGCAAGGAGGTCCTCGCGGGCTGGATCGGCCGGCCCCAGGTCGTCGACCTGGCGGGCGGTGCGTACGTGCTGCAGCGCGACACCGTCCTGGACAGCTGGACCCGGCTGCGCACCGACTGGACGCTGGTGCGGGAAGGGGAGGCGCGCGAGGCGTCGATCACCTCCTTCCTCTACAGCGCGGCCGAGCTGCGCGCGCTCTTCGAGGCGGCCGGCTTCACCGACGTGCGCTGTTACGGCGACTTCGACGGCGGTCCGTACGACAACCACTCGAAGCGGCTGATCGTGAGCGGCACCCGTCCGGAAGTCTCCTTGCACGCGCGGGAACTTTGACGCAGTCGCGGCCGACTACTGCTCTGCGGGCGGCACTCAGCACGGCCCGCGCGTCCACGTGCAGGTGCCCGCGCGTCAACACGCAGGGGAACGAGGGGACTTCATGACCGAGGCCGCATCAGCGACGCCGCCCGCGAGCCGCGCCGCCCGCCCGCGCGGCGAACCAGGGAAAGGCGCTGAGGAGGAAGGGCGGCCCGCGGGCCGCGGGCGGCTGCTGACCACGCTGGTGGCGCTCTCCGTGACCCTCGTGCTCTCCGTCCTCGCCGGGATCGCGCTGGGACCGACCGTCGTACCCCTCGGCGACGTCGTGCGCTTCCTCACCGCGGCCCTCACCGGCGGCACCATCGGCGCGGACGACGCGACGGGGTACTCCATCGTCTGGCACGTGCGCACCCCGCGGGTTTTGCTGGCCGCGGTCGTGGGAGCCGGGCTCTCCGTCGTGGGCGTCGCCATCCAGGCGCTGGTGCGCAACGCCCTCGCGGACCCGTTCGTGCTCGGCATCTCGTCCGGCGCCTCCGTGGGGGCGACCGCCGTCTTCGTCTTCGGGATCTTCGCGGGCCTCGGGGTGTACGCCCTGTCGGCCGCCGCGTTCCTCGGCGCCCTCGGCGCGACCGTGCTGGTGTATCTGGCCGCGCGCGGCCCGCTGGGGCTGACGCCGCTGCGGCTGGTGCTGACCGGGGTGGCTCTCGCGTACGGCTTCCAGGCGCTCATGAGCGTTCTGGTGTTCCTCGCGCCGAACGGGCAGGCCGCCCGGACCGTGCTGTTCTGGCTGCTCGGCAGCCTCGGCTCGGCGACCTGGGAGTCCCTGCCGCTGGTGACGGCGGCGGTGCTGCTCGCGATCGTCGTACTGCTGCGGCAGAGCCGCTCGCTCGACGTGCTGTCGCTCGGCGACGAGACCGCGGCCAGCCTGGGCGTGGACGCGGACGCGCTGCGACGCGGGCTGTTCGTCCTCACCGCGGCCGTCACCGGGCTCATCGTCGCGGTCAGCGGAGCGATCGGCTTCGTCGGTCTCGTGCTGCCGCACGTGGTGCGGATCTGGGTCGGCTCCACGCACCGACGCGTCCTCGCGGTCGCGCCGCTGGCCGGAGCCTGCTTCATGGTGTGGGTCGACCTCGTGGCCCGTACCGCCTTCGCGCCCGAGGAACTGCCGCTCGGGGTGATCACGGCGCTGATCGGGGTGCCGGTGTTCGTCGTCCTGATGCGCCGCCGCGGCTATCTCTTCGGAGGCCGTTAGATGGTCCTCTCCCTCCGTGACCTGACGGTCGAGGCGGCCGGGCGCGCGCTCGTCGACCGGCTGAACATCGACGTGGCCGCCGGTTCGATCGTCGGGCTCGTCGGCCCCAACGGCAGCGGCAAG
>NZ_LIPN01000256.1 GCF_001418325.1 Streptomyces atriruber | reverse complement strand
GGTACGACCCCGGGAACCCCCCGCCCGCCGCCGCACCCGTGCACGCACACCTCGCCTGGGCCCTGAAACAGACAGCCCGCTTCGCCGGCGCCCAGGGCGATCTGCCCCTACTCCACGGCTGCGAGACCACCCCCGCCAACGACACAGCCGACCTGCTGATGTCCTACCAGACCCGCAACTGGCGAGTACGCCTGCCACTGGTCTGGCCCGAGCCCGGCGACCACACAATCGGCCCCCTGTACAACCTTGCCTTCCACCTCGACGACCTGTTCACCGACGGCCAAGCCCTCAAGGAGACCCCACCTCGCCGACGCCGTCCCGACACCCCCTACACGGACGGCAATGTCATCTACCCCTACGGCAACCCCACCGCACAGCGATAGCCCCGCGCGCAGGCGCCGTGCACGAGCGCTCAGCTCAGTACGCTGTCGGCGTCGAAGTGCCGGTACAGGGCAGTCCGTTCAGTCACTCGGACGCCCTCCGTAGCTCCATTTCTTTCCTGTCCCGCGGTATTCGGAGACGGGGATCGGATCTACTCCTTCCCGCATGCGAGAGCGGTACAACTGGCCGTGGAGGTGGTCGACTCCGTGGGCGACGAGGCGGGCGAGTCCGCGCTCGAAGATCGTGATGTGCTCGGTGCCGTCGATGTCGGTGTGCTCGACGGAGATAGCCNNCGCACGTCGAAGAAGGAAAGGCAGCCCTCGTACTGCTCGTCGGTGTCCGGCGACTCCTCGACTATCGTCGGATTGAATAGCGTGATCGACTCGCCGTCGGGGGTACGGACGATGGCTGCGGCCCGGTCGATGCCGATCTGAGGTGCGGCCATACCCATGCCCTTGCCGAAGACATGGACCGTAGCGGCCCGTTCGCACGCGGAGACCAGCTCGGCCACGGCTCTGTGGGCATCCTCAGCCTCGGCCGGGAGATCGAACCTCCGCGCAGTCTTGGCGAGGATCGGGTCGCCTTCCTGGACGACGCCGACGGCGCGCATCCTCTCGCTGGCCGTCGTCACCACGTGGCGGAACCACTCTTGCCCTGAGCGTCTGCCGAAACCAGGGCGGTGCTGTAGTAGCGGGCGAGCACGGCCTCGGCGCCGGACCCCTGCGCAGCGACGATGCGCTGGAAGCGCGCGGAGCGAAGGTCTCCGGCAGTCCAGATCCGCGGGTGCTGCTCGTCGGGCGGGCAGTAGCCGTCCGTGCTCTGCGCGAGCCCGGCGAGGGCGGCGGGCTGGTTACCGAGGTTCCCCAGGAGGGCGCCCGCGATGTACTGCCGCTCCTCACCGCCACGGTCGTTGACACTGAGGGCCCAGCCGCGGCGTGTCGCGGGGGTGATGGAGACACTGGTGCACCGGACGAGGTGGACGCGCGGATCCTCGGCGACTTCGGCGGCCTTGTAGTCATCGTCCGGCGGGCACAGCACGTTCAGGGTGCGCTCGACCGTCGGGTGGGCGCGCAGCCAGGTGCCCAGCGGCCGGTCGGCGCCGAGGACCCAGGTGGGGCCGCTCATCTCGGCGGGCCCGGTGCGCCACAGCGGGGTGGGCCACAGGCCGTCCGGTGCTGTCACCCAGGTCGCGTCGGCGGGGGAGAGGGTGGTGACGCCGGTCGCGATGACGGCGGCGCCCCCGCTGTGCCGGCTGCCGTCGGCCAGGTCGACGTAGGCCTGCTCGTCGTCGGCGGACACCGCGGTGGCGGTGCCGGTGGTGCGGCGCAGCAGGTTCGTGGGCGCGAGCCGCTCGAGGTCCGCGGCGAGCGCGGCCGCCAGGTCGGGGCCGGTAGCCCAGTTGCCGGGCACGTTGTTCAGGGCGCCGATGTGGTGGAGTTTCCCCCCGACCCGGTCGTGTTCGATGAGACGAACTCGCATGCCGAGGCTGACGGCCATCAGCGCGGCCGCGGTCCCGGCGGGCCCGGCGCCGACGACGATCAGGTCGCTCTCCGGGGTCATGCGCAGCTCCTCTCAGCCGGGGGCGCCACAAAATCCGCGACGTCCTGGGTGGTGATGAGCTGCCGGGCGCCGACCATGCGGCGGGCGACCGTCAATCCGGCCTGGTGCACGTCGGGGCCGGCTTCGGAGGCGCAGGCGTCGGTGACGATCCACGGCGTGATGTCGGCCTCGAAGGCGTCCACGGCGGTCTTCAGGACGCAGGAGTCGGTGGCGATGCCGCACAGCACCACCTCGCTCCACCCGCTGTCACGGAAGTCGTCGATGACGGCGCGGCCGAATGCCCCATAGGTGACCTTGTCGATGACTGCGGTGGCACGCGCGGCGGCCGCGGCGAGCTCAGGCACGATGTCGGTCTCCGGGGCCTCCTGCAGCGCCGTCCAGTCCAGCAGGCGCACGAAGGGACTGTCGGCGTGGTTGAAGTAACGGGAGAACAGCACCGGCCCGCCCGCGGCCTGCCACCGGTCGATCAGGTCGGCGATCACACCACGTGGCGGCTGCGGTCGTTCACGAATCCGTTTTGCACGTCGATCACGAAGAGCGGTGTGGTGCGAGGGTCCACCGGGGGTCCTGTCTCTCTGTGGGGTGGTCAGGGGCGCAGCGCATCCCGGGCGGCGGCGAGGCGTTCGGGCAGCTCGCTGGTCGCCAGGATCGCCTTGCGCATCAGGCGGTGCTGCACGGTCTCGGTCGGCCCGGACTGCGTGAGTCGAGAGTACGCGGAGGCCAGGCAGCTGCGCCTGTACTCCCCATGCATGACCGGATCCTGACCAGCCTCGATGAGGGCCTGCACGTGGATGGACACCGCCCAGAGCGCCTGAACGTCCAATTCCAGGTCGACGATTTCGCCGGTTGTCAGGGCGCGCTCGGTGGACAGCGGGTGGTAGGCGATACCGGACCAGCCAGCCAGCCCCATCGACACGGCGCCGGAGAACTCCACCGCATCCGGGTGCTCCCACCGGCCGGTGAACAGCGCCTGCTCGGCGTCTTCGCCCAGGCCCACGATGTTCGTCGGGTCGCGGCGGTCGACGAGGACGGACGGGGTCGCCAGCAACTGCATCGCGGTCGGCAGCTGCTCGGGCGGGAAGGCGTGCGCACCGAGCTCGTACACCGACAGCACGTAGCTGGGCTCCGGGCACACCGTGCCGGGCGGCAGAACCGCGTCCAGGAGAAGCGTCAGGAGCCGTCCGGTCCAGGCACGGTCGTCCAGGTAGGTGCGGTAGCGCCACACGGCGAGATCGGTGAGGGTGTCCGGCCGCCGGGCCTGCTCGAGGTGGAGCAGGGCGAGGCCGCACGCGTACAGGTACAACACCGCCCGGGCGCTGGGGTGGTCCACGGGGAGGGTGCGCCGCTCGAGACCGCCAGGCCCCTCAGGGGCGGCGTGGCGCGGTTCCATAGCGCGGTGACGGGTTGCCCGACGTAGACGGGCAGGAATTTGTGGGACACCACGTCGAACGGCCCTAGCGCAGCCTGCTGAAGGTCCGTCGTGTGCGCGCGTGCCAGCTGCGCGGGTAGGGCGTCCAGCGGAGTGCCTGCGCGGGCCGCGGTGAGGCGGGCGTGGAACGCGGCCCGCTCCTCCGGCGTGCACATCGCGACGGCTGCGTCGAGGACCTGCTGCATGTTGGTGCGACGGGCGACCGGCGGACCATCGACGGGAGGAGCCGGGGAGCCGGGGAGCCGACTATTTCCGGCGTCGGAAGGTCAGCCAGATCCGGGCCGCGACCAGTCCCAGAACCACCACGCCGACGGTGATCTGCATCCAGCGCGGGAGGGTGCCCGAGCCGGGGAGGTACAGGGCGAGGGTCGTCACGTCGTGCTCCTTGTCGGCCGGGGGACTGGTGGACATTCTCCTGCGAAGCGCCGATGGCTCACGCCAGTAGGTAGAAAGTCAGACTTGCAAGTCTGACTGTCGATCTCGTAGCGTGGCGGCATGAGCGGACCCGAGGATGAACCGACGCCCGAGCAAGTCGCCGCCGACCTGACGCACGTCGTCGGGCGTCTCGTACGGAAACTGCGCGGCGCATCGCCCATGAACGGGCTCAGCCCCTCGCAGCGCTCCGTGCTCGCCCGTCTGGACCGGGGCGGTCCCAGCACCACCGCGGGCCTGGCGCGCGCGGAGTTCGTGCGGCCGCAGTCGATGCGGATGACCGTGGCCGCCCTCGAGTCCATGGAGCTCATCGAGCGGGCGCCCGATCCGAACGACGGGCGGCAGTCCGTCGTTTCCCTGACCGACGAGGGCCGCCGCACCCTCACCGACGGGCGGGCCGCCAAGCGGGGCTGGCTGGCGGACGCGGTCTCCGAGGAGCTCGACCCGGCGGAGCGGCGCCGACTGGCCGACGCCATCGCGCTGTTGGAGCGACTGGTGCAGAAGTGAGAGTCACGTCCATCGCGCGGCCCAAGCGGCCGAAGCGCCCGGCGGTGGAGCGGAACGGGTTCGGGGCACGACTGACCGCCCCGCTGCTCCTCGGTTCCCTGCTCAACCCCCTCAACACCACGATGATCTCCACCGGACTGGTGGCGATCGGCCACGACTTCGGCGTCGGCGCCTCCGACACCGCGTGGCTCGTCTCCGTGCTCTACCTCGCGAGCGCCGTCGCCCAGCCCGTGCTCGGCAAGCTCGCCGACGGCATCGGGCCGCGCCGTGTCTTCCTCGGCGGGCTCGCGCTCGTCGTCGCGTCGGGCCTCGTCGGGACGCTCGCCCCCGGATTCGGCTGGCTGCTCGTCTCCCGGGCCCTGCTCGGCGTCGGCACGTCCGCCGCGTACCCGGCCGCGATGGCCGTCCTGCGCGACGAGTCCAGGCGGCTCGGCAGCCCGACTCCGCGCACCGTCCTCGGCCGTCTCTCCTTCGCGGCGCTCGGCAGCGCGGCGATAGGCCCGACACTCGGCGGCCTCCTCGTCGCCACCGCGGGCTGGCGCGCCGTCTTCGCCGTCAACGTGCCGGTGGCGGTCGTCGCGTATGCCACCGCCCTCAGGTGGATCCCCAAGGACATCCCGCGCGAGAGCCCGGCGGCGGGCCGGGCTAAGACGCTCGATCCGCTCGGCACAACGCTCTTCACGGGGGCTCTCACCTGCCTCGTCGTGTTCCTGCTCGACCTGCGTCACCCGATGTGGCTGCTGCTCGCCCCGGTCGTCCTGCTCTCCGCCCTGCTCACCTGGTGGCAGCTGCGCCACCCGCACCCCTTCATCGACCTGCGCATGCTGGGCGCCAACCACGCGCTGGCCCGCACCTACCTGCGGCACGGACTGAGCTACCTCGTCGTGTACTGCGTGATGTACGGCTTCACGCAGTGGCTGGAGGAGGAGCGCGGCTACTCCTCGCTGCACACCGGACTCGTCATGCTGCCGATGTCCCTTGCCGCGCTGGCCTGTTCACTGATCGGGGCGCGCACCAAGGGCATTCGCGCACCGCTCACCGTCGCCGCTGTACTCCTCACCGCGGGCAGCTCGCTGTTGCTCTGCACCACGGGGTCCACGCCGCTCGCCGTGCTGCTCCTGGCCGGTGCCTGCTTCGGCATTCCGCAGGGGCTCATGGGTACCGGCAACCAGGCCGCCGTGCAGCAGTTCGCGCCCGCCGACGCCATCGGTTCGGCGGCGGGACTCCAGCGCACCGCGCAGTACATCGGCGCCATCACGGCCTCCGGCCTGATCGGCCTCGCCTACGGGCAGCGGGCCGACGACGGCGGACTCCACCTCATGGCCGCCGTCGGCGCCGTCCTGGCGCTGGCCCTGATCGTCCTGACCGCCACGGACCGCGCACTGCGCCGCCGTCCCGGCCGGGACCAAGAGACCAAGAACGCAGAACAAGAAATCAAGAACGCATGAGAAAGGCGCCACCCATGAGTGCCACCGTCCTCGACCCCACCACCGCCCTCGTCCTCGTCGACCTGCAGAAGGGCATCACCGCGCTGCCCACTGCCCACCCCTCGCAGCAGATCGTCGAACGGGCCGCCGTGCTCGCCGACGCCTTCCGGGTTCGCGGACTGCCCGTGGTCCTGGTGCGGGTGACCGGGGGTGCCCCCGGCCGCACCGAAGGCCCCGCGCGCGGAGGCGACGTGCCCGCGGACTGGGCGGAGCTCGTGCCCGAGCTCGGACGCACCGACGCGGACATCGTCGTCACCAAGCAGCAGTGGGGAGCCTTCTACGGCACGGACCTCGACCTCCAGCTGCGTCGCAGGGGCGTCACCCAGGTCGTGCTCGCCGGCATCGCGACGAGCATCGGCGTGGAGTCGACGGCCCGCGCGGCGCACGAGCACGGCTACCACGTGACCGTGGCCGTCGACGCCGTCACCGACATGGACGCCGACGCCCACCGCAACAGCGTGGCGAAGATCTTCCCGCGCCTGGGAGAGACGGACACCACGGAAGCCATCACCAAGCTCCTCGGCTGAACCCCGGCCCCGCGGCCGGAACACGCACGGCCTACGGGCGGTACACGTACGGCGTGGTCGTGCACAGCGTGGCGAAACCGAGCCGGTCCAGGATCGGGCGGCTGTCGTCCGAGGCGTCCACCTGCAGATAGCGGTAGCCCCGCGCCACGGCGATGCGGGCGCGATGGGCCACCATCGCGCGGTAGATGCCCTTGCCGCGCCACTGCGGGTCGGTGCCGCCGCCCCAGAGCCCGGCGAAGTCGGTGCCGGGGCGGAACTCCATCCGCGCGCCGCACACCGGCCGGTCGCCTGCCATCGCGACGACCGCCACGATCTCGTCCGGCGTCTCGGTGAGCTGGGCGAGCACACGCCGGGCGAGGTGCTCGCTCAGCGCCGCGTCCTCCTCGCCGAAGGCGGCGAGGTGAGCCTCGGACATGAGCCGCACGCCTGCCGCGTCCGTCACCGGGAGCAGACGGATGCCGTCGGGCAGTTCGGGGCCCGCGGGCAGGGCGGCGGCCTCGGCGACCATCACGGTCTCCACCGGCTCGGCCTCGAACCCGGCCGCGAGAAGACGCTCGGCGAGGTCGTCCGGCCGGTCGTACGAGTGCAGCTTCCACTCGAAATCCCGCCCGGCGGCGGTGAAGTGGCGCACCTGCTCGGCGATCACGGCATCCGCCGCCGACGCGTCGGTGTCGGTCCACAGGACGCCGTTCCAGTCGTGCGCCGAGCCGGTCACGCGGACGACGCCGCCGGTCCGCTCGACCCGGGTGTCACCGCCCTCGCCCTGTGTGTCGTGCCGAAGCTGACGGTCGTACGCGGCCAGTACCGCTGCGTGATCCATGCGGTCACCTCAGCAGTGGGGCGAAGCCGCGGCAACAGGTTTTCGGCCGGGGCCTGTCCGCGGGACAGTCCCTAGGACTGCCAGCGGCAGCGCACGGCCGCCGTGGCGAAGCCGGGCCCGAAGGCGATGGCCGCGCCGTGCGCGCCGTCGTCCGGAGGGTCGGCGTGGGTGCGTTCCAGGACGCGCAGGATGCTCACGCCGCCGAGGTTGCCTTCGTAGGCGAGGGTGTCCGTGGAGTGCCGGGCGGCGTGCTCGTCCAGGCGCAGCGCGGTCGCGGTGTCCGCGATGATGCGCGGGCTGCCGGGATGGATGACGGCGTAGTCGAGCTGCCGCGGGCCCAGCCACTCCAGGAGGTGCGGCATCACGTCGGTGACGGCGGCCAGGACCTGCTTGGTCGAGTCGAAGTGGATGCCGTCCATGGAGATCCGGCCGCGCTGGCGTTCGAGACTGTCCGCGAGCACGAACTCGAAGGTGTCCTCGATGGCCAGTCCAGGACCCAGCGGTGTGTCGGTGACGATGGCCGCCGAGGCCCCGTCTCCGAAGAGCGCCTTGTAGATCATCGACTCGATGGTGGTGTCGCTGTGGTGGTAGATGCTGGAGAGCACCTCGGAGGCCACCACCAGGACCTTGCTGCCCGGCCGCGCGGCGAGGAGGTCGGCGGCGCGGGTGAGGGCCTGGGTGCCGCCGGGGCAGGCCACCGAGGTGAGCGCGATGCGGCGCAGGTCGGGGCGGAGGCCGAGGCGGGTGACGAGGTTGATGTCCAGGTTGGGGACGGCCCAGCTCGTGGTGTGCGTGGTGACGATCGCGTCGATGTCCCGCGGGGTGAGACCGGCGCTGTCCAGGGCCGTGGTCGCGGCCCGCTCCGCCATGTCGAGCGCGTCGGTGAAGGCGACACGGGCGCGCTCGCCGACGTCGGCCGTCCCGGACACGGTGGGGGAGCCGAGCGGGCGCGTGAAATGACGGGTCTGCACGCCGCAGTTGCCGATGACGCGGAGGATGGCGCGCAGCCGCGGGTGGTCGGCGTGGTGCGCGCTCACGTCGTCGGCTATCTCGGCCGTGGTGACCTTGTGGTCGCCGAAGACGGTGTGAGGTTTGAGTACGTGAGCAGTCACGAGGCGACTCCCCAGGGATCGGCGAAGCGGGTGGGGGTGTGGCCAAAGTACTGCACTGTGCCGGGAGTGCCCTGTCGAGCGCGGAGCTTCGAACGTACGTACGAGGTCAGTCGGAGCGGAGGATGGGGGCGCGCGAATGGATGCGGTGCGTGCCGCGGTGGAACACCAGGATCATCAGCCGGGAACCGGGTGCCGTCAGGGGCTGCGCCGCGCACATGGTGACCCAGCCGGGGCCCTCCAGAGCGTGCAGCAGGGGGCGCTCGTCGCCGTCGGGATGCGGATGGGAGTTTCCCGCGGCGTAGAGATCGGCGGTCTCGGGATCGGCCAGGATCTCCTTCTCGATCTGCCGCAGGATGTCGTCGTCGGGCCTGGTGGCGAGCGCCGCCCGCAGTTGCGGCAGCACCATGGGGGCCCAGGCGGTGTGCCAGTCCATCAGGGTCTCGCGCCCGTGCGGGTCCAGGAGCATCCAGCGCATGGTGTTGCCGGGGACCTTGCCGCTCGGGAACATCCCGGCGAAGGCGGTGTTGTACGCGAGCATCTCCCAGGACGCGTCGGTCACGTAGGCCATGTGCCCGATCCCGTCGACCGCCTCCTGCCAGACGCCGGGCACCTCCTTGCCGGAGGAGAGGTGGAGCGGTCCCGGTGGGTCCTGCAGCAGTGCGTACCGGCAGAGGGACACCCACTCCTGTTCGTTCAGCCCGAAGAGGCGCGCCACGTCCCGGAGCAGCGAGGTCGGCGGGTTGGGGTAATTGCCGGATTCGAGACGGTGGTACGTCCCGAACGTGCGGTGGAGCAGTTGGTCGACCTGGTGCTGTGACAGGCCGGGGGCGCGCCGGCCCTGGCCTGTCGGGCGGGCGAAGCCGTGCGATTCGGGGGCTATGAGGGCGCGTCGTTCGCGGAGCAGAGCGCGGAGCGCCGTCTTGTTCATGGTGGGTAATCCCTCTTGGTGCACGCCGAGTTGGAGCGTGATCAGTCTAAATATTCACATCGGCTTTGGTAGTAAACATTGCCCGAAGAAAACGATCAGTTGCTGGGGCATCATGGAGCGTGCGGGGTCACCGACCTGCAGGTTTGATCGTCGGATGGCGTCCGTGCACAACAGCGGGGCATCTTGTCCGGGGAGTTCGAGAATGGCTGAAATTCCCCGGCATTGGGTACCCCCTAGGCCTACAGGGCCGATGTGGGAAGCATGTGGGACAACTGTTCGTATTTTGATCCGTGTGGTCGGAATCGGAGCAGCACAGGACCGCACAGCTCTGCTCCCCGCGCCGGTTCCGTAGGACCACCGGCTGCGGTCGGTGCCGTCACTCGCCATTACGTAGCGGCCACGGTACCGGCCGCCCGTGGTTGTCCCGGGCGGATCAGGTGGCCGTGATGTGCTCCTCCGCCCGCGCCAGGATCTCCGAGACGCGCAGCCCGAACCGTACGTCGCACGGATGGGGCGTGCCCGAGGCCGCGGACTCGACGAGCGCGTCCACCGCCGCTCCGAACGCGTCGCCGCCGTCTTCCCACGGCGGAAGCACCGCCGTGCCGCTCTCGCCGCGCAGCTCCACCGCCAGCCCCTCGCACTTCGGCGGCGCAGAGAGGGTCAGCGTCGCCGTGCTGGACGCGCCGCCCGCGTGCCGCAGGATCAGATGGACCGTGTCCCTGGGGCCCGGCGCCGCGGTCACCTCGGTCACGTCGCCCAGCACGGGCAGCAGCATCGACAGGGCATGTGGGCCCACGTCCCACAGGCCGCCCCGGCTCGCACGCCAGGGCGACGAGAACGCCGCGCTGCCGTCCGGTGCGTAGAAGGAGCCGTACCAGTCGGCGCGGCCGGTGAACCAGCCACCTGCGGCGACCTGCTCGGCCAGCCAGGCCGCTGCCGTCGGGGTGAACCGCATCGTGAAGAAGACGACGGAGGCCACCCCCGCGCGCTCGGCCGCCGCCGCGAGGTCCCGGGCCCCGGCCGGCGTCGTGGCCACGGGCTTGTCGAGCAGGAGGTGGCAGCCTGCCGCGGCGGCCCGCGCGGCGAGCGGTGCCTGCACATCGGGCGGCACCGCGAACGCCACGGCGTCACTCGCTGCGAACAGCTCGTCCACGTCCGCGTACGACCTCGTGCCGTGCCCGTCGGCGAGTGCGGCCGCTGCCTCGGGGCGGCGGCCCCAGATCCCACTGAGGTCCACGCCCGGGTGCCGGGCCAGCGCGGGGGCGTGCGTGGCGGAGGCCCAGGGGCCCGTGCCCACGAGGCCGAAGCGGAGTCGGTTCATGGACCGCAGTATGACCGAAGCCGCCCGCCGCGGACCCGCCGCGGCAGGGGCGCACGGCCCGCCGGGGCGGTTCACGGCCAGGAGCCGACGGCCCACCCCCTTCCGAATTCCTCCCGGTGAATAGCAATTCACCCGCTAAGGTGAATTGCTATTCACCTCAGAAGCGGGGGAGAGAGGCCATGGCGCCTGTTCCGACAGTTGGTGGCGGGGGAGGACTGCGCGCCCGGCTGACCGTTCCGGTGCTCGCCTTCGGCGGCATCCTCATGGCCGTCACACAGACCGTGGTCGTGCCGCTGCTGCCCGATCTGCCCCGGCTGACGAACAGCTCGCCCGGTGCCGTGTCCTGGTTGGTCACCGCGACGCTGCTGTCCGGAGCGGTGCTCACACCCGTGCTCGGCCGGGCCGGCGACATGTACGGCAAGCGCCGCGTCCTGCTGGTCGCCCTGGGCCTGATGGCCGGGGGATCAGTGCTCTGCGCGCTCACGTCCGACATCCGGCTGCTGATCGCGGCACGCGCCCTGCAGGGCGCGTCCGCCGCGGTGGTGCCCCTGTCCATCAGCATCCTGCGCGACGAACTGCCGCCGCAGCGCACCGCTTCCGCCGTCGCCCTCATGAGCTCCACGGTCGGGATCGGTGCCGCGCTCGGTCTGCCGCTGGCCGCGCTCATCGTGCAGTACGCGGACTGGCACGCCATGTTCTGGGCGACGGCCGCCCTGAGCACCGCCGGTCTCCTGCTCGCCTGGTGGGCCGTGCGCGAATCCCCGGTGCGTTCGCCTGGGCGGTTCGACACGTGGGGCGCGCTCGGCCTGGCGGCCGGACTCGTCTGTCTGCTGCTCGCGGTGTCGCAGGGCGGCCAGTGGGGCTGGGGCAGCGGTCCGGTCCTCGGGCTGTTCGCGGGCGCCGTCGTCATCCTTTCCGTGTGGTGGCGGATGCAACTGCGGGCGAAGCAGCCACTGGTGGATCTGCGCCTGGCGTCCGGACGGCGCGTCGCCCTGCCGCACGTGACCGCGCTGCTCGCCGGATTCGCCTTCTACGCCAACTCGCTGGTGACCGCGCAGCTGGTGCAGGCGCCCGCCGAGAGCGGCTACGGCCTGGAGCTGTCGATCGTGGCGACCGGTCTGTGCCTGCTGCCCAACGGCGTGATCATGCTGGTCCTCTCGCCGCTGTCCGCCCGCGTCTCCACGTCTCGCGGCCCCAGGATCACCCTCGCCATCGGCGTCGCGATCATGGCCCTCGGCTATGCCGTGCGCATCGTGGACAGCCGGGAGCTGTGGGTGATCATGCTCGGCGCCGCGATCGTGTCGACCGGGACGACCTTCGCGTACTCGGCGCTGCCCACGCTGATCCTGCGCGCGGTCCCGATCGAGCAGACCGCGTCCGCGAACGGCGTGAACGTTCTGATGCGGACGATCGGGCAAAGCGTCTCCAGTGCGGCGGTCGCCGCCGTGCTCGTCCATCACACCTCGTCCGCCGGGGGCATGCGGTTCCCCACGCTCGGCGGCTACCAACTCGCGTTCACCCTGGCGGGCGCGGTTGCGCTCGTCGCATGCGCCACCGCACTGGCCATACCCTCGGACAGGGCCCCGCAGGGCGACCGGAAGACCGCCGGGCGCGGCGGGCCGACCCAGGAGACCGCGCTGGAGGGAAGCTGACCATGGCGGCGAGAAACACGACGACGGCGGGGGCGGGGGCGGCTTCCCGGGGGAGCGCCGGTGCGGGTGCGGCGACGCCTTCGGGCGCCGGGGCGCGCTCGGCCGTCGACGTGCAGCCCTCTCGGTCCGACGTGGGCCCTGATGCCGACGGTCGCCCGAGCGCCGACGTACGGAAGTGGCCGTCAGACACCGGCCCGAGCGTCGACGAGAGCCCGAACCCCGAGGCGCAGCATCCGGCGTCCGGCGCGAGTCCCGACGCCGACGCGCGCCCGAGCGCCGACGGGTGCCCCTCCACCGGCACCCGCCCCAAGCCCGACACGCGCCCCACCACCGACACCGCTCCCGGGCCCGCCACCGCGCCCAGCCCCAACC
>NZ_LIPN01000255.1 GCF_001418325.1 Streptomyces atriruber | reverse complement strand
GGGCGGTGGGTGCGGGGCGGTGACGGGATCGAGGGGCCGGTAGCGGGTCCGGCCGCTGATTCGGCTTCCGCGTCCGCCTTCCGAGTGGCCGGGCGGCTCGGCGGACCCATGCGCTCCAGGGCCTCCCTCGCCGGGGCCTGCACGATCACCGGTCGGCGCTTCCCCTCGGTGCGGGGCGCGGGCGGCGGCGCGGTGGCCGCGGCCGGGCCCCGGCCTGGACCCGAGGGCCGCTCGACGCTCATGCAGCCGGAGACGGCGGCCGAGGTGGCGGCCGAGACCGCCATCGTGACGAGGAGCGCGGCGGCAGCGGTGGTCGTCGGTCGATGCATCTGCGCAACTCTGCTGGGTCCTGCGCGAGTTGGCGCCGGAACGTCACGAGGTTGCCCCGCACGGGTGACGGCTCGGCTCCCTACTCATCCAACATCCCCTGCAACAGTTCCCCCACGCTGCTCCGCAACTCCTCCTGCGTCGGCGCCGTGGCGTGGTACGAACCCGCCACGCACGAGAACATCAGGCCATCGCACCAGGCCACCAGTGACAGCGTGTGGCGTTCCGGCGCGGTGGAGCCGGCCGCGCGGAGCAGGACCTCCAGAGGCTCCCTGAACTGGGCGCCCGCCGCGTCGTAATAGGCGCGCAGCTCCGGTCTGCGGGTTGCCTCCATGGCCAACTCGTATCGGGATACGAGGAGTTGGCGGTGGTCGCCGGTCAGGTACCGGTGCAGGGCCATGGCCAGGCCCGCGACCAGTTGCTCGCGTCCCGCGCTCGGATGCGGCATCTCGGCGGGGTTCAGCACCTCCGCCTCGCGCTCGGCCTGTCGTCGCACCGCCGCCTCCAGGAGGGCGAGCCGGGTGCGCGCGTGGTTGGACGTGGAGCCCTGGGGCAGGCCCGCCGCCTCGTCGACGGCGCGGTGGGTGAGGCCGCGCATGCCGCGCTCCGCGAGCAGGGTGAGGGCGGTGTCGGCGATGAGCTCGGTGCGGGGAGGTCCCGCGCTGCGTAGGGGCATGGCGAAGACCTTACCTGGCGGACTACAGGTGTAGTACGGTCATGCCATCGCCTACTACACCTGTAGTGAAGAGCTGGGTGGCGCGCACGCGGCGGCCGCGTGTGGCACGGCGGAGGAGGAGTCATGAATCAGGCCGGGAACCAGGGCAGGAACCAGGCCGGGAACCAGCAGCCCCACGCCGTTGTCATCGGCGGCGGCATCGGCGGGCTCACCGCGGCCATCGGCCTGCACGAGTCCGGGTGGAGCGTCACCGTCCTGGAGCGTGCCGCCTCCCTGGAGCCGGTCGGCTCGGGCATCGGTCTCGCCCCCAACTCGCAGCGCGCCCTGGACGTCCTGGGCCTCGGCGCCCGGGTCCGTGCGCTCGCCGCCTGGGAGGGCGACGGCGGGATGCGCGCGCAGAACGGCCGCTGGCTGGTGCGCACGAGCGCCGCCGAGGCCGAGGGGGCGTACGGCGGATCGCTCGTCGTGCTGCACCGAGCGACCCTCGTCGACCTGCTGGTCTCCGCGCTGCCCGAGAAGTCGCTGCGCACCGGCACGCGCGCCCGCCTCGCGGACCCCGGCGCCGCCGACCGCCGGGCCGTCGTCACCACCGACGACGGCGAGATCGAGGCGGACCTCGTCGTCGGCGCCGACGGCATCAACTCCGCCGTGCGCACGGCCCTCTTCCCGGCTCACCCCCAACCCGTGTACGCAGGATTCACCGCCTGGCGCTTCGTCGTCCCCGCGCCCGCCAAGGCCTTCACGCCGCACGAGACCTGGGGCCGCGGCGGCGTATGGGGCACGCAACCACTGAAGGACGGCAGGGTGTACGCGTACGCCACCGCCCGGCTGCCCGAAGGCGGCAGGGCGCCCGACCACGAGAAGGCCGAGCTGGAGCGCCGCTTCGCCGACTGGCACGACCCGATCCCCGGCCTGATCGCCGCCGTCCGGCCCGAGGACGTCCTGCGCAACGACGTCCGTCATCTGACGACGCCGCTCGCCGCGTACCACCGCGGTCGCGTCGCCCTCCTCGGTGACGCCGCGCACGCCATGGCGCCGAGCCTCGGCCAGGGCGGCAACCAGGCCATCGAGGACGCCGTCGTCCTCGCCCATCACGTGGCGCCGGGCGCCGACCTCGCCGCGGGACTGGCCGCCTACAGCGCGGCCCGCGTCCCCCGCACCACGGAAATCGTCCGGCGCGCCGCACGAGCCGCCCGCGTCACGCATCTCACCGGCGCCCCGCTCGCCGCCGTACGCAACGCCCTCATCTCGACGGCGTCGCGACTCGGCCCGAACTTCATCATGCGGAGCTTCTCCGCCATCGCCGACTGGCGTCCCCCGCAGGCCCCGTATGCTGCGGGAACGACGACCGGAGCCGCCGAGCGGAGCACGGGGGCGACGAACCGCGAGCCGGTACAGCGGCAGCGGCAACAGCGGGCCAGTAGCAGGCCGGCAGTAGGCGAGTAGCAGGCCAGTGGTCGGGGCCGGTAGGGAGACAGTGGTGAAGATCGGCTGCATCGGACTCGGCGACATCGCGCAAAAGGCGTATCTGCCCGTCCTCACCACCCTGCCCGGGGTCGAACTGCACCTGCAGACGCGCACGCCCGCGACCCTCGCCCGGGTCGCCGGCGTCCACCACATCCCGGACTCCCGCTGCCACACCGACCTGGACGCCCTGCTCGCCCAGGGGCTCGACGCCGCCTTCGTGCACGCGCCGACCGCCGTGCACCCGGAGATCGTCACCCGCCTCGTCGAAGCGGGCGTGCCGACCTACGTCGACAAGCCCATCGCGTACGAACTCGCCGACTCCGAGCGCCTCGTGCGCCTCGCCGAGGAGCGCGGCGTCAGCCTCGCGGTCGGCTTCAACCGCCGCTTCGCGCCCGGCTACGCCCAGTGCGTCGACCACCCGCGCGAGATGATCCTCATGCAGAAGAACCGCGTGGGGCTGCCCGAGGACCCGCGCACGCTCGTGCTGGACGACTTCATCCACGTCCTGGACACGCTGCGCTTCCTGGCGCCGGGACCGATCGACGACGTGACCGTGCGCTCCCGCGTCGAGGACGGTCTCATGCAGCACGTGGTCGTGCAGCTCGGCGGCGACGGGTTCACCGCGATCGGCATGATGAACCGGCTCAGCGGCTCCACCGAGGAGATCCTCGAGGTCTCCGGGCAGGACACCAAGCGGCAGGTCCTCAACCTCGCCGAGGTCGTCGACCACAAGGGCCAGCCCACGGTGCGGCGACGCGGTGACTGGGTCTCGGTGGCCCGCCAGCGCGGCATCGAGCAGGTGGTGCTCGCCTTCCTCGACGCCGTGCGCGCGGGGAAGCTGCTCAGCGCCCGGGACGCACTGGCGACTCATGAGCTGTGCGAGCGCGTGGTGCTTGCCGCTCAGGAGCAGTCCGCCTGAGAGAGGCCGCCCCGAAGTGCCGCAGGCCCTCGGTCACGCCCAGCGCCACGAGCACGAGGAGCGCGGCGTGCACGGGCCAGTCGCCCCACTTGACGTACGCCGTCTCACCGGTGGCCAGCGGTACGTCGTACACCGCCGCGGCGCTGGCCGAGGTGCCGAGCGTGCCGCCGATGCGTGCACCGTCCGGACCGTGCACCGCGGAGACGCCGGTGAGCGTGGCGTGCACCATGGGCCGGCCGGTCTCCGCCGCCCGCACCGCTGCGAGCGACGCGTGCTGCGGGGGAGCCCAGCTGTTCTGGAACGACGACGTGGCGGACTGGGCGAGGAGCAGTCCGGCGCCGTCCCGGGTGAGGCGGCGGCTCATGTCGGGGAACGCCGACTCGAAGCAGACGAGGGGGCCGACGCGGAGGTCGTGTGCGGTGCCGGACCCGTTGCCGCGGCCGTTGTCGCGGCTGGTGTTGCGGCCGGTGTTCATCACCACCTGGTGGTCGCCGCGCCTGCGGTCCTCGCCCGCGGCCTTGCCCACGGACGTCGCCCAGCCGAGCAGGGAGCGCGCCGGAACGTACTCGCCGAAGGGCACGAGCCGCATCTTGTCGTAGCGGTCGCCGGTCGGCCCCTCCGGGCCCACCAGGACGGAACTCTTGAATATGCCGGGCCGGTCGGAGCGGCGCGCGTCGACGTTCACCAGGATGTCCGCGCCCACCTCGCGGGAGAGCGCGGCGATCCGGCGCGCGACGTCCGGCCGGTCGGCCAGGTCGAAACCGACGCTGCTTTCTCCCCAGACGACGAGGTCCACGTCCCGGCCCACGAGGGTCCGGGTGAGCGCCTCCTCGCGGGCGAGGCGCTTGTCGGCGCTCGCGATGCCGTCTTCGATGATGCCGGGCTGGACGACGGCGATGCGGGCCTGCCCGGCGGGCTCGGGGCGAGGGGCCCACACCCAGGCGGCCGCGCCTGCGGTGGCCACGGCGAGGATGCCTGCGAGGGCGGGGAGGGCGGGGGTGGTGTAGGGGGCGTAGGGGGTGAGGGGGGCGTGGAGAGGGAGTCCGTGTGCTCCGTACGGGGGGTCGTCGCCCGTGCGGTCGCCGCGACGGCGAGCAGCGCGACCCCCGTGTTCACGACCACCACGAACGCGCTGACCAGCCACACCCCGCCCACCGAGACGAGCCGCAGCGCGGGCGTGACCTGCCACTGGCTGGAGCCGAGCAGACCCCACGGCCCGCCCAATCCTTCCCACGACC
>NZ_LIPN01000254.1 GCF_001418325.1 Streptomyces atriruber | reverse complement strand
CGCCGTCGACCCCGACCATCCGGACGCCCAGCGCTGCCTGCGGTCCTACTTCACCGAACTGCAGGAGCGCTTCGACACCGGCTTCGACCCCGCGCAGAGCCTGTTGCCCGACGCGGGTGGGCTGCGGCCGCCGGACGGCCTGTTCCTGGTCGCTAGGTCGCAGGGCGAGCCCATCGGCTGCGCCGGGCTCAAGCTGCCGCCCGGTTCCGTTGCCGAGATCAAGCGCATGTGGGTGGCGCCCGAGGCCCGGGGGCTCGGTCTCGGCCGCCGCTTCCTCGCGGAGCTGGAGGAGCTGGCCGCCCGGGACGGCCGCGCGCTCCTGCGTCTGGACACCAACAAGGCGCTCGACGCGGCGATCGGCCTGTACCACTCCTGCGGCTTCCGGGAGGTGCCCGCGTTCAACGACGAGCCGTACGCGCACCACTGGTTCGAGAAGCGCGTCGAGCGCTCCTGAACGGGCTCGGGGCTCGTGGATGCCTAATCCCGGCACCGATTTGCCTAAAGGTATTAGGCAAATGCATAATCGGTTAAGTCGAGAGAGGGGAACGTGATGGTGCGCGCAGGGCTGACCACGGAACGCCTGGTCCGGGCGGGGGCGGAGCTGGCGGACGAGGTCGGCTTCGACCAGGTGACCGTCTCGGCGCTCGCCCGTCGCTTCGACGTCAAGGTCGCGAGCCTGTACTCGCACGTGAAGAACTCCCAGGACCTCAAGACGGGGATCGCCCTGCTCGCCCTGGCGGAACTCGCCGACCGAGGCGCCGAAGCCCTGGCCGGGCGCGCGGGCAAGGACGCGCTGGCCGCGCTGGCGAACGTCTACCGCGACTACGCCCAGGAGCACCCCGGGCGGTACGCCGCGGCCCAGCTGCGGCTCACCCCCGAAGCGGCCGCCGCCGGCGCGGGCGGCAGGCACGCGGAGATGACACGGGCGATCCTGCGCGGGTACGAGCTGACCGAACCGGACCAGACGCACGCGGTCCGCCTCCTCGGCAGCGTCTTCCACGGCTACGTGAGCCTGGAGCTCGCGGGCGGGTTCAGCCACAGCGCGCCCGACTCGCAGGAGACGTGGACGCGCGTCATCGACGCCCTTGACGCCCTGCTGCGCAACTGGCCCGAGCCGACCGCCCAGGGTCCCAATCCACTTACGTGATCAACAGGTTGAGGCAATGCACACCGAAGACACCCACCAGCCCTGGATCAACACGGCCGTCACCGCGGAGCTGCTGCGCGGCGCCCTGGACGTGGAGCACACCGAGCGCGGCGTACTGCCGCACCGGCTCCCCGCGTGGGCCCGCGCCCAGAACACCGACGGGCAGCTCGCGATGGCCGAGTCCCAGCCCTCCGGCGTACGCCTGGCGTTCCGCACCCGCGCCACCGCGGTCGAGCTCGACACGCTGCCCACCAAGCGTTCCTACGTGGGCGCCCCGCCCCGCCCCGAGGGCGTCTACGACCTGCTCGTCGACGGTCGCCCGGCCGGCGCGACGACCGTGCCGAACGGCAACGTCCTGACCATCGACATGACCGAGGGGACCGCGGAGCTCACGGCCGGGGAGCCCGGCACCGCGCGCTTCACCGGCCTGCCCGACGGCATGAAGGACGTCGAGATCTGGCTGCCGCACAACGAGACCACCGAACTCCTCGCCCTGCGCATCGACGCTCCCGTCGAGCCCGCGCGCGACCCGGGCCGCAGGGTGTGGCTGCACCACGGCAGTTCGATCAGCCACGGCTCCGACGCCGCGAGCCCCACCACGATCTGGCCCGCGCGCGCCGCCTCGCTCGGCGGTGTGGAGCTGATCAACCTGGGACTTGCGGGCAGCGCCCTGCTCGACCCGTTCACCGCCCGCACCCTGCGGGACACCCCCGCCGACCTGATCAGCGTCAAGCTCGGCATCAATGTGGTCAATGCCGACCTGATGCGGCTGCGCGCCTTCGGCCCGGCCGTGCACGGCTTCCTCGACACCATCCGCGAGGGGCACCCCGACACGCCGCTCCTGGTCGTCTCGCCCATCCTGTGCCCCGTCCACGAGGACACCCCCGGCCCCAGCGCGCCGGACCTCAGCGGATTCTCGGAAGGGCGCATCCGGTTCAAGGCGATGGGTGACCCGGCGGAACGGGCGGGCGGAAAGCTCACCCTCAACGTCATCCGCGACGAACTGGCCCGCATCGTGAAGCAGCGGTCGGCCGACGACCCGCACCTCCACTACCTCGACGGCCGCGACCTCTACGGCTCCGCCGACGCCGCCGAGCTGCCCCTTCCCGACGACCTCCACCCGGACGCCACCACGCACCACCGCATCGGCGAACGCTTCGCCGCCAAGGCCTTCGCGGCGGGAGGTCCCTTCGCGGACGGCACGGCCTGACCGGAATGCCCGTGCGTCACCCCTTGCGACTTCACGACCTGACGACTAGTCATATGGCTGATCGTCATACGCAAGGGCCATGTCGCACGGGCACAACTCCCGGGAGGGCACGTGAAGTTCTCCGTCATATTCGAGGCTCAGCTCGCCGATCCGACCGTCGAGCGCGAGCATCAGGTGATCCACGACAGCGTCGAACAGGCGGTGCTCGCCGAGGAGATGGGGTTCGACCGCGTCTGGGCGGTCGAGCACCACTCCCTCAAGTGGTACGCGCACATGAGCGCGCCGGAGATCTTCCTCACCTGGGTCGCCGCGCGCACGAGCACCATCAGGATCGGCCACGGCGTCGTCTGCATGCCGTTCAACTTCAACCACCCGGCGCGGGTCGCAGAGCGCGCGGCCATGCTGGACCTGCTCTCCGGAGGGCGGCTCGACCTGGGTGCGGGGCGGGGCGGCACGGAGCAGGAGACGTCGCTCTGCGGAGTCGACAGGGAACGTACGACCCAAGAGGTCGAGGAGGCGCTGCGGATCATCGGGAAGGCCTGGGAGAAGGAGGAGCTCGAGCACCACGGCGAGCTCCTCGACATCGGCCCGCACCCGATCCTGCCGCGGCCCGAGCAGACCCCCCACCCGCCGCTCTTCCTCGCCTGCAGCAGGACCGAGACCCTGACGCAGGCGGCCGAACTGGGCATCGGCGCCCTGGTGATGGGCTTCGCCGGACCCGAGTCGATCGCCGGAATGCGTCAGGCGTACGACGCGGCCATCGCGGCCCGCACCGACGAGCGCTTCGTGTCGAGCGTCGTCAACGACCACTTCTCCGTGCTCTGCCCGACGATCGTGCTCGACGACCGGGAGACCGCGCGGCGCGTCGGCACCCGTGGCCAGCGGTTCTTCGCGCAGTCCATCGGGCACTGGTACGGCGGCGCGGGCATCCCCGATGAAGCGGTCGTGGAGGGCAGCGACGAAGCCGCCGAGATGCGCAAGGCCGCCGAGCAGGTCGTCGCGCGGCTGCACGAGCACAACATTCCGGTACGGCCCAACTCGACCGCCACGTTCAACGCCGACCACGCGTACGGCACCGCGGACGACGCCATCGCCTACGTGGAGCGCCTGCGCGACGCGGGGGCCGACGAGATCATGTGCCTCATCCAGATGGGCACTGTGCCGCAGGAGGCCTGCCTGGAGACGCTGCGGCAGTGGGGCGAGAAGGTCATCCCCTACTTCCGCGCCCAGGAGACGGGCGCGAGCTGATGCGCCGGGAGCCCCGGCGGCCCGGCCCCGACCGTCTCGACCCCCTCGCCCGCCCCCTCGTCGACGCCCTGGCCGATGCCTTCCCCGACCTCGGCGGCACCGTCACCGACGCCGCCGAGGCCCGCCGGATCCTCGCCGCCGTACCCGCTTCCGGGAAGGCGCCGCCCGCCGTCGGGTCCGTCGTGAACCGGACCGTGCCGGGGCCGCCGGGCGCGCCCGCGATTCCCGTACGCATCTACCTGCCGGATCCGGAGCGGCACCGCGGACCCCGGCCGACCGTCGTCTTCTTCCACGGCGGCGGTTACACCGTCTGCGGCCTCGATTCCCACGACGCCACGGCGCGCGCCCTGGCCGCCCGCTCCGGAGCCGCCGTGGTCTCCGTCGCCTACCGCCTCGCGCCCGAGCACCGCTTCCCCGCGGCCGTCGACGACGCGTACGCGGCGCTCCGCTGGGCGGCTGAAGAGAGCGCGGCGCTCGGCGGCGATCCGGGCGCCCTCGTCACCGCGGGGGACAGCAGCGGAGGCGGTCTCGCCACCGCGGTGACCCTCCGGGCCAGGGACGAGGGTGGCCCCGCCGTCGCGCTGCAGCTGCTGCTCTACCCCGTCCTGGACGCCGCCCAGGACACCGGCTCCTACCGGGAGAACGCGCACGGATACTTCCTGACCGCCGCGCACATGCGCTGGTTCTGGCAGCAGTACCTGGGTCCCGACGGGGACGGCGCACATCCCCTCGCCTCCCCGTTGCGCGCCGCCGACCTCGGCGGTCTGCCGCCCGCCCACCTGGTCACCGCGGGCTGCGACCCGCTGCGCGACGAGGGCCTGGCCTACGCGGAACGCCTGCGGGCGGCCGGCGTGGACGTCACCACCGCCCACTATCCGCGGATGTTCCACGGCTTCCTGGGCTTCCCCGGCCTGCTCCCCGACGCGGGGCAGGCGATGACCGATGCGGCAGAAGCAATCGAGTCAGCCGGTAGCCGCAGGAAAAACAGCGGCAGAAGTGGGGGTGGCGCAGGATAATTTCCCGAGTCCCCTCTTGTCGCGGAGAACCTCGCACGCTTACGGTGTTCTAACGCGAGGTTCTCCCGTGGAGGATGGGACATGACGGAAATTCTTGTGCAGTCGGGTTTCGAGGGTGCGGTTCCTTCCGCTGCTGGGCGGGTGGTGGACCACCCCGCGTGGCCGGTGCTCAAGGATGCCGTGGAGGACATCCGGCCCTGGCAGTCGGCGGACGGTTCCATCGACTTCGAGGCGGACGGCGCCCCGGCGAAGAGCATCGCCGAACTCGCCGTGGACCGCGTGATATCCGCGGTCGAGGAGCTCTCCCCGCTCCTTCCGCACGACGCCGCGTACCACCGTGCGCTCGTCGCTGACCTGCGCCGCTGGGTCGAGGCGGGCTTCGAAGTGCCGGACTTCCTCGACTCGTTGCTCGCCTTCCAGCCCGCCGCGCACCGCGAGGACCGCCTGCAGCACCTGGTCGTCTTCCCGATGTACACGCAGAACGGCAACCCCGACCGCAACCTCGAAGCGGTCGTGCTGCGCATGGTCTGGCCCGACTGGCTGGCCGAGCTGGAGCGCACGCGCTACGACAACCCGCTGTTCTGCGGCATCACCTTCGAGGACTTCACCGCGGGGTACGACACGAACTCCGCCGTCCTCTTCCCCGAGACCATCGCCGTGCGCGAGGCTCCCGAGCGCTTCTCCTGGGGCGGTATCTTCTGCGACCGCGAGGCGGCCCGCTTCCGCCGCGTCACCGAGGCCTCCGTGGACCTGCTCGGGCTCGAACTGCCCGACGACATCCGCGAGATGATCGGCGACCAGGACCGCTGCCAGCAGGCGTTCGTCCTGTGGGACATGGTCCACGACCGCACCCACAGCCACGGCGACCTGCCGTTCGACCCGTTCATGATCAAGCAGCGCCAGCCGTTCTGGATGTACGGCCTCGAGGAGCTGCGCTGCGACCTCACCGCCTTCAAGGAGGCCGTGAAGCTGGAGGCCGAGGGCATCCCGCAGGCGCGCGACGTGCAGTACGCCGTCCTCTTCGACCGGATGTTCCGCTTCCCGGTCACCGGTGACCGCGTCAAGAACTACGACGGACTCGGCGGCCAGCTCCTCTTCGCCTACCTCCACAAGCACGACGTCGTCCGCTGGACCGACAACCAGCTCAGGATCGACTGGGAGCGCGCGCCGGAGGTCACCAACCAGCTGTGCGGCGAGATCGAGGACCTCTACCGCGCGGGCATCGACCGCCCGAAACTGGTCCACTGGTTCGCCGCGTACGACCTGGTGTCCCGCTATCTCGCCCCGCACCCCGGATCGCGCTGGGCCAAGGGCCCCGACGCCCTGGACACCTCGCTGCCGCCGCGCAAACTTGTCGACGAGGTGCTTCCCGACGAGTTTCCGCTCAGCATGTTCTATGAGGCGCTCTCCAAGAAGCTGAAGCACGTGATCGCCTCCACCAAGGGGATCACTGCTTCTTCGGGCGTCGAGAAGGCCGCCGCGTGAGCGGCCGCCAGGAGGAGGCGAGGACCATGTCCGCACTCGATGGAGCCGTCGTCGCGGTGGCCGGAGCGGCCGGGCCCGCAGGACGCGCCACCCTGCTGAGGCTGGCCGAGGCCGGGGCCACCGTCGTGGCATCGGACGCCGATGCCTCGCGCCTGGCCGAAGCGGTGGACGCCGCCCGGTACGCGCACGGCGGGGCCACCGTCATCGGCGACACGGTCGATCTCCTCGATCTGGACGCCACCCGGGAGTGGGCGACGCGCACGGAGAAGGAGTTCGGCCGCATCGACGGCCTGGTCCACCTCGTGGGCGGCTGGCGCGGCAGCAAGAACTTCGCCGAGACCGACCTCGCCGACTGGGATCTCCTCGAAAAGCTCCTGATCCGCACCGTGCAGCACACCTCCCTCGCCTTCGAGGGAGGCCTGCAGCGCAGCGACCGCGGCCGGTACCTGCTCATCAGCGCGGCGGGCGCCTCCAAGCCGACCGCGGGCAACGCGGCGTACTCCGCCTCGAAGGCGGCGGCCGAGGCCTGGACGCTCGCCCTCGCCGACGCCTTCCGCAAGGCGGGGGGCGACGACGGTCCGCGTGCGGCGGCTGCGATCCTGGTGGTCAAGGCGCTGGTGCACGACGCGATGCGCGCGGAGCGGCCCAACGCGAAGTTCGCGGGATTCACGGACGTCAAGGAGCTGGCCGAGGCCGTCGCCGGCGTCTGGGAGAAGCCCGCCGGGGAAGTGAACGGAAACCGCCTGTGGCTGACCGAGAAGCCGTGACCGGACGCGACACGACCGGTCGTGACCGGGAAGCAGTGAACCCGCCGAAGACCGACGCGCGCCGCCATCACGACCCGGACGTGCGCGGTTTCGCCAGCGACAACTACGCGGGCGCCCACCCCGAGGTCATGGCGGCCCTCGCGCTCGCCAACGGCGGTCACCAGATCGCGTACGGCGAGGACGACTACACGGCCAATCTCCAGCAGGTGATCCGCGGGCACTTCGGCCCGACCGCCGAGGCGTTCCCGGTGTTCAACGGCACGGGCGCCAACGTCGTCGCGCTCCAAGCGGTCGCCGACCGCTGGGGCGCGGTGATCTGCGCCGAGTCCGCGCACATCAACGTGGACGAGGGCGGCGCCCCCGAGCGCATGGCGGGCCTCAAGCTGCTCACCGTGCCCACGCCGGACGGCAAGCTCACGCCCGAGCTGATCGACAAGCAGGCGTTCGGCTGGGACGACGAGCACCGGGCCATGCCGCAGGTCGTCTCGATCGCGCAGAACACCGAACTGGGCACGCTCTACACGCCCGACGAGATCCGCGACATCTGCGACCACGCGCACCAGCTCGGCATGAAGGTGCACCTCGACGGCTCCCGGATAGCCAACGCCGCGGCCGCGCTGGACGTCCCCATGCGGACGTTCACGAACGCCGTGGGCGTCGACATCCTGTCGCTCGGCGGCACGAAGAACGGTGCGCTGTTCGGTGAGGCCGTCGTGGTCATCAACCAGGACGCCGTCCGCCACATGAAGCACCTGCGCAAGATGTCGATGCAGCTCGCCTCCAAGATGCGCTTCGTCTCGGTGCAGTTGGAGGCCCTGCTCGCCAAGGACCTGTGGCTGCGCAATGCCCGCCACGCGAACGAGATGGCGCAGCGCCTCGCGGAGGGCGTCCGCTCGGTGCACGGCGTGGAGATCCTCTACCCCGTGCAGGCCAACGCGGTCTTCGCCCGGCTGCCGCACGACGTGAGCGAGCGCCTGCAGAAGCGGTACCGCTTCTACTTCTGGGACGAGGCAGCGGGCGACGTCCGCTGGATGTGCGCGTTCGACACCCGCGAGGAGGACGTCGACGGGTTCCTCGCGGCGCTCAAGGAGGAGATGGCGCGCTGAGCCCACGCGCTGCATAGGTATGCGCTCGATCGTAAAGTCATTGACGTACGGTCGGGCGTATTCCTATGCTCCCGTGACATGCGCCTGACCCAGGAAAAACCCGACCTGTCTGCATACTTGGCCGCGGACGAGGTCGTCGACCACCATCATCCGCTGATCCGCGAGACCGCCGCGGACCTTGCAAAAGCATCCGTCGATACATACGCCTACGCACGCGCCGCCTTCGAGTTCGTGCGCGACGCCGTTCCGCACTCGCAGGACGCGGGCCGCATGGAGGTCACCTGGCGTGCCTCCGACGTCCTGCGTGAACGCACCGGCATCTGCCTCGCCAAGTCCCACGCCCTGGCCGCTCTGCTGCGCGCCGAGGACATCCCGACGACGTTCTGCTACCAGCGCCTGCGGGACGACAACACCAGCGGCTACTCCCTGCACGGCCTGGTCGCCGTGCGGCTCGACGGCGCCTGGCACCGGCAGGACGCGCGGGGCAACATTCCGGGCGTCGTCGACGCGCAGTTCCGCCTCGGCGAGGAGCAGCTGGCCTGGCCGGTCGATCCCGAGTCCAACGAAGTGGACTATCCGGTCCTCTATGCTGAACCGAGCCCTGTGGCGCTCCGCGCACTCAAGGAGGCCCGGGACCGGCCGCACCTCTGGCAGATCTACCCCTCAGAACTGTGAGGCACGACGGACCATGACCATCGACCTGACCGTCTCCGACGAGGTCCGCGCCCTCGCGCCCGGCTTCACCCACGTCGTCATCGAGGCCCGTGGGCTCGTCAACGGCCCCAGTACCGACGCGACCGCGGCCCTCCTCGACGACGCTGCCCGCCGCCTCGCCGCGCGCCTCGGCGGCCGCGCCCCGCACGAGGACCCGCACATGGCCGCCTGGCGCGCCGCGTACACGGCCTTCGGCGCGAAGCCCTCGCGCACCCGGAACTCCGCGGAGGCGCTCGCCAGGCGCGCCCTCGCGGACGGCGGCCTGCCGCGGATCAATGCGCTCGTGGATCTCTACAACGCCGTCAGCGTGGCCCACCTGATCCCGGTCGGCGGCGAGGACCTGGACCTGATCAAGGGCGGCATGCGCCTGGTGCGGGCCACCGGCGACGAGGACTTCGTGACGGCCGCCGCGGGGGAGCGGACCGTGGAGCACCCCGACGCGGGCGAAATCGTCTGGTGCGACGACGAGGGCGTCACCTGTCGTCGCTGGAACTGGCGTCAGGGCCCGCGCACCCGCCTCACCGAGGAGTCGGTGAACGCGATCTTCCTGCTGGAAGGCATGGGGCCGGACGCGGGCCTGGAAGCGGCGGGCGCGGAACTGGCCGAGCTGCTCGAAAAGGTCAGCCCCGGCGCTCAGGTCGCCGTCGGCTGAGGGGCGGGGCGGTCAGCCCGCCTCGGCGGCCTTGACCTCGGCGGGGGTCGGCGCCGTGCCACCCAGGTGCGCCGGCATCCACCAGGTGTCGTCCGGGCCCTTGGGGCGCACCGGGTAGGCGCGCTGCGCGGCCTCCAGGAGCTCCTGGCAGCGCTCGCGCAGGCGCCGGGTGATCGCGCCCGCGTACTGGTCCTTGGGGGCCTCCACCGGCTCGCCCACGCGGATCGTGATCGGCGTGTGGCTGCGCTTGAAGTTGCGGGGGTGTCCCTTGGTCCACAGCCGCTGCGTGCCCCACAGGGCCATCGGGATGAGCGGCACCCCGGCCTCCTGGGCCAGTCGCGCGGCTCCCGACTTGAACTGCTTCAGGGTGAACGACTGCGAGATCGTCGCCTCGGGGAAGACGCCGACGATCTCCCCGGAGCGCAGCGAGTCGAGAGCGTGCGCATAGGCCGTCTCACCCTGCTTGCGGTCGACGGGGATGTGCTTCATTCCGCGCATCAGCGGCCCGGAGATCTTGTGCCGGAACACCGACTCCTTCGCCATGAACCGCACGAGACGCTTCTGGGGCAGGGCGGCGAGACCGTCGAAGATGAAGTCGAGATAGCTGATGTGATTGCTGACCAGGACCGCGCCGCCGGAGCGTGGGATGTTCTCCGAACCCTTGCAGTCGATCTTCAGGTCCCATGCCTTGAACAGGGTTTTCGCGGCACCGATGACGGGACGGTAGACAAGCTCTGCCATGGGTGGGGAGGGCCCTTCGTTTTCTGCCTGGGGAGGGGGTCCCGGCGTGAAGTTACGCAGCCGTAGGTTTTTCGGCGTTGCGCAGATCGTGCCCCATCAACGGACGGCTGACCAGCCTTGGTGCCGCGTATGCGGGAGATTCTCGTCACGTCGGAATCATTCGGGGCGCGCGAACGCTGTACTTCGGAGCGCATTGGTGCAGGGCTGACGGGCGGAGGCGGAAGTGCGGGGACGGGAGGCCGGGCGGCGGCTCGGCGCGGCGGACATCGGGGAGCGGCTGGGGGAGCGGGCGACGCTCGTGCAGTTCTCCAGCGCCTTCTGTCAGCCCTGCCGGGCGACGCGCAGGGTGCTCGCGGACGTGGCCGCCATGGTCCCGGGCGTGCGCCACGTGGAGATCGACGCCGAGGCGCAGCTCGATCTCGTACGGGAGCTGCGCGTCCTCAAGACCCCCACCGTGCTCGTCCTGGACGCGGCGGGGCAGGTGGTCCGGCGCGCCGTCGGACAGCCCCGCAAGGCCGATGTCATCGCCGCGCTGGGGGAGGCCGTGTGACGGAGGGTCATGCAGGTCACGGCGGGTGGCACGGGCCCGCGGCCGTGATCCTTCTTTCATATTCCGAAATGGGCTTGACTGCACGCGGCATCTATCGCGAGCCTGCCTGCATGCCCCGGGACCTCCTTCTGTACGAGCGCGTCCACGTGGACCTCGGCCGCCACGCCAGCGCGCGCTGTCCGCAGTGCTGAGCACCGACGTCTCCGCTCGTACCTCCGGCAATCTCCGGCAGAAGGACAACTCCATGACGGCATCGCCCGCCCTCAGCACGCCCCGGCTCGCCACCCCCGACCTGCTCCGCTCGGTCTTCCGTCAGCACGCCGCGGGGGTGGCGGTGATCACCGCCGCGCAGGGGTCCCGCCCCGTGGGCTTCACCGCCACCTCGCTCGCCTCGGTCTCCGCCGAGCCCCCGATGCTCTCGTTCGGCATCGGCACCGGCTCCTCCTGCTGGCCCGCGGTCTCCGAGACCGAGCACGTCGGCGTCCACATACTCGGCGAGCACCAGCAGGAACTCGCCGCCACGTTCGCCCGCAGCGGAGCCGACCGTTTCGGCCCGGCCACGAGCTGGCGCGAGGGCCCCGAGGGGGTTCCCGTCCTCGACGGCGCGCTCGCCTGGCTGGTCTGCCGGATCGTGGCGCGCGTGCCCGCCGGTGACCACCGCATCGTGCTCGCGGAGGCCGTCGTCGGCGACCGTGCGGACGACGGCCGCCCGCTCCTGTACCACCACGGGCGCTTCAACGCGTTGCGCGACTGAGAGTTCCCGTCGGGCGGGCCCCCGGTCCGATTACGGAGCGTTGGGAAGGTCACAGTTCAAAGCGCTTGCTCAGGGGGAATGAACTGGGTGTACTCATGAGTAATATTTCGGTCGGAGCGCGGGCCGCCCCGACCGGGATCCGCCGCTTCAGGCGCCTATGCTGCCTGGAAGAAGGCAGTGGCCATGAGCCAAGGCAGCAGCCCAGTTAAGACGATGCAGTAGGAGAGCCGGCGTGAGCTTGAGGATCGTTGTCTGTGTGAAGTACGTGCCGGACGCCACGGGCGACCGGAAGTTCGCCGATGACCTGACCGTCGACCGCGACGACGTCGACGGCCTCCTTTCGGAGCTCGACGAGTACGCGGTCGAGCAGGCGCTGCAGATCGCCGACGAGGCGGACGACGCGGAGATCACCGTGCTGACCGTCGGCCCCGAGGACGCCAAGGACGCGCTGCGCAAGGCGCTCTCCATGGGCGCCGACAAGGCCGTCCACGTCGAGGACGACGACCTGCACGGCACCGACGTGATGGGCACCTCGCTGGTGCTCGCCAAGGCCATCGAGAAGACCGGTTACGACCTGGTCATCGCCGGTATGGCCTCGACCGACGGCACCATGGGTGTGCTGCCGGCGATCCTCGCGGAGCGCCTCGGCGTCCCGCAGGTCACGCTGCTCTCCGAGGTCTCCGTCGCGGACGGCGTCGTGAAGGGCCGCCGTGACGGCGACACCGCCAGCGAGCAGCTGGAGGCTTCCCTGCCGGCCGTCGTGTCCGTGACGGACCAGTCGGGCGAGGCCCGCTACCCGTCCTTCAAGGGCATCATGGCCGCCAAGAAGAAGCCGGTGGAGTCGCTCGACCTGGACGACTTGGACATCGACGCCGAAGAGGTCGGCCTCGAGGGTGCCTGGACCAAGGTCGACTCCGCCGCCGAGCGTCCGGCCCGCACGGCCGGCACGATCGTCAAGGACGAGGGCGAGGGCGGCAAGCAGCTCGCCGAGTTCCTCGCGGGCCAGAAGTTCATCTGAGCTTCAGTCACCCCTCAACCGCCCAACTTCTTCGTTACCGCAGGAGATTGAAGTCCCATGGCTGAAGTTCTCGTCTACGTCGACCACGTGGACGGCGCCGTCCGCAAGCCCACCCTGGAGCTGCTGACCCTGGCCCGCCGCGTCGGCGAGCCCGTCGCCGTCGCCCTCGGCTCCGGCGCCGAGGCCACCGCCGCCACGCTCGCCGAGCACGGCGCCGTGAAGGTCCTCACCGCCGACGCCCCCGAGTTCGCCGACTACCTCGTCGTACCGAAGGTGGACGCGCTGCAGGCCGCGTACGACGCCGTCTCCCCGGCCGCCGTGCTCGTCCCGTCCTCCGCCGAGGGCAAGGAGATCGCGGCCCGCCTCGCGGTCCGCATCAAGTCCGGCATCATCACGGACGCCGTCGACCTCGAGGCCGGCGACGAGGGCCCGGTGGCCACACAGTCCGCGTTCGCCGCCTCGTACACCACCAAGTCCCGCGTCTCCAGCGGCACCCCGGTCATCACGGTCAAGCCGAACTCGGCCGCCGTGGAGGCCGCCCCGGCCGCGGGCGCCGTCGAGGCCCTCGCGGTCTCCTTCTCCGAGAAGGCCACCGGCACCAAGGTCGTCTCGCGCACCCCGCGCGAGTCGACGGGCCGCCCCGACCTGACCGAGGCCGCGATCGTGGTCTCCGGCGGCCGCGGCGTCAACGGCGCCGAGAACTTCTCGATCATCGAGGCGCTCGCCGACTCGCTCGGTGCCGCCGTGGGCGCCTCGCGCGCCGCGGTCGACGCCGGCTGGTACCCGCACTCCAACCAGGTGGGCCAGACCGGCAAGTCGGTCTCCCCGCAGCTGTACATCGCCTCCGGCATCTCCGGCGCGATCCAGCACCGGGCCGGCATGCAGACCTCGAAGACCATCGTGGCCATCAACAAGGACGCCGAGGCCCCGATCTTCGACCTGGTCGACTACGGCGTGGTCGGCGACCTCTTCGACGTCGTCCCGGCGCTCACCGACGAGGTCAACTCCCGCAAGGGCTGAGCTCATCGACCCACGAGGCCCTCGCACCGCGGCACGCGGCGCGAGGGCCTCGGCGCGTCACAGCGTCAGGCTCGCCTGCACCGGCAGATGGTCGCTCGGGAACTGTCCGTCCAGCGCGAACGTGTTGATCGCCGCCTCGTGGACGTGCACCCCCGGCGTCGCCAGGATCCAGTCGATGCGGTCGCCGTCGGGGGTGAGGGGCTTGTAGCCGTGGAACGTGGCGTACGCCTTGCTCCGGCGGTCCGCCGCGTCCCAGCTGTCGACGAGGCCTGCGGCGAGCAGCGTGTCGTACACCGGGTTCTTGTGCGCGGCCACGTTGAAGTCGCCCGTCACGAGCAGCGGCAGCGACCGGTCGAGGCGGGCGAGGCGCTCGACGATCAGCTGCGTCGCACGCGCGCGGGCGAACTGGGACGCGTTGTCGAGGTGCGTGTTGAGCACATAGAGCTCGCCGTCGGTGCGCAGGTCGTGGAAGCGGACCCAGGTGACCATCCGGATGGACCCGCCGCCCCAGGTGTTGGAGCCGATCACGTCCGGGGTGTCCGAGAGCCAGTAGTGGTCGTACTCGACCGGGGCCAGCCTGCGGGTGTCGTAGAACACGGTCATGAACTCGTCGCGGCTGCCGCCCGCGCGGCCGGTGCCGATCCAGTCGTAGTGCGGGCCGAGGTCGGCCGCGATGTCCCGTACCTGCTGGTAGAGGCCTTCCTGGGTGCCGATGACGTGCGGCCTGGCGCGGCGCAGGAGCTCCCGGGTCACCGGGCGGCGCTCGGCCCAGGTGTTCGGCGGCGTGGTGCTCGCGTAGCGGAGGTTGAACGACATGACCTCCAGGCGGCGGCCGGGGCGCTGCACGGCGTGCGCGGGAGCGGCGGCCAGCGCGGTGCTGAGCAGGGGGAGCGCGACGGCTGCGGTGAACACCGTCCGCAGGCCGGAACGGCGCGTGACGCGGGAATCGGTCGGCACACGGTCTCCTTCGGTTCGGGGCGCGCGGTCAGGATGGGGTGCGCGCGCACGGGTGCGGAAGCAGGATCTGAGACAGCGGCAGAAGAATGCGGGACCGGCGTGAACTCCTGAGGTCGGCGGCGGGTCCAGGACGCGAGAGGGTGTTGACCAGCACGAAGGTCACGGATAACTTCGCTATACGGATTGTTGATTCCGTGAAGCGGAAATGTCGGGCGCGGCACCGAGTGTGTGGAGGATGCAGGAATGGGTCAGCAAGAGAAGGTGGCGACGAGCCTCGCCGGCGCGATCAGCGACGGCATCAGCGCTTCCCTCGCCCCGGTGGACGCGGAGCTGGAGCGCCGCTACCCCGGAGACCCAGGTACCCGCCAGCCCGTCCACACCGTGTACGTCCCCGGGGAGCAGTTCACCGCCGACTCGATCCGCACCTGGGGCGACAAGGCCCTGGAGATGCTCGACGAGCACGCCCCGGACGCCGCGTCCTTCGCCGCCGTCCTCGGCCTGTCCGACGACCTCGCCGATGCCGTCTACACGCGCGTGCGCAGCAAGCTGGAGCGCGAGCCCGTAGAGGACCTGCGCATCGACTTCGAGGACGGCTACAAGGGCGCCGACGAGGACCAGGACGCCGCCCGCGCGGCCCGCCTGGTGGCCGAGGCCTACGAGAACGGCACCGCCGCCCCATACATGGGCATCCGCATGAAGTGCATGGAGGAGGCGGTGCGCGACCGCGGCATCCGCACCCTCGACATCTTCCTGTCCGGCCTCATGGAGGCGGGCGGCCTCCCCGACGGACTCGTCCTGACCCTGCCGAAGGTGACGTACCCCGAGCAGGTCACCGCGATGGTGCGCCTCCTGGAGGAGTTCGAGAAGGCGCGCGGCATCGAGCGCGGCCGGATCGGCTTCGAGATCCAGATCGAGACCAGCCAGTCCATCCTCGCCACCGACGGCACCGCCGCCGTGGCCCGCATGATCCAGGCCGCCGAGGGCCGCGCCACCGGCCTGCACTACGGCACCTTCGACTACAGCGCCTGCCTCCACGTGAGCGCCGCCTACCAGGCCAGCGACCACCCGGCCGCCGACCACGCCAAGGCCGTCATGCAGGTCGCCGCCGCGGGCACCGGAGTACGCGTCTCCGACGGCTCCACCAACGTGCTGCCCGTCGGCTCCACCGAGAAGGTCCACGACGCCTGGCGGCTGCACTACGGCCTCACCCGGCGCGCCCTGGCGCGCGCCTACTACCAGGGCTGGGACATGCACCCCGGCCACATCCCGACGCGTTACGCCGCCGTGTTCGCGTTCTACCGCGAGGGCTTCGAGGCGGCCGCCGCCCGCCTCGCCGCCTACGCGGGACACCACGAGGGCGGCGGCGTGGCCGACGAGCCCGCCACCGCCAAGGCGCTCGCCGGCTACCTGCTGCGCGGCCTCGACTGCGGCGCCCTCGACGCAGGCGAGGTCACCCGGCTCACCGGCCTCACCCTGGCCCGTCTGCAGGGCTTCTCCGGCCCCCGCCGCGGCGACCTCACGGTGTCAAGCAAGTAACAGAAAACGCTGACGGTCACTGCTGCCCCGTAGTCTGTACGCCACGGAAAGTGGCATCACAGGAACGGGGCAGCAGTGTTTTCGGGGGATGGGGCACAGCCCGGCGATCAGGACCGGCCGGGGGACCAGGACCGGGCCGACGTCGGCAGACTTCTGGCCGGGCGCTACCGCGTCGTGGCACAGCTCGGCCGGGGCGGCATGGGCGTCGTGTGGCGCGCCGTCGACGAGGTGCTGCACCGCGAGGTCGCGGTCAAGGAACTGCGCACGTACACGGACGCGGCCGGGCCGGAACTGGCCGACCTGCGCCTGCGCATGCAGCGCGAGGCCCGGGCGGCCGCCCGCGTGCGCCATCCCGGCGTGGTCGCCGTGCACGACGTGACGGAGGTCGACGGACGGCCCCTCATCGTCATGGAGCTCGTCGACGGCCCCTCCCTCGACGACGTCCTGCGCGACCGCGGCACCCTCGATCCGCGCGAGGCGGCGGACATCGGCGCCAAGGTCATGGAGGCTTTGGCCGCGGCCCACCGCGTCGGCGTCCTGCACCGCGACGTGAAGCCCGGCAACATCCTCCTGGAGACCGGCGGCCGCGTCGTCCTCACCGACTT
>NZ_LIPN01000253.1 GCF_001418325.1 Streptomyces atriruber | reverse complement strand
CCGCGTCGTCCTCACCGACTTCGGCATCGCCCAGATCGAGGGCGAGACGAACCTGACGGACACCGGCGGCTTCGTCGGTTCGCCCGAATTCATCGCGCCGGAGCGGGTCCTCGGCCAGCGGCCGGGACCGGCGTCCGACCTCTGGTCGCTCGGAGTCGTCCTGTACGCGGCGACCGAGGGCGTCTCGCCGTTCCGCCGCACCAACACCCCCGCGACGCTGCAGTCCGTCCTGAACGCGACGCCCGCCGCGCCCGCGTCCGCCTCGGGCCCGCTCGCCGAGGCGATCAACCGGCTGCTGGCCAAGGACCCGGCCCAGCGGCCGAACGCCGCGCAGGTCCGCGTACTCCTGGAGGCGGCGGCCGAGCCTCCGCAGCCCGCGCCGACGCAGCACGTCACCGTCGCGGCGACCGGCGGCGGCCAGGGGCGCGGCAAGGGGGTCTTCCTGAGCCGCAAGGCGCTGGCCGTCGTCGCCGGTGCGGTCGTCGTGGCGGTGGCCGCGGGCGTGCTCGTGGCGCTGAACCCCTTCGGGGGCTCGGACGCGGAGGGCTGGGAGAAGCACGCGTCGAAGGAGCTCGCGGCGACCGTCGCCGTGCCCGAGGGCTACGAGAAGTCCGAGGACGACAACAAGACCCCGGAGAAGCACTGGGTCCAGTACACCGATCCGAGCGGCAGCGTCTGGATCAACCTCTCCCTGGACAAGAAGTCCGAGGACGACAGCGGCGGGATCGCCGAGACCGCGGCCGCGGAGATGTGGGACGACAACGCCGACTTCAAGCAGTCCGGCAAATACGACCTCGGCATGGCCTCCGACCCGGCGCCCAAGAGCGACGGCAAGGAGACGACGTTCAAGGACCGCAAGGCCGCGGAGAACACCGTCGTCTACTCCTCCACGGACAGTCAGAACCCGCTGCCGCGCGAGCTGCGCGTCCTCTATTACAAGACCGAGTCCGGCGACATGTACAAGCTGACGATCGGCTACCCCGGCAAGGGCGACTTCACGGAGCGGGGCCGCGACGTGGCCGAGACCGCCATCGCCGACCTGGAGCTCGAAAAACTTTGATCAGGGTCGGTAACGCCCTGATCAGCGGCTTTGTCGCCAGCAATCACTGGCGTCGTGTGCGCATGTCGTGAACCCCCGTTACCGATGGGTACCCAAAACACTGACGTAGGCCTACTCTCACGAGCATGACGGACTCGCAGGCCACCGCAGCGCCCCTCGGAACGAACCCCACCGCCCCGGCCCCCGACGGCGCGCGCACCGCCGCCGACGTGGTCACGCCCGAGCTGATCGCGCAGCTCACCCGTGACGTCATCGGGTCGGGACGGACGGCCAACCACTCGCCGCTCACCGGCGAGAAGCTGGCCGACCTGCCCGAGTCCACCCCCGAGGACGTGGCCACCGCCTTCCAGCGGGCCCGCACCGCCCAGATCGCCTGGGCCAGGACCCCGGTGAAGCAGCGTGCCGCCGTCCTGCTGCGCTTCCACGACCTGGTGCTGCAGCGGCAGGCCGAGATCCTCGACCTGATCCAGCTGGAGACCGGCAAGGCCCGTCTGCACGCGCACGAGGAGGTCCAGGCCGTCGCGGTCGCAGCCCGGCACTACGGCCGCAAGGCCCCCTCGTACCTGGGACCGAAGCGGCACACCGGCGTCGTCCCGGTCCTCACCAAGGTCACCGAGAACCGTCAGCCGCGCGGCGTCATCGGGCAGATCGCCCCGTGGAACTACCCGTTGGAGCTCTCCGTCGGCGACGCCCTGCCCGCCCTCGTCGCGGGCAACGCCCTCGTGATGAAGCCCGACACGGCCACCTGCCTGACCGCGCTCTGGGCCCGCGACCTCATCATCGAGTCGGGCCTGCCCGCGGAGGTCTTCCAGGTCGTCCTCGGCGAGGGCCCGGTCGTCGGCCCCGAGGTCGTCAAGCACGCCGACTACGTCTCCTTCACCGGCTCCACCCGTACCGGCCGCGAGGTCGCGCAGGGGGCCGCCGCACGCCTGGTCGGCGTCTCGCTCGAACTCGGCGGCAAGAACGCCATGCTGGTGCTGCACGACGCCGACGTCGACAAGGCCGCGTCGGGCGCGGTGCGCGCCTGCTTCTCGTCCGCCGGCCAGCTGTGCATCTCCATCGAGCGGCTGTACGTCCACGAGTCGATCGCGGACGAGTTCGTGGCGCGCTTCGCGGAGCGCACGAAGGCGATGCGGCTCGGCAAGTCCCTCGCGTACGGCGCCGACATGGGCTCCCTCGTCGGCGAGCGGCAGCTGGAGACCGTGACCCGGCACGTCGAGGAAGCCGTCGCCAAGGGCGCCACGCTCGTCGCGGGCGGCGTCGCGCGCCCGGACATCGGCCCCTACTTCTTCGAGCCGACGATCCTGGACGGCGTCGAGGCACCGATGGCCGTCTGCACCGAGGAGACCTTCGGCCCGGTCGTCTCCATCTACCGCTTCACGGACGAGAACGAGGCGGTCGAGCTCGCCAACGGCACGCCGTACGGCCTGAACTCCTCGGTCTGGACGAAGGACGGCGGCCGCGGCCGCAAGGTCGCCGCCCGGCTGCGCACCGGCACGGTCAACGTCAACGAGGGCTTCGCGCCCGCCTACGGCAGCGTGCAGTCGCCGATGGGCGGCATGAAGGACTCCGGCCTCGGCCGACGGCACGGCTCCGAGGGAATCCTCAAGTACACCGAGGCGCAGACCATCGCCACCCAGCGGGTCATGCCGCTGGCGCCGTCGTTCGGTCTGGACGACGAGAAGTACGCGGCGTTCATGAGCACCAGCCTGAAGGTCATGAAGGCGCTTCGCCTGCGCTAGTGCGTTAGTTCTCAACGAGGAGAGTCAATGTCACAGGAGAGCTCTGCCCGGAACCGGGCGGGCGACGACGCTTCGTACGACCATGACGACGCTTCGTACGGCCATGACGACCATGACGGCTATGACTACGACATCGTCGTCATCGGCAGCGGCTTCGGCGGCTCGGTGTCCGCGCTGCGTCTGACGGAGAAGGGCTACCGCGTCGGCGTGCTGGAGGCGGGCCGCCGCTTCACGCGCGCGACGCTGCCCAAGAACTCCTGGGACCTGAAGAACTACTTGTGGGCCCCGGCGCTCGGTCTGTTCGGCATCCAGCGCATCCACCTGCTCGGCAACGTGATGGTCCTCGCGGGCGCCGGGGTCGGCGGCGGCTCGCTGAACTACGCCAACACCCTCTACGTACCGCCCGAGCCGTTCTTCAAGGACGCGCAGTGGAAGGACATCACGGACTGGCAGGACGAGCTGCACCCCTACTACGAGCAGGCCAAGCGCATGCTCGGGGTGCGGCTCAACCCGACGATGACACCGTCGGACGTCCACCTGAAGGCGGCCGCCCAGGAGATGGGCGTCGGCGACAGCTTCCACATGGCGCCCGTCGGCGTCTTCTTCGGCGACGAGAAGGACGCGGACGGCGGCTCGACGTCCCGGCCCGGCGCGGAGGTCCCCGACCCCTACTTCGGCGGCGCGGGCCCGTCCCGCAGGGCCTGCACCGAGTGCGGCGAGTGCATGACCGGCTGCCGGCACGGCGCGAAGAACACCCTGAACGAGAACTACCTGTACCTGGCGGAGAAGGCGGGCGCGGTCGTCCATCCGATGACGTCGGTCGTCGCCGTCACCGAGGACTCCCGGGGCGGATTCGCCGTCGCGACCCTGCCGACCGACGACAAGCGCAAGGGCAAGGGGCGCACCTTCACGGCACGCAAGGTCGTCGTGGCCGCCGGTACGTACGGCACGCAGACGCTCCTGCACCGCATGAAGGACAGCGGCATGCTGCCGCACATCTCCGCACGGCTCGGCACCCTCACCCGCACCAACTCCGAAGCCCTGGTGGGCGCCCAGACCACCGACCGCCGCTACCGCAAGCGGCATGGAACGGAGAAGGCCGACTTCACCAAGGGCGTCGCGATCACCTCGTCGATCCACCCGAACGACAGCACCCACATCGAGCCCGTCCGCTACGGCAAGAAGTCCAACGCCATGGGCGGCCTGACCGTGCTCCAGGTCCCGTACAGCGTGCGGGGCGGCAAGGCGAGGGTCGCGGGCTGGCTGGGCAACGTGGCACGCCACCCGTGGCTGATGGTCCGCTCGCTCTCCAACCGGCGCTGGTCGGAGCGGACCATCATCGGCCTGGTCATGCAGTCGCTCGACAACTCCCTGACCACGTACCGCAAGGAGAAGGGCGTCGGGAAGGGTCTGCTCACGGCCCGGCAGGGCCATGGCGCGCCCAACCCCGACCAGATCCACGAGGCCACCCGCGCGGCGACGATCCTCTCCGAGGAGATCAACGGCTTCCCGGGGTCGAACGTCGGCGAGCTCATGGGCACCCCGCTGACCGCGCACTTCCTCGGCGGCTGCCCGATCGGCGACTCCGCGGACACCGGCGTCATCGACGCCTACCACCGGCTGTACGGCCACCCCGGGATCTCGGTCGTCGACGGCGCCGCGGTCTCCGCGAACCTGGGTGTGAACCCGTCCCTGACGATCACCGCGCAGGCCGAGCGCGCCATGTCGTTCTGGCCCAACAAGGGCGGTGAGGACCCGCGTCCGGCGCAGGGCAGGGAGTACGTGCGACTCGCGCCCGTCGAGCCGAAGACCCCCGCGGTCCCCGCGGACGCGTTCGGCGCGCTGAAGCTGCCGTTCCTCGGGATGCCGACGGTGCCGCCGAAGAAGTGAGGTCCGCGCCGGGCGCGTGCGGAGCGACGCCCAGCCCCGGACACGCGTGAGCAGCCGGGCCCCGGACACACGTAAGGACCTGCACCCCCCTCCGAGCGCAGGTCCTTCCGCGTGATCAGGTGCCGTCGGCCGTCCGGGGCGACCCGGACGGCTCAGGGACGGCTCAGACGGTGCCGTCCGCCTTGCGGCGACGCACCGCGAACACGACGCCCGCACCGGCGACGACGGCGATGCCGCCGATCACGCCGACGGTCGGCAGCATCGAGCTGGAGCCGGTCTCGGCGAGGTTGCCGGTGACCGGGGCCGGGGTCTCCTCGGCGCTGCCCTGCGGCTTCGGCTCCGAGTCGGCCTGCTTCGTCTTGGACGGGGACGGCTTCGGCGTGGCCGTGGGCGTCGCGTCGTCGCCGCTGCCCGCCTTGACGATGGTGAGCGGCAGGTACTCGGACGACGTGTGCGTGCAGTCCAGCTCGGAGTCCACGTAGGTGCCGAGACCGACCGCGTACCCGTCCATGGCCGGAGCCTTGGCGCCGACCTTCGCCCGCAGCTTGATGACGGCCTTGTCCTCGGCGTCCAGGTCGACGGTGCCGTAGGCGAGCCCGTCGCCCAGCGGGCTGTCGACGGACGTCCACTCATCGGTCTCCGGGTCGAGGAACTGGACCTCGGTGAAGTACCGCAGCCCGTCCTTCTCCTCCGGGTCGGCGCCGAGGTTGTTCACGAACGCCGTCCAGTCCACCTCGCCGAGCGGCTCGTCGGTGGGGTTGGCGGCGCTCAGCTTGAACCGGTGCCAGCCGCTGCCCGCGACGATCTTCTTGGGCAGCCCGATGAGGTCGACCTCCAGGACGGAGTCGGCGTCCGTGTCGCCGTCGTCGGACGGGCACGTGTCCGGCTCGTCCTCGGCGTCCTCGTCCGGGACCGGCGGGAGCTCGTCCTCCAGGTCCTTCCCGGACGCCGGGGGCACCGAGGGCCGGGTCGGCTTGTCGGCAGGCTTGGGTGTGCCGGGCGTCTCGGGCGTTTCCGCGGGCGGCGTCACGGGCGGGGTCACCGGCGGGGTCGGCGTCACGGGCGCCGTCGGGGTTCCCGAGGACGGGGCGGGCGGCGTGGGCGTGTCCTCGGTCGCGGAAGCGGCCGGGGCCGAGAGCAGCGCGATCGGGGCTATGACAGCCGCAGCGGCCGCGGCGGCCATGGCACGACGAAGCTTCATGAAGACCTCAGAAGTCCGGTGCACTGCCGGGTCGGCAGTACGGAGTGGAGGCCTCCGCGGTGGGGACGCGGGTGTGGCCGTTGTTACTGCATGCATGACCTGCGATCCCTGTGAATGGTTGTCCTCGATTTCACAGAATTCTTATGTGGTGTGGCTCACAGGGCTGGCGGGGCCTGCGGAGTCGGTGGGGCGTGACGTGACTTGTGCTGTCGCGAGGAGGTGTCGTAGAACTTCCCCCGCCCAAAGGGCACATGGGGACACGGGACAAGGGGGGAAAGCGTGGCCATACCCGACGAGGTGTGGGAGAGATTCGAGAACGACAGCGAGCGGGACATCCGCTCGTCCGCGCCGAAGGAGCCGTCCGCACGGGCGCGCATGGTGGCCGAGCGGCTGCGGCGCCTGGACGAGGAGGCCGCGCGTCGACGGGTCGAGGAGGCGGGGCGGTTCCGCCGCAGGCGCGCGAAGCGCGAGGCGGAGACCGAGCGGTGGCGCCCGGACGAGTGGCGGTCGGCGCCGACGGGCTCGACGGGGGCCCGCGGCGGCAGGTCGGAGCGCAGCCGCCGGGTGTGGAGCGTGGTGATCGTCATCGGCGGCATGGCCCTCGCGATCGCGCTGCTGACCCCGTTCCGCTTCTGGATGTGGGGCTGGTGAGGCCGCGGGGAACCGGATTCGATCTTCCTCCGTCGTAGTTCTGGTGCCAGATGCAGAACAGCAAGCCGCTGGGAGAAACAGAACGTGAAGTCAGCTGTGTCGCGTGTCGTGGCGGCCGTCTCGGTCGTGGTCGCGCTCGGAGGGAGTGCGGCCTGCGGCGGTAGCGGTGACGACGATGCCGGGAAGTCCGCGAAGCCGACGAGGTCCGCGAAGCCGCACGCGAGTGAGGGCCCCTCGAAGCTGGAGAAGGCGGCCCTCACCGCGGCGGACGTGAAGGGCTACAAGGTCGAGGAGCCGGACGACTCCGCCGCCCCGCCCGCGGGAAAGCCGTCCCGCGCGGAGTGCGGCCCGCTCGCGGCGATGCTCGGCGCGGGAGGCGGTGCCGGTGCCGGAACGGACACCCCGGAGAAGGCGAAATCCCACGTCGGCCGCGTCCTGACCCCCGCCGACGACAAGGGCTCCACGACGACCGACGTCGGCCTGTCCGCGTACGCCGAGACCGATGCCGAGCAGGCGATGGCGGACCTGCGCACGGCGCTGCGGTCGAAGAAGTGCGCCGCCTTCCGGGTCGGGGAGCAGCGTTACCTCGGCGTCCGGTCGCTGTCCGCGCCGGACAAGGGCGATGAGGCCGTCTCGTACAAGCTCGCTCACCGCAGGGGTGAGTACGTGACGAGGGAGAGCGTCACGGTCGTGCGCAGCGGCTCGACGCTCGCCGTCTTCGGTGCGTCGAACCTGTACGACCCCGAAGGCGTCCAGCGGGACAGGGACGCCGAGAAGGACGGCATGGACGGCAGCGGAACGCCCACGGCGGACCAGGACCCGAAGGTGGACCCCAGGATCGTCGACGCCCAGCTCGACAAGGTCTAGCCCACGTACAACCTTTTCAGCGGTTTCCGATCGTTACGAAAAACGCTGGTCAGAGACGTGTTCTTGCCGCTTTCATGTCGCCTCGGCGCGGGCCGTCGCCCGCGCCGTGCGACTGAAAGTGGGAAACGTGAAGTCATCTGTGTCTCGGGCCGTCGTGGCCGCGTCCGTCACGGTCGCGCTGGGCCTGACCGCAGCGTGCGGCGGCGACAGCGACAACAGCGGTGACGGTGGCAACCGCGCCGACAGCGGCAGCAGTCGTGACAGCGACAAGAAGTCGTCGCAGAAGCCGGCCCCGGCCGAGAAGAAGTCGACCGCGCTGACCGGCGCCGACCTGGAGAAGGCGGTGCTCGCCAAGGGCGACCTCAAGGGCCACAAGATCGAGAAGCTGTCCGCGGCGGACATGCCCTCGCAGACCGTGCCCGCCGACCCGGCCGCCTGCCAGCCGTTCGCCGACATGTTCATGTTCGCGTCCCAGCCGGCGGCGAAGTCCCGGGTCGGCCGCACCGTGACCGGCCCCGACGAACTGGACGCCACGGTCATCTCGCTCGCGCTGCTCGCGCACGAGCAGGCCGACGCGGAGAAGGTCATGGACGATCTGCGGACGGCCACGAAGAAGTGCACCGCCTACGAGCACGCGGACTCGAAGTACCGGGACGTCGCCGCCCTGACCGCGCCGAAGGCGGGCGACGACGCCGTCTCGTACAAGGTCGTGGGTGTCATCGAGGGCCAGCGGACCCCGATGAGCTTCACCGTCGTACGCAGCGGTTCGACGCTCGCCGCCTTCTACTCGATCAATCTGCTCAAGCCGAAGAAGTTCGGCGTGCCGACCGAGATCGTCGAGGCACAGGTGAAGAAGCTGAAGAAGCTGTAGGGGCTGTAGGAGCTGTAGGCGGGAGTCCGAATCCGGGTCGGCCGGGTCCGGGGACGAGCGAAGGGCCCCGCGGGACGGATCCGCGGGGCCCTTCGCTGTCAGCACCGACGTCAGGGCCGCGTCAGTGCCTCGGGGCGGCGCCGGGGGGGGCGTGCGCCGCTGTGGTCCGGGTGCCGGTGGCCGACCCGGCGCACAGGGGGCGCTCGCGTGGTATCGACCATTGGCAATGAAGTTGTGGACGGGGGGACTCGCTGTCCGCCCTTCTAGGCATCGTGCTCGATGTGTTGTTGGCTGCGCAACCGTTTCAGCCACATCTTGAGGGGGGGCGGGGGAGGGCCGGGAACTCGGCCCTGGTTCCGGGACGGAGGCCGGCCGGCTCCGGGCGTCCCCGGAGCCGACCGTTCTCTTGGGTGACCGGGCTGCTGTCCCCTGCCGTCCGGTCACGTCACTGGAGCGAGGTCCCACGGCGCAAGGAGTGATCCCTGCGCCTCATCGCTCCAGCGGAGCCACGCGTGGTTCTTGCGGGCCCGCACCTGGCTGACACGGACATCGGGACCAACGAAGCCCCTCCGGGACCGGTCACGCGCCGTACGGGTGAGAGCGGATCCGAACTCAGATACGCCACCGTCAGACGCGTCCCCGGCACAGCTCCAGGAGCGTCATCGCGAGCGCCGTGCCGGGCTTGCCGAGCGCGTCCCTGTAGTGGCCGAGGACCTCCATCTCGCGGGAGAGGTTCACGCGGCGGCCGCCGGAGGTGATGCGTGCCTCCTGGATGACGGCCGAGACGGCCATCCGTTCCTGGACGAGGCCGATGATCCGGTCGTCGAGCGCGTCGATCCGCTCCCGGGCGTTCTCGATCACTTCCACGGCCTCGGGGGTGCGGGCGCCGGTCCTGTCGGCGGCGGTGGCGGCGGACGCGGTGGTGGCGGTCATCTGGGGGCTCCTTTGTCGGAAGAGGTGCCCCGGATCGGCAGGACCCGCGTACGACAGAGCGCCCCGGGCCTTGTCGGCCCGGGGCGCCCGGTAAGTCGCTTGTCGGTGGGATCAAGCAGCTCGACCATGGCAGCCGGCAGGCCGGTTGCCATAGGTAAAGAGGAAGCTGAGGTGCTTGGTCACGAGGCCAGTATGCCCCCAGGCGCGCGCCCCGGGTCAATCGGGATCCCATACGGCTCGGATGCTGAGACGGCCACTGAGATGCCCACGGGTATGCCCGCTGAGATGCCCACGGCAATGCGATGCCCTGTGGCGGGGCCCCGTCGGATACGACGAAGGGGTCGTGCCGGGCCCGTTAGAATTGACAAACACAGACCCCCTGCTCACGCACGAGCCTCTGCTCACGCACCGCTCAAGCTCAACGCCGGAAGGCCGCCGCCGTGCCATCAGCGTCCCCCGCTGCCGCCGCTCCCGACACCGTTCTGGTCGTCGACTTCGGAGCGCAGTACGCCCAGCTCATCGCCCGTCGCGTCCGTGAGGCCCGCGTCTACAGCGAGATCGTGCCGAGCACGATGCCCGTCTCCGAGATGCTCGCGAAGAAGCCCGCGGCGATCATCCTGTCCGGCGGCCCCTCGTCGGTGTACGCGGAGCACGCGCCCACCGTCGACCGCCAGCTCTTCGAGGCCGGCGTCCCCGTCTTCGGCATGTGCTACGGCTTCCAGCTGATGGCGACCACCCTCGGCGGCACCGTCGACAACACGGGCGCCCGTGAGTACGGCCGGACGCCCCTGCACGTCTCCAAGGCCGGATCCACCCTCTTCGAGGGCACCCCCACCGAGCAGTCCGTGTGGATGTCGCACGGCGACGCGTGCAGCGCCGCGCCGGAGGGCTTCTCCGTCACCGCGTCCACGGACGTCGTGCCCGTCGCCGCCTTCGAGGACGACGAGAAGAAGCTGTACGGCGTGCAGTACCACCCCGAGGTGATGCACTCCACGCACGGCCAGCAGGTCCTCGAGCACTTCCTCTACCGCGGCGCCGGCCTCAAGCCGGACTGGACGACCGACAACGTCATCGACGAGCAGGTCGCCGCGATCCGCGAGCAGGTCGGCACCAAGCGCGCCATCTGCGGCCTGTCCGGCGGCGTGGACTCCGCCGTGGCCGCCGCCCTCGTGCAGAAGGCCATCGGCTCGCAGCTGACCTGCGTGTACGTCGACCACGGCCTGATGCGCAAGGGCGAGACCGAGCAGGTCGAGAAGGACTTCGTCGCCGCGACCGGCGCGAACCTGAAGGTCGTCGACGCCAGCGAGCGCTTCCTGAACGCGCTGGCCGGAGTCTCCGACCCGGAGACCAAGCGCAAGATCATCGGGCGTGAGTTCATCCGCGTCTTCGAGCAGGCGCAGCTGGAGATCCTCCAGGAGGACGGCCCCGAGGTCGCCTTCCTCGTGCAGGGCACCCTCTACCCGGACGTCGTCGAGTCCGGCGGCGGCACCGGCACCGCGAACATCAAGTCCCACCACAATGTCGGCGGCCTGCCCGACGACATCGAGTTCGAGCTCATCGAGCCGCTGCGCAAGCTGTTCAAGGACGAGGTCCGGATGGTCGGCGCCGAGCTCGGTCTGCCGGACGAGATCGTCCAGCGCCAGCCCTTCCCGGGCCCCGGCCTCGGCATCCGCATCGTCGGCGAGGTCACCAAGGACCGCCTGGACCTGCTGCGCGAGGCCGACGCCATCGCCCGCGAGGAGCTTACGGCGGCCGGTCTCGACCGGGAGATCTGGCAGTGCCCGGTCGTGCTGCTCGCGGACGTCCGCAGCGTCGGCGTCCAGGGCGACGGCCGCACCTACGGCCACCCGATCGTCCTGCGCCCCGTCTCGTCCGAGGACGCCATGACGGCCGACTGGACCCGCATGCCGTACGAGGTCCTTGCGAAGATCTCGACGCGCATCACCAACGAGGTCGCCGACGTGAACCGCGTCGTGCTCGACGTGACGTCGAAGCCGCCGGGGACCATCGAGTGGGAGTGACCTCCCGCGTGTCTTGAACGGCGTCGTCCGCCTCTCGCGAGGTGGGCGGCGCCGTTCGCGTACGGAGGTCAGGTCCGCCGCGTGGTCTTCAACGGCGAGCCCGGCTTCCACAGCTGCACCGCCAGGTACTTCCCGTCCTCGATGTACGTGCGCACCACCTCCGTCAGTTCGGCGCGGAAGAGGTGGAACTCGTCCGGGTCCGGCGGGTTCACCGTGTCCGTGTAGCGCGCGCGGAGCTCCGGGTCCCGCACCTCGATCGCGCGGCCCGCGATGCGGACGTCGCCGCCCGCCATCTCGGTGCCCGCGCCCGGGTTCGCCTGCAGCGCGAAGCGGGGGTCGCGGCGCAGGTCGAGCGCCTTGAGGGAGTTCGGCATCATGCCGAGCCACAACTCCCCGTTCAGGAAGCGGACTTCCAGCCCGGTGGTGCGCGGTGACCCGTCCTTGCGGAGGGTCGCCAGGACGTGATGGGTGAACGCGCCGAAGCGCTTCTCGACGGTCGCGGCAAGATCCGGCTCTGCTGTGGTGAAGGCTTCCCAGTTGAACGTCATACGGCGAGTCTGCCGCCGATACCCGACACCTCCTGTCGCCTTTCACCGCACCGCTGATCGTGCCGTGCCTCTGTCCTCCTGTGCTTCCCACCGGTAACTTCCGCCCCGTACAGCCAGGGATGGAGGACACATGCAGGCGCCCACACCGATACCCGTCGAGCGGTTGCAGTTCGCGATGCCGCCCGTCCACGAATCCGTGGCGGACGAACGGCGGCACCGCAAGGAGCGGCTCGCCGGCGCGCTGCGCGTCTTCGGGAGGCTCGGGTACGAGGACGGGGTCTCCGGCCACATCACCGCACGCGACCCGGAGCACACCGACTGCTTCTGGGTGAACCCCTTCGGGATGCCCTTCAAGCACGTCACCGTCGGCGACCTCGTCCTCGCCAACGCCGAGGGACAGGTGGTCGAGGGGCGCCACCACGTCAACCAGGCCGCGTTCACCGTCCACGCCCAGGCGCATCTGGCGAGGCCCGACGTGGTCGCCGTCGCGCACTGCCACTCGCTGCACGGCCGCGCGCTCTCCACCCTCGGCGAACTCCTGGACCCGATCACCCAGGAGGCCTGCGCCTTCTACGAGAGCCATGCGCTGTACGACGGCTACACCGGTGTCGTCGTCGACGCGGAGGAGGGGCGCAGGATCGCGTCCGCGCTCGGCGACCACAAGGCGGTCGTCCTGCGCAACCACGGCCTGCTCACGGTCGGGGACTCCGTCGACGCCGCCGCCTGGTGGTTCATCTCCATGGAACGCTCCTGCCAGGTCCAGCTCAGCGCGCGGGCAGCGGGACGGCCCGTGCTGATCGGCCACAAGCAGGCGGTGCAGACCCGTGAGCAGCTCGGCAGCGATCTGGTCGCGTGGATCAACTACCAGTCCCTGTGGCAGGACATCAGCCGCAGCGAGCCGGATCTGCTGGCCTGACCTCGACGTCAACGCCCGGCCGCGCCTTTCACCCCCGCTGACCTGACCCCGGGCATTCGTTCGCCTTTCAGTACGGCACAATTCCCCTTCTCTGCAAGGAAGTTCGCGGGAGGCCCCAGTGGCTTCGAGGGTGGGGAAGGCGGCGTACGCGGTGGCAGTGCAGGAGGCAGGGCAGGGCGTGCACGGGGGCGGTTGCACGTGCGGCGGCTGCCCGCACGGGGCGCGTGAAGGGCACCGGCGTGCCGTGGCCGCGTTCCTCGCCCAGCGCGACGGGTTCGCGGCGGGGGAGGGGCTGCCCGCGGCCGTCGCACACTCGGCGGGCGCCTCTCGGCAGTGGGTGTCGGACGAGCTGACGCAGTCCGCGCGGGCTGTCGCCGAGCGCGGCAGGGCCGAGGGCGAGGCCTGGCTGCGACGGCTGTGGACGCGCACGCTCGGCGTCGTGTGGGGCTCCTTCGTCGTGCTGCTCCTCGTCCAGGCGCTCACCGCGATCGGCACCGGCTGGTCGGACGCGCGCACGGCCGGTCTCCTTGCGGCTCTCGTCGTGGCCGGGCTGCTGACCGGCGCCGCATACGCGCACCGGGCGCGCGGCGGGGTCCTCGCGCCGGTGATCGGCGAGGACAACCGGCTCTCCACCTCGCGTGCCGTGGCCGCCTGCTGGGTCCTCCTCGTCGTCTTCGCCGTGCTCGTCCTCGCCGGCGAACTGGCCGCGGCCTCCGGACACGCGCAGCGCGACGCACTGATCGACGGTCTCGAACTCGCCCGCGCCGCCGGAACCGTGACCGTCCTCGCCGTGGTGTGCGCGGTCGCCGTCCTGGTGCGCAGGGTCGTCGGCCTGCGCGTGCTGGGCCAGCGGCTGCAGAAGGTGCGCGCGGACCGGCCACGGGCCTCCGACCCGCTCACCGACGACGCGGGCCGCGGCAGCTTCGCCGACGCGCAGTACGTCCTGATCAGCGCCGCCGCCGTGGTCTTCGCCGCCGTACGCCTGGCCCGGCGGCCCGAGCAGCTGCCCGACCTGCCGTGGGGTCTCGCCCTGCTCGTACTGGTCTCCGCCGCGACGTACCTGGCGGGGAAGTACTCCGAAGGCGGCCGTCCCGTGATCCTCTCCGTCGTCCGCGCGCGGGAGGCCGGGGACCTCGACGCCCCCATCCGCACGGGCGACGACATCGAGATCCGCGGCGCGGGCTTCGTCCCGCCCGGCGCCGGGGACGCGGACCGGCTCGCCCGCACGGTCGTCCGTATCGGTGCCGTACACGTCCACGTGCCGCTCGTGCCCGTGCCGGGCGGCTTCACCAATCCGACCGACGCGGTGCTGACCGTGCCCGTCCCCGTCGACGTGGAACCCGGCCGCGTCGACGTCCAGGTCGTCACGGCCGCTGGCGTCGAGACGAACCGCGTCACGATCGACGTCTTGGACTGACCCACCGAACCTCCCCCTGACCTGGTCCTGCCGCCTTCGGAACACCGTGGAATAGGACCGCCGTGGAATCCGCCGCACGCCACTGAGCAGCGGCCCCTCTTCGTACGTATCGTCAAAAGACGGGACCACGCGAGAGGCGGCGGAGTGCCATGGCGCACGGCATGCGTACGGAAAGCCACACCAGCCACATCAGGCGGGACGACTGGCGGGAGACCGCCACCCGTTACGCCCTGCTCCCCCTGCGGATCTTCCTGGGCATCACCTTCATCTACGCGGGCCTCGACAAACTCACCGACAGCACCTTCATGCAGGCGAGCGGCGCGGGATCGATCGGCGCGCAGATGGAGGGCGTCCGCGACATCTCCGCGATCCCCGCTCTCGTCGACCTCTCCCTCAAGAGCCCCGTCGGCTTCGGCTACGCCATCGCCCTGGGGGAACTGGCCGTCGGCATCGGCACACTGATCGGCCTGTTCGCCCGCGTCGCCGCGCTCGGCGGCGCCCTCATCTCGCTGAGCCTCTGGCTGACCGTCAGCTGGTACGAGGAGCCCTACTACTACGGCAACGACCTGGCCTACCTGATGGCGTGGCTGCCACTGGTCCTGGCCGGAGCCTCGGTCCTCTCCGTCGACTCCTTGCGCGCCGCCCGCCGCAGAAGCACCCCGGGCCCGGCCGGTCCCGCTAGTCCCGCGGCTCCTTGACGCCCTTGGCACCGCCCGGGCGGCCCGCACCCCTCGGGCGTATTCCATGAATCGCCGCAGCCACGCCCGCGAGGAACAGGCCGGCCATCACGAGCGGCAGTGCGACGAACCACGGAGCCTCCCAGGCACCGCCCGCGTCGCCCGCGTACACAACGGCGACCAACAGCAGGAAGAGTCCTGCCACCAGCTTGCCGGGGTGGAATTCATGACGTAGCACGGGTCACCTTCGCTTGTCCGACGCCGACTTCGAGGCGCAGATCGATCGTGCCGCCGCCGGTGTCACCCGAGGGAGGCCGCAGCGTCACCTTCTTCTCCCGGCCCGGAGCGATGTCCAGGTCCTTGTTCTTGTCGTCCGGCAAGACGATGTCGCCGACGCCCACCTCCGCGTCGAGCCGCACGGTGGCGTCCTTCGGCAGGACCACCCTGAGGTCGCCCGCACCGACTTCGACGCTGGTCTTCAACGTCTTGTCCTTGCCGACGTCGACCTTGCTCAGATCGAGCGTGCCCGTGCCGAGCCCCACCTCGTAATGGGGCCGGACGTCCGCCGCCTCGGCCGGTATCCAGTCCGTGCGGGCGTAATGCGTGGTGATGTTGTCCGGCAGGGCCGCGGCGCCGGCGAGGAGGCCGGCCGTCAGCACCGCGAGCACGATCGATCCCGCCCCGGTGCGCCCGAGGAAGGCGCTGACCGCGATGCCGGTCCCGAACACTGCGAGCGCGCACGCGAGGCCGACCTGCAACGTCGTGCCGAGCGGTTGATCCTCCCAGGTCAGCCCAGTCCCGAGGCCGCCCGCGAGCAGGGCCAACAGGAACACCCAGCCGCCGATCCAGCGCGGCCCGCGGGGCTTGGGCGCGGGCGGGGGCACCGCCGCCTTGCGGGGCACGCCCTGGTGGTGGCCCGTCGGCTGATACTCCACGTGAAGACCCTGGGGGCCCCAGAAATAGCCCGAGATCCCGTCGTGCGTGCCGTCCTTGATTATCGGGTCGCGCCACCACGAAGGTCCTCCGGCGACCGGCGGCGCCTTCGCCTCGGGCGGGGCATCCGCCGCGGCCTGGGCCGCCACCGGGTCGGGATCGAGGGTGTCGCGCTGCTGCGACCAATACCCCGCGCCCGCGAGGAGCAGGGCGAGGACGGCGGCGAAGGTGAGCGCCCCACCGTTGTTCAACAAGGTCAGGAAGACGCCGCAGCCGACGAGCGCGAAGAGCACGGCGGTCAGCGCCTGGCCGTCGACCCGGCCGGAGAGGAGCCTGCGGGCTTCGTTCTCCTCCTCGTCCTCGTACGGCGTGAAGAGCCATGCGAAGCCGTAGAACACCAGGCCGAGGCCGCTGGTGATCGCCAGCACGGCCAGGCCGATGCGGAAGATCACCGGGTCCATGTCGCAGTGTCGGCCGAGCCCGGCGCACACCCCGCCGAGCTTCTTCTGCCGACGGTCACGGCGGAACTTGCGCTCCTCGGCGGGCAGGCCCGGATCGGGAACGTCCGCGGGACCGCCCGGGATGCCGTGCGCGGCGCGCAGGGCATCGCGGATGGCGGCCTCGGTCTCCGTCTCGGCGGGCTGCTGATCTGTCATGCGTCCATGGTGACCGCCGCGGGGCCGCCGCGGCAGTCGGGACGACCCTGGACGAACCCTGATATCGCCCCTGAGACTCCTCGGGTCGCACCCCTGACAGGGCCGTGGCAGGGGACCGGATCAGGGAAGTCTCGGGGGTCGACCCTGATGCTCGGACCCGCGCTCGCGTGTGAATATCGATGACATGCCGGAAGCCGCCGCACCGCCCACCGACGACGTCCGACCGCTGCGCAAGCTCTATCGCAGCGGCGACGGACGTTGGCTCGGCGGTGTCGCGCGCGGTCTGGCCGGACATCTCGGGCTGCCCGTGATCTGGGTCCGGCTCATCTTTGTCGGCCTGTTCACGGCGGACGGGCTCGGCGGTCTGCTCTATGCGGCGTTCTGGTTCTTCGTCCCGCTCGGCGTGGGCGGGGTGGACGCCGAGCGGCCCCCCGCGGCCGTCAGCTCCGAGACGGCGCCGGACGGCCGGCGCAGACTCGTGGCCCGCAAGCCCGACAAGGGGCAGCTCGTCGCGCTCCTCGCGATGGTCGTCGTCGCCATGGTCTTCGTCAGCAACGTGGACCTGGACGGCTCGACGAAGGCGTACGTCGTCCCGACCCTGCTCGTGGCCGCCGGTGTCGCCCTCGTCTGGCGGCAGGCCGACAATGCCCGCAGAGCACGCTGGATGGCCGTCGGCCGGCGCAGGCGCACCCTGACGATCGCCCGCTCGGCAGCCGGAGTGCTCCTGGTCGGCGCCGGGGTGTCCGGCATCTTCGTGCTGCAGGGCTCCGCCGCCCACCTGGGCGCCGTGCTGCAGGCCTCGCTCGCCGTGCTCGTCGGCGTCGCGCTGCTCGCCGGCCCCTATCTCGTCCGCATGATGCAGGACCTCTCCGAGGAGCGGCTGATGCGCATCCGCGCCCAGGAGAGAGCCGAGGTCGCCGCCCATGTGCACGACTCCGTGCTGCACACCCTGACCCTGATCCAGCGCAACGCGGAGAGCGCGAGCGAAGTGCGCCGCCTCGCCCGCGCCCAGGAGCGCGACCTGCGGGCCTGGCTCTACAAACCCGAGGGCACCGGCAAGGACGAGGACGAGGAACCCGACACCCTCGCCGAGGCGGTCCGCCGCAGCGCCGCGGAGGTCGAGGACAAGCACGGCGTCCCCATCGAGGTCGTCGTGGTCGGCGACTGCCCGCTCGACGAGCGGCTGACCGCACAGATGCAGGCCGCGAGGGAAGCGATGGTGAACGCCGCCAAGTACGGTGGCGAGGGCGGCGCGGTGCAGGTCTTCGCCGAGGTCGAGGGGGAGACGGTGTTCGTCTCCGTACGGGACCGCGGTCCCGGGTTCGATCTGGACTCCGTGCCGGACGATCGCATGGGCGTACGAGAATCGATCATCGGCCGTATGCAGCGCAACGGCGGCACGGCGCGGCTCCGCGCGGTGCCCGGCGGCGGCACGGAAGTCGAGCTGGAGATGGAGAGGACGGCGACGACATGAGCGACGCGACCGGGGCGAGCGGGCCCACGGAGCCGACCGGGACGGACGAGGGCGGCGGTGCGGACGGACGTCGTGTGCGAGTCGTCCTGGTCGACGACCACCGGATGTTCCGCACCGGAGTGCAGGCGGAGATCGGCCGCACCGACGTCACGGGCGTCGAGGTCGTCGGCGAGGCGGACGACGTCGACCAGGCGGTCACGGTCATCACGGCCACGCGCCCCGAGGTCGTCCTCCTGGACGTGCATCTGCCGGGCGGCGGAGGCGTGGAAGTGCTGCGCCGCTGCTCGCCGTTGATGTCCGACGCGGAGAGCCCGGTGCGGTTCCTCGCGCTGTCGGTCTCCGATGCCGCCGAGGACGTCATCGGTGTCATCCGCGGCGGCGCTCGTGGCTATGTCACCAAGACCATCACCGGCACCGATCTGGTGGACTCGATCTTCCGCGTGCAGGACGGCGACGCGGTGTTCTCGCCGCGCCTCGCCGGATTCGTCCTGGACGCCTTCGCTTCGACGGACGCGCCTCCGGTCGACGAGGACCTGGACCGCCTCACCCAGCGCGAGCGCGAGGTCCTGCGGCTCATCGCACGCGGTTATGCGTACAAGGAGATCGCCAAGCAGCTCTTCATCTCCGTGAAGACGGTCGAGTCGCATGTCTCGGCGGTGCTGCGGAAGCTCCAGCTGTCCAACCGCCATGAGCTGACGCGGTGGGCGACGGCGCGACGGCTGGTCTGACCGGGCGCTAAAGCGCTGGGGCGCTAGCGGTGCACGGCGGCGCCGGTCGGTGCCGCCGGGCCGAGGTTGCGCAGGGCCCAGCGGTAGTGGCCGACCGCCTTCGCGGCGCCGAGGAGGCCGGTCAGCCAGAGCAGCAGGCCGATGCCCATCCCGAGGGCGACGTCGGCGTAGGTCTCGTGGCCCGGTTCGGCGTACGCGGCCGCGGTGAACGACATCCAGAGCCCGAGCGTGCACACGGCGAGGGACGACAGGAGCCAGACGAGGCTGAGGCCTGGGGAGCGCAGCCGGGCGTCGGACGCCGGGTGGCTGTCCAAGGCGAGCCAGGCTTCCTTCAGTTGCCGTATGCGCCGGTCGCGGCGGATGCCGAAGACGACGCCGATGACCGCGGGGGCCAGCGCCGCCAGGCCGAGGATCGCGAGGACCGGGCCCAGCAGGAAGCCGCTGGGGTCCTTGTCGGCGATGAACCGGATCGGCTGGATCAGCAGGGCCCAGCCGATGACGCCGCCGACTCCGCACAGCCACAGCAGCAGGAGCCGAATCAGCCCGAAGTGCCGCCTGTGCAGCTCCTGCAGGGCCATGCCCCGGTCGGTGAGCAGCGTCTGCCGGTCCGGCCAGGTGCGCAGATACACGGGTGGCGGGGGCGGAGGCAGCGTACGGCTAGGCATGTGCGTGACATTACTGGCAGGGGATCTTCTTGATCGTCGCAGCCCGGTTGCCCCGTGGCGGGCGGTGGCGGTGCCCGGGCGGTGGCGGTCAGGCGGTCAGGCCACGCGTGTGGCTCCCGCGAACGGCATCTGGTCGATGGGGGCGAGGCGCACGGGAGCGCTCGGGTTCGGGGCGTGGATCATCTGGCCGTTGCCGACGTAGAGGCCGACGTGGCTGATGCCCGAGTAGAAGAACACCAGGTCGCCGGGGCGCAGTTCGGAGCGGGGGACTCGCCGGCCCGCGGCGATCTGCGCGTAGGTGGTGCGGGGCAGCCCGACGCCCGCCGAGCGGTAGGCGGCCTGGGTGAGCCCCGAGCAGTCGAAGGCGTCGGGGCCGGTGGCGCCCCAGACGTAGGGACGGCCGATGGCCTTGTACGCGTAGGCGACGGCGGAGGCGGCACGGGCGTTGGGGGCTTTGGCGGCGCCCAGGGAGGGGTCTCGGGCCGTGGAGCGGTCGGCCCGGTCGTCGTCTGCCGGACCGGCCAGTTCGGCACGCTGCTCGGCGGTGAGGCGGGACAGCAGCCGCTTCGCCTCGCCCAGCTTTCCGTTGATCGTCTTCTTGTGCTCGCGCAGTTCCGTCCGGCGCGCGCGGAGGGCGGCCAGCCGGTCGTCGGCCCGGCCGCGCAGCCGGTCGATCTCCTGGACCTGCTCCCGCACTTCGCCGACGGCCAGGGCCTGACGGCTGCCGGCCCGGTCGGCGCGCGCCGCGCGGTCCAGGAACTGGTCGGGGTCGGACGAGAGCGCGAGCTGTATGGAGGGATCGATGCCGCCCGCGCGGTACTGCGCCGCGGCGTACGAACCCAGGCTGTTGCGCGCGGAGTTGAGCTTCTCCGTTTTGCGGGCCGCTTCGTCGCGCAGTGTGCCGAGTGCGGTTTCGGCCTTTTCGGCCTTCTCCTTCGCGCCGTTGTACTTCTCGGTGGCCGTCTCGGCCTCGCGGTAGAGCGAGTCGACCCTGGACTTCACCTCGGCGGGGCTGAGCCGGGGATCCGCGTGTCCCGTGCCGTCGAAGGCGGTGGCCGATGCGGCTCCCGCGAGGGCGAGGGTCAAGGCGGTGCGGGCCGTGCTGCCGCTGAGCGAGCGCTGGCTGGGCTTGCGGTGCGCTGCCACGAAGTGGGGCTCCTTACGTGTCCGGCGGCGGCCCGCACAGGGGGAGCAGGCCGCCGCCGGTCTTCTCGGCGGTGGTGGCCGACGGCCGTCCCGGGTCGGACGGCGGTGGGGAGTCGGTCACCTGGTGGAGGACGCTAAACCTGACCGTCACGGGTTGGTGACGGATTGTGCGCAATTGACAGAAGTGGGCGGAACCGTGGCAGGCCTCGACCGTGTGCGTCGCGGGGTGGCAGCTGCTTCACGCGCGGACGTGATCGATGGCTTGTTTCCGACGCACCCCGCCGTGGGGTGGTGATATGGGGGCGCCTGCCCGGGGAGGCGGGCCCCGGGCTAGGCTCCGGCCTCATGGACGTACTCATCCATCTCTTCGTCGGCCTGCACATCATCGGCATCGCTTCGCTCCTGGGCGGTTTCCTGACCCAGATGAAGCAGATGGGCCAGGGCACCGCCCGCTTCAGCCCCGCGATGCTGCACGGCGCGCTGACCATGCTCGTCACCGGTGTGGTCCTGGTGGGCCTCAACCAGGCGGACGACAACACGGTCAACAACGTCAAGATCGGCATCAAGATGGCCGTGCTGATCGTGATCCTCGCGCTGGTCTATGTGAAGCGGGACGAGGAGAAGGTGGACAAGGGCATGTTCGGCGCGGTCGGCCTGCTGACCACCGCAAACATCTTCATCGCGGTGCTGTGGACCTGAGTTTTCCGCCTCTACGCGCGCGTGGCCCGCATCCGGGAAGGATGCGGGCCACGCGCGCGTAGAGAGGTGCTCGGCGAAGCGGCGCCTCCATGCGAGGCGCTTCGTCGTCAGGCGGGGCGCACCACGCTGTGGATCGGCATGTAGTAGATCGACTCGACACGGACGTTCGCGCCCGGCTTCGGGGCGTGGATCATCTTGCCGTTGCCGATGTAGATCCCCACGTGGCTGATGTCGTCGTAGAAGAACACCAGGTCACCCGGTTTCGCGTCGGCGGTCTTCACCGTCGTGCCGACCTTCACCTGGTCCCACGTGGTGCGCGGCAGGGAGATCCCCGCGGCCTTCCACGCGTCCTGGGTGAGCCCGGAGCAGTCGTACGAGTCGGGGCCGGTGGCACCCCATACGTACGGCTTGCCGATCTGCGCCTCCGCGAAGTCGATCACCTTCGCGGCCTTGGTGGCGTAGCTGCCGTCCGAGCTTCCGGAGCCCGAACCGGAACCGGAACCGGAGCCCGAGCCGGCGTCGGAACCGGAGTCCTGGCCGCCCTCCCGCTCCTTCTCCCGCTGGGCCGCCTCCTCCGCCTTGCGCTTGCGCTCCGCCTCGGCGGCCTGCTCGCGCGCCAGCTTCTCGGCCTTGCGCTTGGCCTCCTGCTTCTTCTTGCGCTCGATCTCCGCGAGCCGCGCCTTCTCCTCGGCGGTGAGCTTCGAGAGGAGCTCGCGCGCGTCGCCCAGCTTCTTCTGGACGGTCTGCTTGCTCGTCCTGAGGTCGTCCCGGGAGTCGGTCAGCGTCTCGAGGCTCTTCGCGGCCTTCGTGCGCTGCTTGGTCGCCGACGCCTGCTGCGCCTGGTAGTCGTCGACCGCCTTCTTCTGGCGCGTGGTCAGCCGGTCCGCGAGGTGGTTCTGGTCGAAGTAGCCCTGCGGGTCGTTGGCGAGCATCATCGTGGCCGTCTCGGAGACGGCGCCGGTGCGGTACTGCGCCGCGGCGAAGGAGCCGAGCTCCTTGCGCGCGTCGTTCAGCTTGTCGGTGCGCTCGGCCACGTCGTCGAGCAGCCGGTCGACCTTCTTGCGCTGCTTGTCGGTGTGCTCCTTGGCCGAGTTGTACTTCTGGGTGGCCACCCCCGCCTGCTGGTAGAGCTCGTCGACCTTCTTCTGTACTTCTTCGAGGCTGGGCTTCGTCGGCGCGGAGGGCGCTGCCTGCGCGCTCTGCGACAGGAGGGCGACGGAGGTGAGGGCTGCCGTCGTGATGCCGATGGCGGGGGCCGTGCGAAGGCCGGCCGTCCGGTTCCGCGGCTTGCGGTGCGACGCCAAGGAGGCGACTCCTTCCGTAGACCGCCTACCGGGTTAGCTGTCGGGTTCGGGCGGGTGGTTCGGAAGGCTGCCCTACGGTCCCGTACTACGTACGGGACCGATTCACCCCAAGGTCTCGGTGGGTCCCCGGCTCCGACCATGTCGGACTCGGCGGAGGCCGCCCGTTCCCGGCGGGGTTCGCCGGTGGGGGGACGAGTGGCCCGCCGGGCACGCTAGCCAACTCGTGTGGCCCGTGTGAAGGTTGATGTTCGATATGCCCGATACATTTTCGTGACTTCACGAGACCCGTGACGCGGGCCGGGGCCCGCGGTGAGACACCATAGCGGAATGCATCCGTCCATGTGCGGAGGGTCAGGAAGGCGGGCTGTCCGGAACCCGCAGCGGGTTGTCAGTGGGGCCGCCTAGACTCGGGAGGCGATGAGCAGCCTCTTTGATGACAGCTTCCTGGCGGATCTGCAGCCTTCCGGGGCCACGGACGAAGCGCCCCCGCCGCCGCCCGAGGACAACGCTCCGGAGCCCGTTCCGGACGACCTGTTCGACGGGAAGTTCGACGCGCCCATGACCCGGGACTCGCATTACCGCGACGGCGCCCCGCGCCCGGTCATCGACCCGGCGACGCTCCTCGACGGGCTGAACGAGAACCAGCGCGCGGCGGTCGTGCACGCCGGCTCCCCGCTGCTCATCGTCGCCGGCGCCGGATCCGGCAAGACCCGCGTGCTGACCCACCGCATCGCGCACCTGCTCGCCGAGCGCGGCGTGCACCCCGGCCAGATCCTCGCGATCACCTTCACGAACAAGGCCGCGGGCGAGATGAAGGAACGCGTCGAGCAGCTCGTGGGGCCCCGGGCGAACGCGATGTGGGTGTCGACCTTCCACAGCGCCTGCGTCCGCATCCTCCGCAGGGAGTACAAGAAGCTGGGCTTCACGTCCTCCTTCTCGATCTACGACGCCGCGGACTCCAAGCGCCTCATGTCCCTGGTCTGCCGTGACCTGGACCTCGACCCGAAGAAGTTCCCGCCGAAGTCCTTCAGCGCCAAGATCTCGAACCTGAAGAACGAGCTGATCGACGAAGAGGACTTCGCGGGCCAGGCCGCCGACGGCTTCGAGAAGACCCTCGCCCAGGCCTACGCCATGTACCAGTCCCGCCTCCGCGAGGCGAACGCGCTGGACTTCGACGACCTGATCATGACGACGGTCCACCTGCTGCGCGCCTTCCCGGACGTCGCCGAGCACTACAGGCGCCGCTTCCGGCACGTCATGGTCGATGAGTACCAGGACACCAACCACGCCCAGTACGCACTGGTGCGCGAGCTGGTCGGCCCCTCCGGAGGCGAGGGGGACGACCCCGCCGAGCTGTGCGTGGTGGGCGACGCCGACCAGTCCATCTACGCCTTCCGCGGCGCCACCATCCGCAACATCCTCCAGTTCGAGGAGGACTACACGGACGCGACGACGATCCTCCTGGAGCAGAACTACCGCTCCACGCAGACGATCCTGACCGCCGCGAACGCGGTCATCGAGCGGAACGAGAGCCGCCGCCCCAAGAACCTGTGGACCAACCAGGGCGCGGGCGCACGCATCACCGGATACGTCGCGGACACCGAGCACGACGAGGCGCAGTTCGTCGCCGACGAGATCGACCGTCTCACCGACGCGGGCGACGCGAAGGCCGGCGACGTGGCGATCTTCTACCGGACGAACGCCCAGTCCCGTGTCTTCGAAGAGATCTTCATCCGCGTCGGCCTGCCCTACAAGGTCGTCGGCGGCGTTCGCTTCTACGAGCGCAAGGAGGTCCGCGATGTGCTGGCCTACCTGCGCGTTCTCGCCAACCCCGAGGACGCGGTCCCGCTGCGCCGCATTCTCAACGTGCCGAAGAGGGGCATCGGCGACCGCGCCGAAGCCATGATCGACGCGCTCTCGCAGCGCGAGAAGATCTCCTTCCCGCAGGCGCTGCGCCGCGTCGACGAGGCGTACGGAATGGCGGCCCGCTCGACCAACGCCGTCAAGCGTTTCAACACGCTCATGGAGGAGCTGCGGACCATCGTCGAGTCCGGCGCGGGTCCGGCAGTCGTCCTGGAAGCCGTGCTCGAACGGACCGGCTACCTCGCCGAGTTGCAGGCCTCGACCGACCCGCAGGACGAGACCCGCATCGAGAACCTCCAGGAGCTCGCCGCCGTGGCGCTGGAGTTCGAGCAGGACAACGGCCAGGCAGCGGACAGCACTCAGGCATCGGACAGCGCACAGGCCGAGGGCGCCGCGGGCACGGCTGAAGACGACGCGGGCGCGGCCGAGGGCGATGCGGGTGAGGGCGCCGCCCCGGCCGGTACGCTTTCGGACTTCCTGGAGCGTGTCGCCCTGGTCGCCGACTCCGACCAGATCCCCGACGAGGAGGACGACGGCTCCGGAGTCATCACGCTCATGACCCTGCACACCGCCAAGGGCCTCGAATTCCCCGTGGTGTTCCTGACCGGCATGGAGGACGGCGTCTTCCCGCACATGCGCTCGCTTGGGCAGGTCAAGGAGCTGGAGGAGGAGCGTCGCCTCGCGTACGTGGGCATCACCCGAGCGCGTGAACGGCTCTACCTGACGCGGTCGTCCATGCGCAGCGCCTGGGGCACGCCGTCGTACAACCCGCCGTCGCGCTTCCTCGAGGAGATCCCGGACGCGCACCTGGACTGGAAGCGGACCGGCTCGGTCGGCGCGCCGGCCTCGTCCGGACCTGCCGCGGGCATCGCGTCGTCGCTGTCGTCGTCGCGCTCGCGCTCCGGCGGGGCACAGGGCTTCGCCACGCGCCGCGCGTCGGAGAAGCCGGTGGTGTCGCTGGCCGTCGGCGACCGTGTCACGCACGACCAGTTCGGTCTCGGGACCGTGGTCGGGGTGAAGGGGACGGGGGCGAACGCCGAGGCGACGGTGGACTTCGGAGAGCCCAAGCCGAAGCGTCTCCTGCTGCGGTATGCGCCGGTGGAGAAGTTGTAACGCGGGCGGCGGCGGCCGGAGTTACGTCGGGTCGAGGCCGTGGCTGCGCAGCCACGGCAGCGGGTCGATCGCCGAGCCGCCGGCGGGCCGCACCTCGAAGTGCAGGTGCGGGCCGGTGGAGTTGCCGGAGTTCCCGGAGAAGGCGATCGGCTCGCCCGCCTTCACGGGACCGCTGGAGATCTTGTGCGTGGAGAGGTGGCAGTACCACGTCTCCGTGCCGTCCTTCGCGGTGACGATCGCCATGTTGCCGTAGGCGCTGTTCCACTTCGTGGATACGGTGCCGTCTGTCGCGGCGAGGACCTCGGTGCCGTAGGACACCGGGAAGTCGATTCCGGAGTGCGCGGACATCCAGTTCACGCCTGCCTGGCCGAACTGCGCGCTGAGGCCGTGCTGCTTGACCGGCAGGGCGAACTTGGGCCGCAGCCGCTCCTTGCGTGCGGCTTCGGCCGCCGCCTTCTTCTCGGCGGCCACCTTCTCCGCCTTGAGGTCGATACGTTCCTGCGTGCGGCTCGCGCGGTCCGCGAAGTCGCCCGCGTCCGCGGAGAGGTTCGCGAGCTGGGTGTCCAGCTTGTTGTTGGCGGCGGAGGGCTTCACGGACGTGGGGTCCGGGGCCGACGCCGTCGTGTCCTTCTGGTCGTCCCCGCCGCCGAAGTTGCCCACGGAGGCGGCGGCCACTCCGGCGACGCCCATCACGCAGGCCGAGGGCACCGCGACGGTGAGGAGCGCGGAGCGTTTGGCGGGGGTGCGGCGGCGGGTCCTGGAGCGGCCGTCCCCCGCGGGTGCGCCGCGCTTTGCGCGGGAGGCGCGGGGAGCGGCACCGAGGGAGTCCGCCGACTCGGGGTCCGAGGACTCGTACCCGGCGTCCGCGTGGGCGTCGGTCTCGTACGGCTGGTCCGTGTCGTGCGGGACGGGCGCGCCGAGCAGGTCGGGTGCGTCGTGCGCCTCGCGGATGCCGTGCGCGTCGGGTGAGTTCCACGCCGTCGCGTCGTACGCACCGGTGTCGAAGGTCTGCGTGTCCCACTGGCCGGTCTGCGGGCCGTCCGACGAGGCCTGGTGCCAGGCGGCGGTGTCCCACTGGCCCGTCGAGTCGGGGCCCGGTTGCGACGGAATGTCGGCGACCTGCTGATGACCGCCGGTCGACCACATCGAGCCGGTGTCGTAGCTGCCGTCGTACGTGGCGGCGTAGTACTGCGCCGCGTACGCGTCGTAGGTGGCCGTCTGCTGGGAGCCCGCCATGGTCGCCCACTGGCCCGTGTCGTGCCCGCCGCCCGGCATGTCGCCGAAAAGGGGGTCGGTCGCGAACGTTCCGGTGTCGAAGCTGCCGGTGTCGAAGCCGCCCGTGGAATAGGTGTCGTAGCCGTAGCCGTTGTGCTGGGCACTCTGTTGGTCGTACGTCGCGTAGTGCGCGTAGTCGGCGCCGGGTGCCGAGGACGGGGGGATCGAGCTCCCCGACGGGTGACGGTCGTTCACCAACTTCTCTTTCGCCTCGGCAGCAGGGGCAGAGCAGTGCGGTGACTGTACCCGGCGGTATACGGGCACGACAATCTTCGGCAGGTTTCGTGGTTTCAGGAAACGGGCATTCGGCCGCCTTTCGGCGGACTGCGGGCACAGCCTTGGCCCTGCGTTCGAGATGCGTTCGATAGAAGTGGCGTGTCAGGCGACCGTGAGCCCGCCCGGTGCGCTCTTCGCGTCGGCTCCCGGGTTCGCCAGATCGAGTGCCTGACGGATTCCGTTTGCGACCGCGGGGTGCACCGGCAGCGCGAGATGGCCGATGCCGGTCACCCGGACGTTCTGCGCGGTCAGATCGGGGTGGTCGACGCAGGCCGTCTCCAGCGGGTCCATGATCTGGTCCAGATCGCTCCAGAAGCTCACGAACTGCGTGCGGCAGCCCGGCGCCGGTTCCTTGAGCTCCTCGATCACGTCGGAGCCCGGACGCATCTGCCGGACGATCGGGTGTGCGTTCGCGAGCGGTACGACGCGGGTGCCCGCGTGCGGTGTGCCGAGCGTGACCAGGGTGCGGATGCGGGTGTCGCCGCCGAGTCGCTGCGTGTAATAACGGGCTATCAGGCCGCCCAGGCTGTGCCCGACGACGTCGACCCGGGCGTGTCCCGTGCGCTCGCAGAGTTCCTCGATGTGGCGGCCCAGCAGCTCGGCGGCGCCCCGGATGTCGCAGGTCAGCGGGGAGTAGTTGAGGGACTCCACGCGGCGGCCGCCGTGCTGGGCCAGGGTGCGGCGGAGCAGTACGAACACGGAGCGGTTGTCGATGAAGCCGTGCAGAAGCAGCACCGGGGGCCTGCCGTCCGCCGGGAGGCGGGGGGCGCCGGGGGGCGGCTGGACCGTGGTCGCCCTGCGTTCCTGGGTGATGCCCGAGGGATACAGGAGGAGGTGGCCCGCGAGGATCGTCAGCTCCAAGGCCGTCGCCTTGAGGAGGGCCATGGAG
>NZ_LIPN01000252.1:322-2929 GCF_001418325.1 Streptomyces atriruber | reverse complement strand
CGCGGCGTCGAGCAGGGCGAGGCCGTGGGCGGTGGTCATCGCCTTGACGCCGATGCGTGCCATTCGGGCCACGTCGGTGGTGCTGAGTGCGCCGGTCATGCCGACAGTGTTCGTACTGGTACTGGTACTGGTACTGGTGCCGGTGCTGATGCTGGTGCCGGGCTCTGTACCCGACTCGCTGCTCGTCCCAGGGCCTGTCTCGCTGCCCGTCTCGGCGCCTGTAGTGGCGTCTCCCTTGTCGTTGGTGGCTTCCCACAGGCCCCAGCCGACCGACAGACCTGCCTGGCCCAGGGCCCGGCGGTGCTGCATCAACGCGTCGCAATAGGCATTGGCCGCCGCATAGTTGGCCTGCCCCGGACTGCCGAGCGTCGCGGCCGCCGAGGAGAACACCACGAACAACCCCAGACGCATCCCGCGCGTCGCCTCATCAAGGTTCGCCGCGGCAGCCGCCTTGGCCGCCCACACCCGCGCCAGGCCTTCCCTGGTCTGCGCCGTCACCACCGCGTCCTCCAGCACACCCGCCGCATGTACGACACCAGTGAGCGGATGCGACGGATCCGTCTTCCCGACCAGCTCCGCCACCGAAGCCGGATCACCGACATCAGCCGCGACGACTGCGACCTCGGCACCCAACCCCGCCAGTCGTTCGGCGAGTTCGCGACTTCCAGGCGCATCGGGTCCGCGGCGGCTGGCCAGCAGCAGATGCCGCACACCCCACTCCCGCACCAGGTGCTCGGCCACGACCTGCCCCAACGCACCCGTGCCACCGGAGATGAGGACGGTGCCATCGGGGTCGAGCGGTGCGGGTACGTCGAGCACGAGCTTGCCGGTGTGCTTCGCCTGGCTCATGAACCGGAAGGCTTCGCGTGCCCTGTCCAGCGGCCAGGAACGTACGGGCAGAGGGGCGAGCGCCCCTGACGCGAACCTCTCGCCCAGCTCCCGCATCATGACGTCGATGCGGTCCGGCCCGGCGTCGGTGACCAGGTCGTACACGGTGTACGTGACGCCCGGGTACTCCGCACCCACCTCTTCGGAAGTCCTGAGGTCGGTCTTGCCCATCTCCAGGAAACGACCGCCCTCCCCCAGCAACCGCAGGGACGCATCGATGAACTCGCCGGTGAGGCTGTTGAGTACGACGTCCATGTCCCGGCCGTCGACGGCCTGCCGGAACACATCCTCGAAGTCGAGGTCCCGGGAGGACGCACGGTGGGCGGCGTCGATCCCCATCTCTTCCAACACTGCGTGCTTGGCCGGGCTCGCGGTCGCGAAGACCTCGGCACCCAGATGCCGGGCGATCTGCACCGCAGCCATCCCCACACCACCGGTGGCGGCATGGATCAACACCCGCTCCCCCGCCTTCACCCCGGCCAGCTCCACCAACCCGTACCACGCCGTCAGGAACGCGACGGGCATACCGGCCGCCTGGCGCATGTCCCAGCCTCGCGGGACCGGCGCGACCATCCGTGTGTCCGCCACGGCCATCGGGCCGAACGAACCGTGGAGCACGCCCATCACGCGATCGCCGACGGACAGGTGCGTGACGTCGGAGCCGACCTCCGTCACGACACCGGCGCCCTCGCCGCCCAGGCCGATCTGGCCCGGGACCATGCCGAGGCTGACCAGGACGTCGCGGAAGTTGATGCCTGCGGCATGAATGCCGAGGCGCACCTGGCCGGGCGCCAGGGGCTCCAGCATCTCGGGATAGGCGACCGGCGCGACGCTCTCCAGTGTCTCGGCGCTGCCCTTGTCCAGCCGCCAGGCGCGCTCGGTGGGCGCGGCGAGGAGTGCGTCACCGGGCGCGCGGACCAGGCGCGGGATCAGCAGTGCGCCTTCGCGGAGGGCGAGTTGGGGTTCGTCCAGGTCTTCGACGGCCTGGCGCAGGAGGGACTGCGGCAGCGAGTCACCGCCGCCGACCGCATTGAGGTCCTCGTCGACGTCGAGCAGGACGAAGCGGCCCGGGTTCTCCGACTGCGCACTGCGCACCAGACCCCACACCGCAGCCGCCGACGCATCCACGTCACCATCGCTGTCACCGCCCGTGGCCACCGCCCCACGCGTCACCACAAGGAGCCGCGACTCGACCAACTCGGGCGCCACCAGGAACTCCTGCACCAAGGCCAGCACCCGCTCAGCCACCGGCAGACCGTCACCCGCACAACCCACGACAGGCGCGAGCACCGCCCACGGCACCTCATCACCCACCGCCGACACCACATCGGCCAGGCCGACACCATCCGCGAGCGCAACCCAACCGCCACCATCGGCCACACCGGCCTGCGGAGCCGGAAGCGGCGCCCACTCCACCGCGAACAGGCCCTCGTCCCGCGCCTGCGCCCGTGCTGCCTGTAGCTGCCCGATGTCGGCGGGGCGCAACGTCACCGATCCCACGCTCAGGACGCTCGCCCCGGTCGCGTCGGTGACGAGTACCCGAACCTCCCGCTCGGCCTCGTCATGCTCACCGGGCGACAGTCGCACGCGTACGGTGCCCGCTCCCGCGGCCCACAAGGAGACCTGGTTCCAGGTGAACGGCAACCAGATCTTGCCGTCGTCCTGCGGCTGCTCCTGGGACCAGTCGAGCAGCAGGGCCGGGTGGAGGGTGGCGTCGAG
>NZ_LIPN01000252.1:0-229 GCF_001418325.1 Streptomyces atriruber | reverse complement strand
GGAGTGAGTACGCCGGTTGCGTGGCAGACCCACGAGCCGTCCCCGCCCCCACCATCGGCATCGGCATCGGGACGGCTGTAGACCTGAATACCCCGCCGCCCGTCCTCAGCCGCCTCGTCCACCACCACCTGCACCCGCAGACCCGACACCGCAGGCACCACCACAGGCGCCTGCAACATCAGCTCCTCCACCACCGCACAACCAACCTCATCCCCGGCCCGCAACGCCC
>NZ_LIPN01000251.1 GCF_001418325.1 Streptomyces atriruber | reverse complement strand
GGGGAGGGGGCGGGCGGCGCGACCGAGTGGCTCCCCTCTGACGCGGCTACCGGCTTCGACGCGGATGCGGGCTCCGCCGCCTGGTCCGTCGCCCTGCGCCTCACCGAACCCGCCAACGGCCGCACCCTCCTCTACGCCCCCTCCCTCGCCGTCTGGAGCGACGCCTTCGACGAGGCCGCCCGTACCGCGGACTGCGTCATCGTCGACGGCACGTTCTGGGACGACGACGAGCCGGTGCGCGCCGGGTTCTCCACCCGCACCGCCACCGGCATGGGCCACCGCCCGATCGCGGGCCCCACCGGCACCGCGCACCGCCTGGCGCGGCTGCCGGGCCGCGTCCTCTACACCCACCTCAACAACACCAACCCCCTCAACGATCCGGACGCCGAGCAGTACAAACTCCTGGCGGAGTGGGGCCTGGAGGTCGCCGTCGACGGGATGGTGATCGAGCTGTGAACGCGATGACCGCCACGGCGCCCGGCACGGCCGGGGCCCCGACGACGGCGCCACCCTGGACCCCGGAGGAGCTCACCGACCGGCTGCGTGCCGTCTCCGCCGCGCGCTACCACGACCGGCACCCCTTCAACGTGCGCATGCACGAGGGCGACCTCACCCCCGGGGAGGTGCGCCGCTGGATCGCCAACCTGTTCCACTACCAGCGCCACATCCCCGTCAAGGACGCCCTGGTCCTCGCCAAGTTCGACGACCCCGCGCTGCGGCGCGGCTGGCTGCGCAGGATCCGGGACCACGACGGGGAACGGGACGGCGAGGGCGGCATCGAGAGCTGGCTGCGGCTCGGCGAGGCGGCCGGACTCGGAAGGGAACAACTCCTCGACTCCTCAAAGGTGTTGCCCGGAGTGCGGCTCGCCGTCGACGGATACGTCAACTTCTGCAGGCTCGGCCCCGCACTCGACGCCGTCGCCGCCTCGCTCACCGAACTCTCCGCGCCCGACCTGATGCGGACCAGGATCGCCGCCTTCGAAAAGCACTACCCGTGGATCGACACCGCGGGGCTCGACTACTTCCGCACGCGCGTCGGGCAGGGCGGCCGGGACGGCAGGGAAGCGCTCGGCCTCGTCCTGACCTGGGCCCGCACCCGCGAGGAGCAGGAACGGGCCGTCGCCGCCCTCGCGTTCAAGTGCGACGTCCTGTGGTCGCTGCTCGACGCCGTCGACCGGGGGCCCGGGGAGGCCGGATGACCGCCAATGAAGTCGTGTGTGACGCCGTACGCGATGCATGGCGGCCCGCACTGGTCCGCTCGGTGGTGCTCCGGCACGACCGGGTGCGCGACGTCGACCTGCTGGTGCTGCCCGAGCGCGTCGTCGTCCTGCGCGGAGCCGCGGGAAGCATCGTGGGTCTGTGCGACGGCGAGCGCGATGTCGCGGGCATCGTCGCGGAGCTGTCGGAGCGGCACCCGGACGCGCCCGTCGCCGAGGAAGTCCCCTGCTTCCTGGCGCAGTTGCGGGCGGAGGGATGGCTTCGGTGACGGCAGCCCGGCAGCCCGACCCGCCCTGGGCGCTCCTCGCCGAACTAACCCACGGCTGCCCCCTGCGCTGCGCCTACTGCTCCAACCCCGTCGAACTGACGGCAAGAGAATCCGAGTTGACCTGCGATGAATGGGGGAACGTACTGCGCCAGGCCGCCGACCTCGGTGTCGTGCAGGCCCACCTGTCCGGCGGTGAGCCCCTGCTGCGCCGCGACCTTCCGGAGATCGTGGCGGCCGCCGACGGCTCAGGCATCCACACGCAGCTCGTGACCAGCGGAGTCGGCCTGCACGGCGAGCGCCTGGACCGGCTCGTGGCCGCCGGGCTGCGCAGCGTCCAGCTCTCCGTCCAGCACCCCGACCCGGGCGACGCCCAACTCATCGCCGGAGCGCGTGCCTTCACGGCCAAGGAGCGTGCGGCGCGGCTCATCGGGCGGGCCGGGCTGCCGCTCGGGCTCAACGCCGTCCTGCACCGCGCCAACCTCGACGCGCTCGACTCCCTCGTGGAGCTCGGCCTGGCCTGGGGTGCCGACCGCGTCGAGCTGGCCAACACCCAGTTCTACGGGTGGGCGCTGCGCAACCGCGACGCGCTGCTCCCGGACCGCGACCAGGTGGCGCGGGCCCGGGACCGCGTGGAGGTCTGGCGGGAGCGGCTCGCCGGGCGCATGGAGCTCGTGTGGGTCGCGCCCGACTACGTCGACGGCACCGCGAAGCCCTGCACGGGCGGCTGGGGCACCCTCTCGCTGACCGTCGCCCCCGACGGCACGGTGCTGCCCTGCCCGGCATCCGCCGATCTCCTCGGACCGGCCGCGCCGAACGTCAGGAACCATGAACTCGCCTGGATCTGGCGGGAGTCGGACGCCTTCAACCGCTACCGCGGCGAGGCCTGGATGGGTGCTCCCTGCCGCGGCTGCGAGCTGCGCACCGTCGACTTCGGGGGCTGCCGCTGCCAGGCGTACGCCCTGACCGGCGACGCCGCCCGCACGGACCCCGCCTGCCACCGCTCGCCCGACCACGCGGCGGTCCGCGCCCTGGTCGACGGGGCGGGCGACCCCGCGAAGGGCCCACCCGGCTACACGTACCGCACGCACACCGCGGACCCGGCGTCCCCGGTCCGCGCCCAGGTCCAGACGTACTCCCGCTAGTCCCCCCCCGCAAGGGTCTTGAGCCCCTTGCGCCCACCGACTGTCAGGAAAGCTTCCTGACATTGCAGATGCCACCGCAGAGGACATCGCAGAGAGGAACCCCCGATGTCGAAGACGTCACCTCACGCCCGTCGCAGAATCACCGTCGCCCTTGCCGCCGCCGGCGCGCTGACCGGCTCCGCGGCGCTGACCCTGGCCGCCGAGCCGTCCGCGCAGGCCCCGCCCGCCCCCGCCGCGCAGGCGTCCGGCACCATTCACGCGGCCCCCTACGAGTACCTCGGCTGGGGCAACCCGCAGAAGCCCACCGACGTGATGGCCGCGACCGGCGTCAAGTGGTTCACGCTCGCCTTCATCCTGTCGGACGGCGGGTGCAACCCGGCCTGGGACGGCAACCGCCCGCTGAAGGGCGGCTCCGACGAGGCCGCCATCAAGTCCATACGTGGCGCCGGCGGCGACATAGTCGTGTCCGTCGGCGGCTGGAGCGGGGCCAAGCTCGGCGAGAAGTGCGGGAGCGCCACCGCGCTCGCCGCCGCGTACCAAAAGGTCATCGACGCCTACAAGTTGAAGGCCTTCGACATCGACATCGAGGACACCGAATTCAGCAACGCCACGGTGCGCCAGCGCGTCGTGGACGCCCTGAAGATCGTCAAGTCGAAGAATCCGGGCATCGTCACCTACGTGACCATGGGCACCACCCCGAGCGGCCCCGACGCCACCGGCAAGGACCTCATCAAGCGCGGCGCCGCCGCCGGGCTCGCCAACGACGCCTGGGTGATCATGCCGTTCGACTTCGGCGGGCACAGCGGCACCATGGGCGACGCCTCCGTCAGCGCCATGGAGGGCCTCAAGAACGCGGTCAAGAGCGCCTACGGCTACAGCGACGCCGACGCGTACAAGCGCACCGGGATCTCCTCCATGAACGGCAAGACCGACGTGGCGGGCGAGACGGTGACCACGGCCGACTTCAAGAAGATCCTCGCGTACGCCAAGCAGCGCCACATCGCGCGCTTCGCCTTCTGGGCCGTCAACCGCGACCGCGACTGCGGCTCCGGGGGCAGCGCGGGGGACTCCTGCAGCGGCATCGGCCAGGCGCCCTACGACTTCACCAAGATCGTTGCCCAGTACGGAGGGTGAGGCGTCCGGCGGCGGTCACGGCGAGCCGCTCGCCGGGGTTCCCAGGTAGGCGTCCCGCACTTTCGGATCCGCGCGCACCTCGGCCGGTGTCCCGTGGGCCAGGACCCGGCCGAGGTCGAGGACGACGACGCGGGCGCAGAGCTCCATCACGAAGGCGACGTTGTGCTCGACGAGGAGCACCGCGCAGCCCTCGGCGTCCGCGAGATGACGGACGACGGCCGCCAGCCGCTGTCGTTCGTCGGCCGTCATCCCGGAAGCGGGCTCGTCCAGGAGCAGTACCCCGGGCGGGTCCGCGACCGCGCGCGCCAGCTCCACCATGCGGGCCTGTCCGACCGGCAGCGCGCCCGCGTACTGCCCGGCGAGCTCGTCGAGGCCGCACGAACGCAGCACCGCCGCCGCCCGTTCGCGCCGTCCGGCCTCGTGCGCGCGCCGGGTCGGCGCGGCCAGCAGGTCCGCGGCGAAGCCGCCGCCACCGCCCCGCCACTCCTGCGCGACGACGAGATTGTCGGCGACGGTGAGCTGGCCGAAGAGCTGCTGCCGCTGGAAGGTGCGCCGCATCCCGTGCCGGGCACGCCACACGGGGGAGCGGCGCGTGACGTCCCGCCCGTCGAGCAGCACCCGCCCGCGGTCGGGGCCGCGGATGCCGGACAGGACGTCGAACAGCGTGGTCTTCCCCGCGCCGTTGGGGCCGATGAGTCCGCAGACCTCGCCCCGGCGGACGCCGAGCCGCACCCCGTCGAGAGCGCGGATCCCGCCGAAGCGCACGCCGATGTCCTCCGCCTCCAGGACGTGGTCCCGCTTCCTCATGGCTGCGTCACGCCCTTCGTCGTCCGCCGTCCGCCGCTCGCGGCCATGCCCAGGTACGCCTCCGTGAGCCGGTCCGCCCGCACCTGCGCACGCGGACCGCACCAGGAGACGCGGCCCTGCGCGAGATACGCCACCGTGTCCGCGACCCCGAGGATCTCGGCGGCCTTCTCCTCGACGAGCAGCAACCCGGCGCCCGCGTCCCGGAGTTCGACCAGCAGCCGGAACACGTCGTCCACGATGCGCGGCGCGAGCCCGAGCGACGGCTCGTCCGCGATCAGCACCTTCGGCGGGCGCTGCAACAGCGGTGCGAGCGCCAGCAGTTGCTGCTCCCCTCCGGAGAGGGAGCCCGCGGGGACCTTGCGCCGCGCCGCGAGTCCCGCGAACCGCTCGTACACGGCGTCGCGTTCGTCCCGGTCCCGCAGGTACAGGGCGAGGTTCTCGTCGATGGTGAGCGAGGGGAAGATGCCGCGGCCCTCGGGCGCGAGGACGACGCCTGCCCGGGAACGATGGGTGGCGTCTTCGCGGGTGGCGTCGCGCCCGGCGACGTACACCTGGCCCCGCGTGGGTGTGAGCAGCCCCGCCGCGGCGAGGCAAGTGGTGGACTTTCCGGCTCCGTTGGGCCCGAGCAGGGCGACGATCTCGCCGGGGTGGACGGTGAGGTCGACTCCGTGGAGCACGGGGGCGCCGTCGTGGCCTGCGTGGAGTCCGCGGAGGACGAGGACGGGCGGTGCCCCGGCCCTTGCCCCCGACTCTGTCCCTGCCCGTTCGTCACCGGCTTGGCCGTCGGGTCCTTCCGGCGGCCGGGAAGCGTACTCACCCTCGGCAGGCAGGGAGTGCGTGACTACCGGAGTCACCGGAGTCACCGGAGTCACCGATCCCCGCGCCCGCCTCCGATGCATCCGCACCGACACCGCCGCGCAGTACCCGTCCGGGTCGTTCGCCAGGGCCAGCCCCGCGAGACCGAAGAGGATCACCGGGAGGTGCGCGGACTCCGTGACGTAGTCCGTCAGCAGGTGCGGCACGATCGCGAAGACCAGTCCCGCCACCACCGCGAACTGCGGCCTGCGCACGCCCGCGGCGACCGCGACCGCCAGCCAGATCAGTCCCGTCATCGCGGTGAAGTCGGTCGCGGTGATGCGGGTGTTGAAGGACGCGTACATCACGCCGCCGAATCCCGCGAGCCCCGCCGAGAGCGTGAAGAGGAGCAGCTTCGTGCGGACCACCGAGACGCCGGACGCCATCGCCGCCGCCGGGGCGGAGCGCACCGCCAGCATGGCCCGCCCCGACGGCGAGTTCCGCAGCGCGCCGAGCGAGGCCACGGCCGCCGTGACGAGGACGACCATCGCGACGCCCATGGCCCGGTCGTCCGAGAGGTCGACGGGGCCGACGACCGGGCGGGGGATCTCCCAGCCCGTGTCGCCGTTGCGCAGCCACCCCATCTGGAAGAGCACCTGGTCGGCGAGGAAGGCGAGCGCCAGCGTGGCGAGGGCCAGCGAGCGCCCGCCGAGCCGCAGCGCGGGCAGCGCCACGAGCGCGCCGAGGGCCGCGGCCGCGCACGTGCCCACCAGCGCCGCCCCGGCGAACGGCCAGCCGTGGCTCATCAGGAGCCCGGCGACCAGCGCGGCGCCCGTGACGAAGGTGGCCTGCGCCAGGGACACCATGGCGCCGAGCCCCGTCACCACGGTGAAGGAGATGAAGACCAGCGAGATCGCGAGGCCCTGCGCGAGGATGCCGCTCCAGAACGGCGTGGTGACCGTGTAGAAGGAGAGGGCGAGGGCGAGCGCGGCCACCGCCCACGGCCCCCACCTGCGGGTCCAGGACCGTCCGGCGAGATAGTCGACGGGCGGCGCGTCCACCGCCGCCGTGCCCGCGGTGCGCTGCCGCCGGGTGAGCAGGAGCAGCCCGGCGAACAGGATCAGGAACGGCATGGCCGTACGGAAGCCGGTGATCTGCTCGGCGAAGTCGGCGTAGCCCGCGACGAGGTTCTGCAGCACGCCGAGTCCGAGCCCGCCCGCGAACGCCAGGGGGATCGACAGGAAGCGGCCGAGCACGGCGGCCGTCGCCGAGACGAAGAGGAACAGGGTGAAGTCGTGCGAGGAGAGCCCCAGCAAGGGGGTCGCGAGCACGCCCGCAAGGCCCGCGAGTCCGGACGACAGCATCCACGCCACCGACGAGAGCCGGTCCGCGCTCATGCCGCGCAGCTCCACGAGGGAACGGTTGTCGACCGCGGCACGGAGCCTGAGGCCGAGCGGCGTGTGGCGCATCAGGATCCACAGGCCGACGGCGACCACCGCGGTGGCCACCCAGGTGATCAGCTGGTCGGAGTCGATGCCGACGCCGTCCATGAGCTGCCAGCTGCGGGCCGGGCTCGGGCCGACGCCCGGCAGGCCGAACTGGTTCTCCGCGGGTTTCACCGGTGCGCCCGCGTCGTCGAGCAGCTCGACCACCCACAGCCCCAGCGCGGGCAGCGCGACGAGCAGGCCGATCGTCGCGACGATCTGCGCGGTCTCGCCGACCCGCGCCAGTTTGCGGAACATGAGCCGGTCCAGGCCCCAGCCGAGGGCGGGTGCGACCACCAGGACGAGGAGCAGCGCCGTCGGCACGGCGGGCCAGCCGAAGCCCGAGTGCAGTTCGTGGAAGGCGAGGGCGCAGAGGTAGGCGGTGGCGCCGTGGGCGAAGTTGAAGAGGCCCGAGGCGGAGTAGGACAGGACGAGGCCCGTTGCGAGCAGGGCGTACAGGGCGCCCGAGACGAGACCGCTCAGCACGAATCCGAGGAGGTCCGACATGGCGGCCCGCCCCTACTTGAAGGGGATCGGTTCGTAGCACTTGAAGGGCGACGACACCGCGTACTTCCCGTTCTTCAGCTGCACGAGGGCGCCGCAGCCGAACGACTCCTTCTGCCCCTGGCGCAGCCTGCGGTCGCCGACCATGGTGCCGGTGTCGGAGTAGCCGTCCGCCGCCTTCTGGAAGGAGTCGACGGTGAGGTCCTTGCCCGCCTTCTCGGCGAGGGAGAGGAAGAGGTCGGCGGACATGTAGCCGGTCATCATGTGCATGTTGAGCGGCACGTTCTCGCCCGCCGTCTTCCTGATGTCCTCCTTGAACTGCCGCATGTCCGCGCTGTCCTGCTCGAACGGCTGGAAGGTCAGGAGTACGTGCACGCCGTCGAGGGCCTTCTTCGTGGCGCTCTTGGCGAGCAGGCCGGGGTCGTAGTCGGTGGGGTCGGTGATGACACCCTTGAACCCCGCGCGCTTGACAGCCGTGAACAGGCCGATGTTGTACGGGGTCTGCATGACGGAGACGACGGCGTCCGGCGCCTTGCCGCCGTCGGAGCGCAGGATCTCCTTCGTGTACGCCGACCAGTCGCTCGGCACGGAGGTGGCGGGGACGGTCGGCTCGGCGTACGTCACCTCGTACCCGGCGGCCGCGAAGGACTGCTTGTAGGTGCGGATGGCGAAGGTGCCCGCGTCGTTGTCGTTGGCGAGGATCGCCACGGACTTCCCCTTGGCGCCGCCCATCACCTTCGTGAGGCCCTCGGGCCAGCTCTGGGTGATCGTGCCGCCGGGCATCGGCACCATGCAGCCACCGAAGCCGTACATGTAGCTCGGGCCGCAGAAGGGCGGGATGGTGCCCCAGCCGAACGTGGGCACCTTCTGCTTCTGCAGGAAGTCCGCACCGGAGAAGGTGACCGAGCTCATCGGGGAGATCGCGAACACCTTCTCCCGCTGGACCAGTTTGCGCGCCGCGGCGAGGTTCTTGCCCGGGTCCTGCCCATCGTCCTCCGCGCCCAGATAGTCGATCTTCCGGCCGTGCACGCCGCCCTCCGCGTTGGCGCGGTCGAAGCGGGCCTTCGCGCCGAGGTCGGTGTCCTTCTTGCTGTATCCGCTGGCGGTCGTCATGGAGACGATCCCGCCGACCTTGATGGAGTCGTCGGTCACTCCGCGCACGGAGCTGCCGCCCCCGGCGCCGCCCCCGCCGCCCGAACCCTCGCTGTTGGAGGCGGAGTTGCAGGCGGTGGCGAGCAGCAGGGCCGCAGCGGCGGCGGTGATGGTGCGGATCGATCGCGACACGGTCGAGCCCCCTGAAGTCGAAGTGGGGCTGATTCTGTGCGTGACCTGATGAACCGTCAATAAGTGTCGCGGCGGTATTTGATGACCCGTCAGAAACCGCTGCCGTGACTGCCCGAGGGTCGATGGGGCCCTGCCTAGCTGCGGTACAGCGCCTCGACCTCCGCGGAGTACACCGTCTCGATCGCCTTCCGCTTCAGCTTCAGCGACGGCGTCAGCAGGCCGTGCTCCTCGGTGAACTGGTGCGCCAGTATCCGGAACGTGCGGATCGATTCGGCCTGCGAGACCAGGGTGTTGGCGGCGACCACGGCCCGCCGCACCTCGGTCTCCAGATCCGGGTCGCGCACCAGGTCGCCCGGGGGCAGCATCGGCTTGCGGCGCATGGTCAGCCAGTGCTCCACGGCCTCCGAGTCCAGGGTGACGAGCGCGGCGATGTAGGGCCGGTCGTTGCCGACGAGGATGCACTGGGCGACCAGCGGGTGGTCGCGCACCCGCTCCTCCAGCTGGGCCGGCGAGACGCTCTTGCCGCCGGACGTCACCAGGATCTCCTTCTTGCGCCCGGTGATCGTCAGATAACCGTCCTCGTCGAGCGCGCCGATGTCACCGGTGGCGAGCCAGCCGTCATGCAGGGTCGAGTCGGTGGCCTTGGGGTTGTTGAGGTAGCCCTGGAAGACGTTGCCGCCGTGCAGCCAGATCTCGCCGTCCTCCGCGATGTGCACGGTGGTGCCGGGGATGGCCTGGCCGACCGTGCCGTAGCGGGTGCGCTCGGGCGGGTTGGCGGTCGCCGCCGCCGTCGACTCGGTGAGGCCGTACCCCTCGTAGATCGTCACGCCCGCGCCCGCGAAGAACAGCCCGAGCCGCCGGTCCATGCCCGAGCCGCCCGACATCGCGTGCCGCACCCGGCCGCCCATCGCCTCGCGCACCTTGGAGTAGACGAGCTTGTCGAAGAGCTGGTGCTGCATGCGCAACCCGGCCGAGGGGCCGGGACCCGTGCCGAAGGCCCTGGCCTCCATCGCGTCGGCGTACCGCACGGCGCACTCGACGGCCTTGTCGAACGCGCCCGCCTTGCCGTCCTTCTCCGCCTTGCGCCGCGCCGCGTTGAAGACCTTCTCGAAGATGTACGGCACGGCCAGGATGAACGAGGGCCGGAACGCCGCCAGGTCCGGGAGCAGCGCCGCCGCGTTGAGGTTCGGCTGGTGGCCCATCTTGACCCGGCCGCGCACCGCGGCGATCTGCACCATGCGGCCGAAGACGTGGGCGAGGGGCAGGAAGAGCAGCGTGGTCGCCTCGTCGCCCCGCTTGGAGTGGAAGACCGGCTCCCATCGCCCGACCATCACCTCCGACTCGAACATGAAGTTCGCGTGGGAGATCAGGCAGCCCTTCGGGCGGCCGGTGGTGCCCGACGTGTAGATGATCGTGGCGATGGAGTCGGGGGTGACCGCGCGGCGGTGGCGGTGCACCACGTCGTCGTCGATGTCGCGCCCCGCGGCGTTCAGCTCGCCCACGGCATCGGCGTCCAGCTGCCAGAGCCTGCGCAGCTGCGGCAGCCGGTCGACGACGGAGCCGATCGTCATCGCGTGGTCCTCGTGCTCGACCATCGCGGCCGACACCTGCGCGTCGTGCAGCATCCACAGGACCTGCTCGGCCGAGGAGGTCGGATAGATCGGCACCACCTGGGCGCCGATGGCCCACAGGGCGAAGTCGAAGAGCGTCCACTCGTAGCGGGTGCGGCACATGATGGCCACGCGGTCGCCGAACCGGACGCCCTGGGCGATCAGGCCCTTGGCGAGGGCGAGCACCTCGTCACGGAACTCGCCCGACGTGACGTCGTGCCACTGTCCGTCGGTCTTGCGGCCGAAGGCGATGCGGAGCGGGTCCTCGAGGGCATGGTCGAACACGGCGTCGGCAAGGCCGCCCACCAGCGGCACCGACGCCATCGGAGGATTCGTGAACTCGCGCAATGATGCTCCTTGTGGCGCTCCGCACAGCGCCGTGACCGTACCCCACGGCGCGCGCGTGCGGGAGGGGGTCCAGAAGTGGGCGGCCCGCGCCATCGGCACTGGTCAGCCGGTCAAAATACGGCCACAAGGGTAAGGGCCGGACAACTTACTTACGCTGGAGTAAGTTTCGGTGGCGTAATCTCCACCGAATCTGTACGCGGCATGCAGAGATCTCTGC
>NZ_LIPN01000250.1 GCF_001418325.1 Streptomyces atriruber | reverse complement strand
GCCCCTGTCCCGGCCCCGGCGGTCCACCGCCCCCGAAGCCCGACGAGTACGGCCATCGCGATGGCGAGGAGCAGCAGCGACAGGGAGGTCGCGGCCTCCGGGGAGTCCTGGAGGAGGAGATACACCTGGAGCGGCAGGGTCTGCGTGGTGCCCGGCAGGTTGCCCGCGAAGGTGATGGTGGCCCCGAACTCGCCGAGCGCCCGCGCCCAGGTCAGCGCCGCGCCCGCGGCGAGCCCGGGGGCGACCATCGGCAGGGTGACGGTGAGGAACACCCGTACCGGGGACGCCCCCAGCGAGGCTGCCGTCTCCTCGAATCCGGGCCGCAGCCCGCCCAGCGCGCCCTCCAGGCTGATGACGAGGAACGGCATCGCGACGAACGTGGCCGCGACCACCGCACCCGACGTGTGGAAGGGCAGCACGACCCCGAAGGTGTCCTCCAGCCAGGGCCCGAGCAGCCCGCGCCGCCCGAACCCGAGGAGGAGCGCGACGCCTCCGACGGTGGGCGGCAGCACCATCGGCAGCAGCACGAGGGACCGTACGAGCGCCTTCCCGCGGAACTCCACCCGGGCCAGCAGCCAGGCCAACGGCACCCCGAGCACGAGCGAGAGCCCGAGCGCCCAGAAGGACACGAGCAGCGAGAGCTTCAGGGCCTGGGTGACCCCGGGAGTCGTCAGATGACTCCCCAGGTCCCCCCACTCGGTCCGGGCGAGGATGCCGACGAGCGGCATCAGCAGGAACGCGACGGCGAGCAGGGCGGGGACGGCGAGCGTGAGCGGCGCGCGGGAACGCACGCGGGGCCGAGGGCGGGAACCGAGCCGAGCCATCGGGGCTACGGCTTCTGGAAGCCGGCGTCCCGCAGAATCTTCTGCGCCTCCGGCGTGCTGAGCCACTTCACGAACGCGGCGGCCGCGTCGCCGTTCTTGGAGCCCTTGAGGGTCGCGGCCGGGTACGAGGCGACGGCGTTCTGCGCGTCCGGGATCTCGACGGCGTCGACCTTGTCGGGGGCGGTGGCGGCATCGGTCTTGTAGACGATCCCGGCGTCGGCCTCACCGAGCTCGACCTTGCTGAGCACGGACCGCACGTTGGCCTCCTTGGAGACCGGCTTCACCTTGACGCCCTGCTTGTCGAGGACCTGCTTGCTGTACCGCCCGACGGGCACGGTGTCATCGGCGAGGACGACCTTCAACTTGCTGTCGGCAAGATCCTTCAACCCCTTGACCTTCTCCGGATTACCCTCGCGGGTGGCGATGACGAGCCGGTTCTTGGCGATGACGGTGGGCTGCCCGGTCTCCCCCTTCAGCCCGTCCATGGTCTTGGTGTCGGCGGTGACGAGCACATCGGCGGGCGCCCCCTGCTTGACCTGCGCGGCAAGCTCCTGCGACCCGGCGGGCGAGACGGTGATCTTCGTGCCCGGGTGGTCCTTCTCGTAGACCTTCTCGGCGGTGGCGAAGACGTCGGTGAGGGAGGAGGCAGCAAGAACGGTAAGACTCACGTCTTCACTACCACCCTCCTTCTTCCCATCGCTGTCATCGTCACTGCCGCAGGCGGCGAGCGGAAGGAGCAGGGCGGCGGTGGCGACGGCGGCGGCGGTACGGCGGACGGGGCGGGCGGCGAACTTCGGGGGCATGGCACGGCTCCTGGCGGATGGCGGAGTGGCGGAGAGGGGAGGGCAAGGAACAACAAAAAGCCGAAGGCGAGACGAGGAACCCGGGCCCCGTCCTCAAGCCCGATCGATATGAACGCTGGTGGACTTGACCCGCGCGGTGGCCTCGACCCCGACCTCAAGGCCGAGCTCCTCCACGGCCTCCCGGGTCAGCAGCGAGACCAGCCGGTGCGGCCCGGCCTGGATCTCCACCTGCGCGGCGACGTCACCGAGCTTCACGGCGGTGACGATGCCGGGAAAGGCGTTGCGAGCGGAGGTATAAGGAACGTCCTCCTCCCCTACACCGGCACCCGCACCACCGCCCTGCCCGACCTCGATGGAGAAGGCGGCAAGATCCCGCCCATCGATGAGCCGCCGCCCGGCCTCGTCCCGATGCGTGGCAACACGACCGGCATCGGCCCAACGACGAGCGGTATCGGGACTGACCCCGAGCAGACGGGCGGCCTGCCCGATTGTGTAGGACTGCATACGCGCCACGATAAGCGTGATCGCCTCGCATTTGTAAAAGTTGATACGGATATCCCATGGCAGATGCGCCTACGCACCCCACGCCCTGGAGGAACCTCCAACAGCCCACCCACCCCGGACCGCGCCTGTGGGGACGGCACCCCCTCCCCACGCTTCTGGCCTTCGCCTCGCTCCTGGACCTGATCGACGAATCGGCGCCCCACAAGGCCCTGGACCACCTCCAGAAGCGGGCGCCGGTGCCGGTGCGAGACCTGCTCGGCGACTCGATGCGACGCCCACGGGGCTGCGGCGACACGACCGGAGTGATGGCGCTCGGGAGCCCGGCGCTCACGATCCGACCGACGCCCAGATACGCAGCCGCACTCCTCGGCACGTCCACCGCCACCCAAGGCCCGCCAACGCCCACTGCCCGCCTGCAGTGGCTCCGACATCCTGGCGGGCGTGACCGTTCCTGATCGGCTGCGGCTATCAAACACGGCCATCCCACTGGACCTGGGCTTCGACGTGCCCCGAAGGAGCGACCCGGACGCCACCCAGGGGACGGACAGGATGACTGAGGCGAACCTCAACCCGGAAGGCGGCAGCCTCCTGTGGTCCTCGCGTATGCGGGGTTGGTCCCCGCCCACAGAGTGGGGTGGGGCACCCGGCGGTCCCACACCTGCTGTTCCCCTTCCCCTCCCCCCCGAATAGCTCGTCCGCGAGGCACCCGCCGTCGGCCGCGCCTGATATCGGTCTCACAGTCAGCCGCCCGTCACATCGCGCGCCGTATCGACCAACCACCGGGGACCGTCACGGTCGATGGACCGCAGCACCTTGCGAAGGCGCCCACGGTGGCGGGACGAGGTCACGTTGCGCAGGAGCGGTCCCAGCCGGGTGAGCGACTCTTCGGCTTCCCTCCAGGCCCCGAGGCGTACAAGGGCATCCAACTCTGCGGTGGAGTAGTACAGCGCCCCGCGCCCCACGGGATCGACTGCTTGGACCAGATCGCGGGTCCGCGTGAAATGCGACACCGCACGGGCAGGCTCCGCCAGCAGAAGCGCCACCTCCGCTTCGTGACCGGTCACCTCCAAATCGTTGATCCACCACGACCACTGAGGGTCGCGGGGATGCAGGGAGTCCTCCAGACTGCTGCGCGCCCTGCCGATGGACTGCCGGGCCCGAGCGCGGTCATCGACGGCGGCGAGCGCACGGCTCCGCCTGACCTCCGTGAGCAGTGCCACACGCGGCGGGATACTGCGGCCGGTGATCTCCGTACAGAGAGCGAGTGCTTCGCCCGGACGGCCACTCTCCGTGGCCTCCATGGCCAACAGACCCATGGCGAACCACTGGAGGGTCCGGTCCCCGGCGACACGCGCGAGGTGCAGAGACTCCAGCCAGGCCGCGCGGGCCTCCCCAGGACGAGCCGCGTCGAACAACAACCAACCGGCGATCTCGGCGAGTTCCGCGACGACAGCCAGTTGCGCCTTGTCTTCGCCAGAGATCCTCGATCGCTCCGAGTGCCACACCTGGATGGCCGCGTCTGCGACGTGGTCGCCGCCATGCGCGTTGTCATGTGTGAGCAGCCAGCCCGCTCGCTCCTGCACCACAGCGTGCGGGTGATCGTCCTGCAGTTCCTCCACCTCGCCCCGCGCAACCGCGGCCGCCCGCTCCAGGTCCGCGGGCACCACAGAAAGCACCGTGGCCAGAGCCACGAGCCAGGCATCCGGCAACCGTTCACCCCTCTCCCACCGCGAGACTTCGTTACGCGTGAGAGTCGCCGTGCCACTGACCGAGCACAGACGCGCGGCGAGCTGAGACTGCGAGAGCCGCGCACGCTTGCGCAGGGCAGCAACATGCGCGCCAAACGTTTGCCGTGCAGTCTTCGCGTCGTCCATGCAAGGGGCCTCCTCTCTTCCACGCTACTCGGCAACTGGCCCCTGGCAGGCCCCTAATGGGCTCCTCCACCCGCACTGACGAGGCACTTCGATGGGAGGACAGCACTCCGGCGACCGCACAGCGGCTTCGGGGCATGACCGACTGGAACAGGAGTCCACATGGCCGAGATGACGGGCGCCGCCCTCGGCACGGGACGTAGCAGTTACCCGAGGCTGATGAGCGCGGCGTTCGACTGGCTGGCGCGCGCACAGGACGAGCCGCGCCAGGCCCACCGGGAGTGGGCGGAACAAGGAACTGCCCTGCTGCCCCTCGGTACGAGGTTCAACACGGTATGCCTGCCCGCTCCGCTCATGTACACAGCTGTCGGAACCGATGACCTGGACATCGTGACCGCGACACTGGCCGAACTGCTCAACGGTCCAGTCATCCACAACCGACCACAGCACCAGTACTACGCGCTCATCGAGCCCTCACCCACGACACGGTGGACGCAGCAGTACAGCGAGGCCCCGATGCTGAGCACCGGCCACTACCTGTCCGTCCCGGCCTCCGACCTCACCGGCCCGACCGGCCTGTACTGGGCGGTGCGCCCCCGCATCGTCGGAGACCTGTGCCCCGTCCAGTCCGTCGCCGCCCTGGTACGCATCGCCCGCACCGAGTCCGACCGGAGGTGGCGATGACCCTCCTGGAGACGACCGCCGAGGAACGGCAAGCACAGCAGGCGTACGAGGGCCTCCTCGCCCACTTCGACGAGTGCACCCCCTGCCAGGTCGAGAACTACTGCGAGGCGGGCGAGCGACTGCGCCGCGCACACCGGGCCACCCGCTCCGCCCTCTCCGGGACCGCGGCTGCCACCGGCGCGCCCCCGTCGCCGCGGGAGGGATCGTGACTGGCCCGCTCGACATCCCGCTGAAGCGCATCAGGTGCCGACACACGATCGGCCACAGCGTGCGGGCGGCGCGCGCCGAGGCCCGATCCCTCTCAGTGCGCCCGGCACGCCGTCCACGGACTGACCGCCCACCCCCTTGCACTCCCACCGCGCACGCGGCGGGCACCCACGCCCTGGCCGGGCCAGGGACCAACCCAACTGGAGGCACCTCATGGGCACGCTCACCAACGGCCGGACCACGATCCGCTACGACAACTGGACCGCACCGCGCCTGGACTGGCGCAAGGCGGGCCGCACCGACCTCGACCCGATCCTGAAGGACTGCGTGATCCTCGCCGCGGCCCCGCCCGCCCAGGGCCACCCGCACCACGGCATCCCCGACGGCACCCGCATGATCGCCATCAGCGACGACAAGGACCCCGCCGCCCCGGTACTACTCATGAGCCGGGTGGAGATCAGCAAGTTCCTCGACGGGGTGATCGCAGGTGAATTCGACGAGTTCCGGGCAAGCGCGGACGAGCTCGAAGCCGCCGCGGGAGACGCCACCGCCTGACCCGGGCGACGAGACCCGCAACACCTGGCAGGCGCCGCACGACAACTCCCGCTCCCTGACGAGCGGCCCAATCTGCTCGGCGCACCAGGGACCACCACTACGAACGATCCGCAGCTCGGCGGGCACCAGCATCTGCCCGCTCTGCACACCCCTCGGCCCGACCCCCGCACACACCGCCGCGATCGTGCGCAGACAGAACGCGATCCTGGACAACCCGTACTGGCGTGAAAGCGGACCGGTGAACTAAGCCGCCTCGGACCTCGCCGCCAAAGGGAGGCTCGGCCCCGCAGCCGGGCCTCCCCCGCTGGACGAGATCCCTAAGCGGGATAACAGGGGCGTCGGCAATGCGGCCCGCGTCGTCTGGGACGGAGCCCGCGCGGCCCTGCTCGATGCGGTTGTTGCCCTAGATCTCGGCGAGTTCGGCGACGACGAGCCGACTCTCGGCGAGGTCGTCCGCAGGTTCGAGGACCGCTTCGCCGACGTCCGCGACGACATCCAGCAGCTCGGCCACCGCATCGACACCAAGGTCTCCCAAGAGGTCTACGACCTCCGTCACGAGGCGTTGGCTGCGCGCGTCACCACGCTGGAGACGCTGCGGGAGAAGGGCGCGGAACGCATCGTCGCCACTAGGAGATGGCTGATCGGCGCCGTTGTCGTGCCCCTGGTCGGCATTCTCCTGCCGGTGATCATCCTGCTCACCCCGGGAGCGAGGTCATGACGCGCGGGCAGATCCCGGCCGAGGAGCGACGTTGGCGCTGTGGTGACGTCTTGGCGGTCTCGGCGCGATCGTGCTGGGGGTGGTGGTGGCGTGGATCGTGCTGACCTTGCAGGCGGTCACGGACGATCTGCGCACGGCGAATTCGGCGCGCGACCAGCTGGCGCGTCAAGTCGAGCGCATGGGAGGGACCCCCCCCATCGCGGGGCCGCCCGGGAGCCGTGGCGAGCCCGGCGAATCCCGCCCCGGCCCCCGCGGGCCGCAGGGTCCGCCCGGCGACACGGGAGAGCCGGGGCCGACGGGCGCCTCGGGCAAGCCGGGCGAGGACGCCCGGACGGGGAAGGCGGGGGCGGCCGGCGCCGACGGTGACCTCTGCCCCGTCCAGTCCGTTGGGGCGCTCGTCCGCATCGCCCGCGACCTTCCCCGGCCGGGAACCCGATGAGCGCCGTCGACAGCGGGCCACCGCTCATCGAGCTGTTCAACCTGGAGGCGGCCGCGCATCTGCTGGCCGTACGCCTCCGAGGCCACACGCCCACCTGCCCCGCCTGCCGTACAGAGGAGTGCGACGAGGGCGCGCGCATGCGCCGGGCACTGAGGGCCGTGCAGTCAGTACTGAAGGGCTCCGAGCCCTCCATGCCCGGCGAGGAGGCGTCGCGGTGACGGATACCCCGGCGGACCCGACCGAGCCCCTGATGGTGCCGTACATGCCGTGCCTGTGGCACCTGCTGACGGGCTCGCCCGAGGACCCGCACGACTAGCAAGCTCACCTCTCGCGTCAGCATCCGCATGGGCAACCTCCTCGTCGGCGAGGAACAGGAATGCCCGTGCATCTGCCCACGCCAGGCCAGAAGGAGAGTGAGGCACTCCAGAAGGCGCGCGCCCAAGCGCGAAGAACCCAGTAGCTCCGCCCGCCTTGCACCCCCGCAGCTCTGGGGCGGGCGGAAGATCAGGCCCCGGCCGGGCATGTCCCCCGGCCGGGGCCGCTACATGTCTTGATTGTCGACACTTTGGCCGAGCATCGGCCGAGCTGCCGATCACCGTCAGCGCCACCCGAACGGGCGGGACCCGAAGGTTTGCGCAGTTGACGCAGGTGGAAACGTTCCTGCGGCCTAGCGCTGTGGTGGGGCGGGTGGGACTCGAACCCACGGCCGACGGATTATGAGTCCGCTGCTCTAACCGGCTGAGCTACCGCCCCTAACGGCGCGTCGCGCACATTTGTGCGCGCCGTCTGCCGCAGCATAGCCGCTCATACGATCTCCTGCTTCGGATGGTCGGCATCGCTCGACCATGAGGACCGCAGCGCCGCCCGCGTGGTTCCATCAGGGGCGGAACAAGCACGAAAAAGGACCCCCGAGAGGCATCTCGAGGGTCCTTCGTCACAGCTCTCCCGACTGGACTCGAACCAGTAACCTGCCGGTTAACAGCCGGCTGCTCTGCCAATTGAGCTACAGGAGACCGAGCTCCCCCGACTGGACTCGAACCAGTAACCTGCCGGTTAACAGCCGGCTGCTCTGCCAATTGAGCTACAGGGGATCGTCTCGTTGCATCGAACGCACCTACCTGGGAACTCTCCGGGCGGCGCGCGCTCGCTGCGACACATACATTAGCGCAAGCAGGGGGGTGCTCCGCCAATCGGTATCCCTCGGTGGATCAGCGGGCGAGCGACAGACGACCGACGGGCGACCGGCAGACGACTGTCGGACGCCTGACAGACGAGTGACAGACGTGCGACGCCGACGCAAGGGAAGGGTGGCAGCCATGCGGTACCGGCTCACATTCGTGGCGGGACTGGCCCTCGGGTACGTGCTCGGGACCCGGGCCGGACGCGAGCGCTACGAGCAGTTGAAGAAGTCCGCCCGTGAGATCTCGCAGAACCCGGCCGTGCGCAACACCGTCGAGTCCGCGACGCAACAGGGACGCGAGGTGGCGGGCAAGGCCTTCCACTCCGTATCCGAGAAGGTCGGGGACAAGATGCCCGACTCGGTCGCCGACCGGGTCCGGTCCCTGCGCGAGCGGGGCCAGGGGGGCGCCGAGGACGACTGGGGCACCAGCAACACCTAGCCGCCGGATCACGCACAGCGGACATGGGCGGGCACGTGGGCAGTGAACGCGGACAGCGAACAGGGGTACGGGACACCGCCCGCGGTGCGGCAGAATTCCTGGCATGGGGATAGTCGCAGGGTTGGACAGTTCGCCCGATTTCACGCGCATCGTGGTCTGTGACACGGACACGGGCGCCGTGCTCAAGCAGGGGTACGCCCCTCATCCGCTGGAGAACGCCGAGGGTGGCGGACGACCCTCCGACGTCGATCCACAGGCCTGGCTGCTCTCCCTCGGCGAAGCCGCCGGGGGCGGGCTGCTCGAAGGCGTGCAGGCCATCGGCGTATCCGCCCAGCAGAACGCGCTCGTACCGCTCGACCAGCACGGCAACACCGTACGGCCCGCGCTCGTCGGCAACGACCGGCGGGCGCAGGTGGCCGCCGTCGACCTCATCGACGGGCTCGGCGGGCGCGAGGCCTGGGCGCAGGCCGTCGGCTGCGTGCCGCAGTCCGCACTGCCGGTGACGAAGCTCCGCTGGCTGGCGAAGACCGAGCCCGAGTCCGCCCGGCGCGTGGCCGCCCTCCTGCAGGCCCCCGACTGGCTCGTGTGGCAGCTCCTCGGCCGGCCCGCCCGGCGCACGACCGACCGCGGCGGCGCCTCGGGCACCGGGTACTGGTCGGCGGCGACCGGGACGTACCGCCCGGAGATCGTCGAGATGGCCCTGGGGCACCAGGCGATGCTGCCCGAGGTGATCGGGCCCGCCGAGGCCGCGGGGACGACACCCGAGGGGCTGCTGATCTCGGCCGGTACGGGCGAGACGATGGCCGCCGCCTTCGGGCTCGGGGTCCAGCAGGGCGACGCCGTGGTGTCCCTCGGAGCGTCGGGCTCCGTGATGGCCGTGCACCACGAGGCGCTGGCCGACGCGGGCGGGAGCATCACCTCCCTCGCGGACGCCACCGGGATGCACCTGCCGGTGGTCCACACGTCGAACGCCGTGCGGGTGCTGCGCGGCTCCGCCGAGATGCTGGGGGTCACCGACCTGGAGGAGCTCTCCGCGCTCGCCATGAAGTCCACGCCGGGCGCGCACGGCCTGGTGTTCCTGCCGTATCTGGAGGGCGAGAAGACGCCGAACCTGCCGCATGCCGCGGGCACGCTGACCGGGCTGCGGCGGGAGTCGATGAAGCCCGAGCACCTGGCGCGCGCCGCCTTCGAGGGGATGCTGTGCGGGCTCGGGGACGCGCTCGACGTACTGCGGGGGCGGGGGGTGGACGTCCGGCGCGTGTTCCTGCTGGGCGCCGCCGCCGAGCTGCCCGCCGTGCAGGCCGCGGCTCCGATGCTGTTCGGTACGCAGGTCGTGGTGCCGCAGCCCGCGGACTACGCGGCGATCGGTGCGGCACGGCAGGCCGCGTGGGCGCTGACCGGTCAGCTGCCGCACTGGCAGGGGGCCGCCGCGCAGGTCTTCGAGCCGGGCGACGAGCTCGCGGTGGGGCAGGCCGTGCGCCAGCAGTACGCGACGGTGCGGGAGCAGTCCCATCCCGGGGCCTTCACGTCCTGAGCCACCCCTTTCATGATTCTTGAGTGAGCCCAGTTCTTGACCCGGGCTGAAATTTGACCGGGTCATGGGTTAATCGGTTGCGCGGCCATGGGTCGGGTGTCGGAGGATGGGTGCGGCCTTGCCCGGCCGCCCCACCCGCCGACATCCGCTACCCGCGACCCGAGACCCGACTCCTCGAGAGACCGAGCGTGCTCATACGACTCCTGCGGACGTATCTGCGTCCGTACCAGAAGCCCATCGCCCTGCTGGTGCTGCTGCAGTTCCTGCAGACCTGCGCGGCGCTCTACCTGCCCAGCCTGAACGCCGACATCATTGACAACGGTGTCGTCGACGGCGACACGGGCTACATCCTCAGCTTCGGCGGCATCATGATCGCCGTCACCGTCGTGCAGATGGTCTGCAACATCGGCGCCGTCTTCTACGGCGCGCGGACCGCCGCCGCCCTCGGCCGTGACGTGCGGGCCGCCGTCTTCGACCGGGTGCAGTCGTTCTCGGCGCGCGAAGTGGGCCAGTTCGGCGCCCCGTCACTGATCACGCGGACGACGAACGACGTCCAGCAGGTGCAGATGCTGGTCCTGATGTCGTTCACGCTGATGGTGTCCGCGCCCATCATGTGCATCGGCGGCATCGTGATGGCGCTCGGCCAGGACGTGCCGCTCTCCGCGGTCCTGGTCGCCGTCGTGCCGGTCCTCGGCGTCAGCGTCAGCCTCATCGTGCGGCGGCTGCGGCCCCTGTTCCGCACCATGCAGGTGCGGCTCGACACCGTGAACCGCGTGCTGCGCGAGCAGATCACCGGCAACCGCGTCATCCGCGCCTTCGTCCGGGACGACTACGAGAAGGAGCGCTTCCGGAAGGCCAACGCCGACCTGACCGAGGTCTCGCTCGGCACCGGCAAGCTGCTCGCGCTGATGTTCCCGATCGTCATGACCGTCGTGAACGTCTCCTCGATCGCGGTGGTGTGGTTCGGCGCGCACCGCATCGACAGCGGCGGCATGCAGATCGGTGCGCTCACCGCGTTCCTCGCCTATCTGATGCAGATCGTGATGTCCGTGATGATGGCCACCTTCATGTTCATGATGGTGCCGCGCGCGGAGGTCTGCGCCGAGCGCATCGAGGAGGTCCTGGACACCGACAGCAGCGTGGTGCCCCCGGCCGCCCCGGTGCACGACCTGCGCAGCCACGGCCACCTGGAGATCCGGGACGTCGGCTTCCGCTACCCCGGTGCCGAGGAGCCCGTCCTCAAGTCCGTCCACCTGGTCGCCAGGCCCGGCGAGACGACCGCCGTGATCGGGTCGACCGGCAGCGGCAAGTCGACGCTGCTGAGCCTCGTACCGCGGCTGATCGACGCGACGGAGGGAGAGGTCCTCGTCGGCGGGGTGGACGTGGGCACCGTCGATCCCGCGCTGCTCGCGAAGACGGTCAGCCTCGTGCCGCAGAAGCCGTACCTGTTCGCCGGGACCGTCGCGTCCAACCTGCGCTACGGAAACCCGGACGCCACCGACGAGGAGCTCTGGCACGCGCTGGAGGTCGCCCAGGCCAAGGAGTTCGTCACGGGCCTCGACGAGGGGCTCGACGCGCCCATCGCGCAGGGCGGCACGAACGTCTCCGGCGGTCAGCGCCAGCGCCTGTCCATCGCCCGCACGCTCGTGCAGCGCCCGGAGATCTACCTCTTCGACGACTCGTTCTCCGCGCTCGACTACGCCACGGACGCCGCGCTGCGCTCCGCGCTCGGCCGGGAGACCGCCGAGGCGACCGTCGTGATCGTCGCCCAGCGCGTGTCGACCATCCGGGACGCCGACCGCATCGTGGTCCTCGACGAGGGCCGCGTCGTGGGCACGGGCCGCCATCACGAGCTGATGGAGAGCAATGAGACCTACCGGGAGATCGTGCTCTCCCAGCTGACGGAAGCGGAGGCCGCGTAATGCCCCCTGGCATCGGTGGACCGATGATGGGCCCCGACTCCCGGTCCATGGACTTCAAGGGCTCGGGCAAACGGCTGCTCACGCAGTTCAGACCCGAGCGCGGCACGATGTACGCGATGCTCGTGGCCGGAGTCCTGAGCGTCGCCCTCTCCGTGCTCGGCCCCAAGATCCTCGGCCGAGCGACCGACCTGCTCTTCGCGGGCATCGTCGGCCGTGACATGCCCGAGGGGACGACGAAGGAGCAGGCCCTGGACGGCCTGCGCGCCAAGGGCGACGGGGGCATGGCCGACATGCTCTCCGGTGTCGACTTCACGCCCGGCAAGGGCATCGACTTCGACGCGGTGGGCGAGGTCCTGCTGCTCGCGCTCGGCACGTTCCTGGTGGCGGGCCTGCTGATGGCGGTGGCGACGCGTCTGTCGAACCGCGCCATCAACAAGACCGTCTTCCGGATGCGTGGCGACGTACAGGCGAAGCTGTCACGGCTCCCGCTGTCGTACTTCGACAAGCGGCAGCGCGGTGAGGTGCTGAGCCGCGCCACGAACGACCTCGACAACATCAACCAGACGCTGCAGCAGACGATGGGCCAGCTCATCAACTCGCTGCTGACCATCATCGGCGTCCTGGTGATGATGTTCTGGGTGTCGCCGCTGCTCGCGCTGGTGGCGCTGGTGACGGTGCCGCTGTCCTTCTTCGTGGCGACGAAGGTCGGCAAGCGGTCGCAGCCGCAGTTCGTGCAGCAGTGGAAGACCACCGGCACGCTCAACGCCCACGTGGAGGAGATGTACACCGGGCACACCCTGGTGAAGGTGTTCGGGCGGCAGGAGGAGTCGGCGAAGGCGTTCGCCGAGCAGAACGAGCAGCTGTACGAGGCCTCCTTCAAGGCGCAGTTCAACAGCGGTGTCATGCAGCCGCTGATGTTCTTCATCTCGAACCTGAACTACGTCCTGGTGGCCGTGGTGGGCGGTCTGCGGGTCGCCTCGGGAACGCTGTCGATCGGTGACGTGCAGGCCTTCATCCAGTACTCGCGGCAGTTCTCGATGCCCCTGACGCAGGTCGCCTCGATGGCGAACCTGGTGCAGTCGGGCGTCGCGTCCGCCGAGCGGATCTTCGAGATCCTCGACGCGGCGGAGCAGGAGGCCGACCCGGTGCCCGGCGAGCGGCCCGAGAAGTCGCGCGGGCGCGTCGAGATGGAGCACGTCTCCTTCCGCTACGACGAGGACAAGCCGCTCATCGAGGACCTGTCGCTGGTCGTCGAGCCGGGGCACACGGTCGCCATCGTGGGACCCACGGGCGCCGGCAAGACGACGCTGGTGAACCTGCTGATGCGGTTCTACGAGGTGACGGGCGGGCGGATCGCCCTGGACGGGGTCGACATCGCGGCGATGTCGCGCGACGAACTGCGGTCCGGGATCGGCATGGTCCTTCAGGACACCTGGCTGTTCGGCGGCACCATCGCGGAGAACATCGCGTACGGCGCACCGAAGGACGTCACGCGCGAGGAGATCGAGGAGGCGGCGCGCGCCGCCCACGCCGACCGCTTCGTGCGCACGCTCCCCGACGGCTACGACACGGTGATCGACGACGACGGCACGGGGGTGAGCGCGGGCGAGAAGCAGCTCATCACCATCGCGCGGGCGTTCCTCTCCGACCCGGTGATCCTGGTGCTCGACGAGGCGACGAGCTCCGTCGACACCCGCACCGAGGTGCTCATCCAGAAGGCGATGGCACGCCTCGCGCACGGGCGTACGTCGTTCGTCATCGCGCACCGGCTCTCCACGATCCGGGACGCGGACACCATCCTGGTGATGGAGAGCGGCTCGATCGTGGAGCAGGGCACGCACGACGCGCTGCTGGCCGCGGACGGTGCGTACGCGCGGTTGTACGCGGCTCAGTTCGCGCAGGCCGTGGCCGAGGTGGACTAGGGCCTGTCCGCCCCGCCCGCTCGGGGGCTGCCTCAGTCCAGGTAGCCCCTGAGCTGGTCCGCGAAGGCGTGGTCCCGCAGCTTGTTGAGGGTCTTGGACTCGATCTGGCGGATGCGTTCGCGCGTCACGCCGAAGATCCGGCCTATCTCCTCCAGGGTGCGGGGCCTGCCGTCCGCCAGGCCGTAGCGCAGCTGGACGACTTTGCGTTCGCGCTCGCCGAGCGTCGAGAGGACGGCTTCCAGGTGCTCCCGGAGCAGCAGGAACGCCGCCGACTCCACGGGACTCGTGGCGTCGCCGTCCTCGATGAGGTCGCCGAGCGCGACGTCGTCCTCCTCGCCGACGGGGGCGTGCAGCGAGACGGGCTCCTGGGCCAGGCGCAGGACTTCGCTGACGCGCTCGTGCGGAAGGTCCAGGTGGGCGGCGACCTCTTCGGGCGTCGGTTCGTACCCGCGCTCCTGGAGCATGCGGCGCTGGACGCGCACGACGCGGTTGATGAGCTCCACGACGTGCACGGGCACGCGGATCGTGCGGGCCTGGTCCGCGAGGGCGCGGGACATGGCCTGGCGGATCCACCAGGTCGCGTACGTCGAGAACTTGTAGCCGCGGGCGTAGTCGAACTTCTCGACCGCCCTGATCAGGCCGAGGTTGCCCTCCTGGACGAGGTCGAGCATGGTGAGCCCGCGGCCCACGTAACGCTTGGCGACGGAGACGACCAGGCGGAGGTTCGCCTCGATGAGGCGGCGCTTGGCCATCCGGCCCATGACGACCAGCTTGTCGAGGTCCAGGGCGAGTTGGGAGTCCAGGTCGGGGGTGTTGCTCAGCTTCTCCTCGGCGAAGAGGCCGGCCTCCACGGCACGGGCGAGCTCCACCTCCTCGGCTGCGGTGAGCAGCGGGATGCGCCCTATTTCGCGCAGGTACTGGCGGAACAGGTCGGAGGAGGGGCCGCCGGTGTCGGCGCGGCTGCGAGGCGCGGGGAGGTCGAGGATCTCGGGCGCGAGGGCCTCGGGGGCGTCGGGGG
>NZ_LIPN01000025.1 GCF_001418325.1 Streptomyces atriruber | reverse complement strand
GGGTGCGGGGCCGCGGGGGTATGTGCGTACTCGCCATCCCTGCGCCGCGTCCCATGTTTCTTGCCGTGAGGGTGTGCTCGGTGCTCCGTGCGCACATACCCCCGCGTCCCCTCCGCGTCTCGTACGCGGCTGCGGCTGGTGGGTGCTTGCGCCTCAGCCCTTCGCGTTGCCTCCGCGTCTCGTGTGCGGCTGCGGCTGGTGGGTGTTTGCGCTGACGGAGTGCACGGCGGCCCTCGGCGTCACCATGGGCGCAAGCGGTCCAGTGCCGACTGGCTCTCATCGTCCGCGGCGCGGTAGATCACCAACCGCTGGTCCGGATCCTGAAGTGGCATGAGCACTTCGAAATGTACGGCGAGCACGCCGACGTCGGGATGCCGCAGCACCTTGTGGCCGCGGCCGTTGACCTTGACGTCCCGCTCTCCCCAGAAGTGCGCGAACTCCTCGTCACGGGTGGTGAACTCGGCGATGCGGTCGGCCAGTTCCCGGTCCTCGGGATGTGCGGCCCACGCGGCGCGCAGATGGGCGACCCCCTCGCGTACGACGCGTTCGCGGTCGACGTAGAAGTCGCGCATCCCCGGATGCATCAGGCACAGCCACATCGCATTGCGCTGCGGCTGCGGCAGCGTGTCGAAGTCCAGCAGCAGACGGGCTATTTCGCCGTTCCAGGCCAGGATGTCGTAGCGGTGGTTCAGCAGCATGGCGGGCAACGGCGACAGGTCGGCGAGCAGTTGGGCCAGCTGCGGCGGTGCGGTGGTGGCGGGCTTGCCGACGTTGCGAGGGCGTTGCCGGGCCAGGTCGAAGAGGTAGGTGCGTTCGTCCGGGGTCAGGCGCAGCGCCTGGGACAGCGCCTCCACCACGTCCACGGAGGGCCGCAGCCCGCGGCCCTGTTCGAGGCGTACGACGTAGTCGACGCTGACCCCGGCCAGTTCGGCGACCTCTTCGCGGCGCAGTCCCGGGGTCCGCCGGGGCGTGCGACGCGAGGACAGAGCGAAATCCTGCGGGTCCAGGCGCTCGCGCCGGGTCCGCAGGAAGGCGGCGAGCTCCTGTGTGGTGTCCACGGTGCTGGTCATCGCCGTCGATGCTACTGCCAGGGTAGGACTGGCTTTCCCAGGAACTTCTCTCCCTTACCCCCGGCTCGCGGCGGCCACAGGCTTGGTTTCGGCAACGGATCACAAGCACAGGAGGACACGATGTCGCTCACTCTGGACACCTACCGGCTGCTGGGCCGCTCCGGGCTGCGGGTCTCACCGCTGGCGCTGGGCGCGGCGACCTTCGGCACCGAGTGGGGCTGGGGCGCCGAGCGGGACGAGGCGCGCAAGCTGTTCGACCTGTACGTCGAGCGCGGCGGCAACTTCATCGACACCGCCAGCACGTACACCAACGGCAGCTCCGAGCGGCTGCTGGGCGAGTTCACCCGCACGAGCCGCGAAAGCCTGGTGCTGGCCACGAAGTTCTCGACGCTGCGCCGGCCCGGCGATCCGAATTCCGGGGGAAACCACCGCAAGGCCCTGTTCGGTTCGGTGGAGGACAGCCTGCGCAGGCTGAACACGGACTATCTCGACCTGCTCTATCTGCACGTGTGGGACGCCACGACGCCGGTGGAGGAGATCCTGCGCGCCATGGACGATCTGGTCCGGCAGGGCAAGGTCCTGTACGTGGGGATCTGCAACGTCCCGGCCTGGCAGGTGTCGCGCATGCAGGCGATCGCCGATCTGCGCGGCTGGTCACCGCTGGTCGCGCTGCAGGCCGAGTACAACCTGATCGAACGCGCCGGGGAGCGTGACCTGATCCCCATGGCGCGCGAGATGGGACTGGGCGTGGTCCCGTTCTCACCCCTGGCCGGCGGGGTGCTCACCGGCAAGTACAGCCGCGACGACCTGACCGCGACGCAGGCAGGCGCCGATGGCACCCGCAAGGAGTTCAACCGCGCCAATGGCGCGCTCACCGAGCGCAACCTCGCGATCGCGGACGTCGTGCGGGAGGTCGCCGCGGAGCAGGGCAGGACCCCCGGCCAGGCCGCGCTGGCGTGGACCCTGCAGAACCCGGGCGTGACGGCACCGATCATCGGCGCCCGCACCCCCGCGCAGCTGGAGGACAATCTGGGCGCCCTGGACGTCGACTTCACCGCCGCCCAGCTGGCCCGCCTCCAAGAGGCCGGCGCGATCGGTCTCGGCTACCCGCACGACCTCCTCGCAGGCGACAGGGGCCGCAGGTTCAACAGCGGCGACCTGAAGATCGAGCCGCGCCGCTGAGACCCGACCGAGCGCCGCGAGGCGGCTGCCCCCGCCGGACGGCGCACGGTGCCACCAGGGGTTCGCCGCGAGTTCAGGGTGCGTTTGCCTCGGGCGTACGGGATGTCAGTGGGGCGTGCTCTCATGGGAGGCATGATCGAAGACTTTCTGACGCACGGTGTACGCGACGTGGAGGAGGCCCTCCGCAAGGCCGCCGCAGCGGAGGTCACCCCTCGCTTCCGGCAGCTCGCCGAGGGTGACGTCGTGGCGAAGAGCGGCCCGCACGACATGGTGACCGTCGCCGACCGCCGCGCCGAGGAGCAGCTGACCGCCGACCTCGCCGCGCTGCTCCCCGGCTCGGTCGTCGTCGGCGAGGAAGCGGTGCACGCGGACCCGTCGACGTACGAGGCGATACGCGGGACCGCCCCCGTCTGGATCGTCGACCCCGTGGACGGGACGCGACAGTTCGTGAACGGAAACCCGGGGTTCTGCATGCTGGTCGCCCTCGCCGTGGACGGCGTGGTCCAGGCGTCCTGGACGTACGCGCCGGTGCTGGACGAGATGGCCGTCGCGGTCCGCGGCCAGGGCGCGTGGCTGAACGGCGAGCGGCTGGTGGCGGGTTCGCCCGCGCCCGGCGCGGACGTGGAGGTGGCGACCTCGCATCCGGACTTCACCACCGAGGACCAGAAGCGGGCCCTGACGGGACTCGTGGTCGAGGGTGTGCGCCCGCGGCCCTGCGGCTCCGCCGGGCTGGAGTACCTGGCCATCGCCAGGGGCGAGTTGGACGCCGTCGCCTTCTCCTGGGAGCTGGCCTGGGACCACGCCGCCGGACTGCTGCTCGTGGCGGAGGCCGGGGGCGCCGACCTGACGCTCACCGGTGAGCCGTTCCGCATAGGCGGCGGCAACGCCCTGCCGTTCACCGCGGCCCGCGACGCCGCCACCGCCCGCCGGGTCGCCGACCTGCTCGCGGCCGACGCCTGAGAGGGGCTCGAGGAGGGCGGCGGTCGGCCGTCCTATCCTGGGCGGCAGTGGCCATCGGCTGACAAAGGAGTCCGAAGGTGCCGTCGATGCTTGATGCCGTCGTCGTGGGGGCGGGACCGAACGGGCTGACCGCTGCCGTGGAGCTGGCCCGCCGCGGCTTCTCGGTGGCCGTTTTCGAGGCCAAGGGCACCGTGGGGGGCGGCGCGCGCACAGCGGAGCTGACGCTCCCCGGATTCCGGCACGACCCCTGCTCCGCGGCCCATCCGCTGGGCATCAACTCCCCGGCGTTCCGCGCCATGCCCCTCGACCGGTACGGACTGGAGTGGCTGCAGCCCCCGCTGCCCATGGCGCACCCCTTCCCGGACGGCACCGCCGCCGTCCTGTCCCGCTCCGTCGCCGAGACCGCCGCCTCCTTCGGGCCGCGCGACGCGGGGGCGTACCGAAGACTGATCGAGCCCTTCCTGCCCAAGTGGGACGTGCTGCTGAGGGACTTCATGTCCCTGCCGATGAGCTCGCTGCCGCGGGACCCCGTGACCCTCGCCCGCTTCGGTCTCGCGGGCCTGCCGCCGTCGACGTGGCTGATGCGGCGCTTCCGCGACGAGCGGGCCCGCGCGCTGTTCGCGGGGCTCGTCGCACACGTCATCGCCCCGCTGGACGGCATCATCACGGGCGGTGTCGGCATGGTCTTCGCGCTGGCCGCGCACGCCCGCGGCTGGCCCCTCGCCCGCGGCGGCTCGCAGTCCATCTCGGACGCCCTCGCCGCGTATCTGAAAGACCTCGGCGGCACGGTCCACACGGACTACGAGGTCAAGCGGCTCGACGACCTGCCGCCCGCCCGTGCCTACGTCTTCGACACCTCACCGACCGCCCTGGCCAGGATCGCGGGGCTCGGCCGCGCGTATGCGGGGTATCGGTACGGCGCGAGCGCCTTCAAGATCGACTACGCGCTCGACGGCCCCGTCCCCTGGACCGCCGAGGAGCCGCGCACCGCGGGAACCGTGCAGGTCGGCGCGAGCAGCAAGGAGATCGGCGCCGCGCTGCACGCCGCGTCCCGCGAGGGCCGGGCACCGGACGCGCCGTTCCTGATCACCGTGCAGCCCAGCGTCGTCGACCCCTCCCGGGCCCCGGCGGGCAAGCACGTCTTCTGGGCGTACGGCCACGTGCCCAACGGCTGGAACGGCGACCTGACCGACGCCATCGAGCGACAACTGGAGCGCTTCGCCCCCGGCTTCAGCGACCGCGTCCTCGCACGCGCCACGGCGGGCCCGCCCGAGCTCGCCGCGCACAACGCGAACTACGTGGGCGGTGACATCGCCTGCGGCGCCGCGAGCGGCCTGCAGCTGCTGCTGCGCCCCAAGCTCTCCCTGTCCCCGTACAGCACACCGCACCCCGCCGTCTTCATCTGCTCGTCCGCGACGCCCCCGGGCCCCGGCGTGCACGGCATGTCCGGGCACAATGCCGCGAAGGCCGTGTGGCGCATGCTCAGGAGTCAAGCGTGACCGTGTCCATCACCCTGGTCCAGGGGGACATCACCCAGCAGCGCGCCGACGCCATCGTCAACGCCGCCAATTCCTCGCTGCTCGGCGGCGGAGGCGTCGACGGCGCCATCCACCGCCGCGGCGGGCCCGACATCCTCGCCGACTGCAGACGCCTGCGCGCCTCGCACTACGGCAAGGGCCTGCCCACCGGCCGCGCCGTCGCGACCACCGCGGGGCGGCTGGACGCCGGGCACGTGATCCACACCGTCGGCCCGGTCTGGTCCGCCACCGAGGACCGCTCCGAGCTCCTCGCCTCCTGCCACCGCGAGTCGCTGCGGGTTGCCGCCGAGCTGGGGGCGCGCACGGTCGCCTTCCCCGCGATCTCCACCGGCGTCTACCGCTGGCCCCTGGCGGACGCGGCGCGCATCGCCGTCGCGACGGTCCGGGAGGCCGCGGACCCCGAGCTCTTCGACGAGGTGCGGTTCGTGCTCTTCGGACAGGAGGCGTACGACGCGTTCGCGGCGGCCTTGGACCGTTAGCGCGCCTGGCAGGGCGACGTCGATGTCGGATTTCCGCCAGCCGCGGACGGGTGGGATCCGCGAAGCTTGAGGCATGCACACCGACACAGAGCGCTGTGTACGCGCCGTTCAGTCGAAGGACGCCCGCTTCGACGGCTGGTTCTTCACGGCTGTCGTCACCACCCGGATCTACTGCCGTCCCAGCTGCCCGGTCGTGCCGCCCAAGGCCGAGAACATGACGTTCTACCCGAGCGCCGCGGCCTGCCAGCAGGCGGGCTTCCGGGCCTGCAAGCGGTGCCGGCCGGACAGCAGCCCGGGCTCTCCCGAGTGGAACCAGCGGGCCGATCTCGTCGCCCGCGCCATGCGCCTGATCAGTGACGGCGTCGTCGACCGCGACGGCGTCCCCGGCCTCGCGAACCGCCTCGGCTACAGCATCCGGCAGGTCGAACGGCAGCTGCTCGCCGAGCTCGGCGCCGGACCGCTCGCCCTCGCCCGCGCCCAGCGCGCCCAGACCGCGCGACTGCTCATCGAGACGACCGCACTGCCCATGGCGGAGATCGCCTTCGCCGCCGGGTTCGCCTCGATCCGCACCTTCAACGACACGGTGCGCGAGGTCTTCGCACTGGCGCCGGGGGAGCTGCGCGCCCGCGCGCCCAAGAGCCCCGGCGCGGCGGGACCCCGCCCGGCGGGACCCGGTCCGGCGGGACCCGGCGCGGTTCCGGGCGGCACCGCGGGCGGCGTCCTCTCGCTGCGGCTGCCGTTCCGCGCGCCCCTCAACCCCGACAACCTCTTCGGGCACCTCATCGCCACCGCCGTGCCCGGAGTCGAGGAGTGGCGGGACGGGGCGTACCGCAGGACCCTGAACCTCCCCTACGGGCACGGCGTCGTCGCCCTGACCCCGCACCCCGACCACATCGGCTGCCGCCTCTCCCTCACCGACCTGCGCGACCTCACCATCGCCATCAGCCACTGCCGCCGCATGCTCGACCTGGACGCCGATCCGATCGCCGTCGACGGCCAGTTGAGGGCCGATCCGCTGCTCGCGCCGCTCGTCGACAAGGCCCCGGGGCGGCGCGTGCCGCGCACCGTCGACGAGGCCGAGTTCGCCGTCCGGGCCGTCCTCGGCCAGCAGGTGTCCACCGCCGCCGCCCGTACCCACGCGGCCCGCCTCGTCACCGCGCACGGCCGTCCCGTCGCGGACCCCGAGGGCGGCCTCACCCACCTCTTCCCCACCCCGGAGGAGCTCGCCGCGCTCGACCCCGAGTCCCTCGCCCTGCCCCGCAGCCGCCGGGCCACCCTGACGACGCTGGTGCGGCACCTCGCCGACGGCAGCCTCCGCCTCGGCGTGGAGAGCGGCTGGGACGAGGCCCGCGCCCGCCTCACCGAGCTGCCCGGCTTCGGCCCCTGGACGGTCGAGGTCATCGCGATGCGCGCGCTCGGCGACCCGGACGCCTTCCTCCCCTCCGACCTCGGCATCCGGCGTGCCGCACAGGAGCTGGGGCTGCCGCACACCCCCGCCGCGCTCACCGCGCGCGCCGCCGCCTGGCGGCCCTGGCGGGCCTACGCGGTCCAGTACCTGTGGGCCATCGACGACCATCCGATCAACTCGATCCCCGCGTAAGGGACATCAATCATGGAACGCCTGCACACCCTCACCGACAGTCCCTACGGACCCCTCACCCTCGTCGCCACCGACGGCGTCCTGAGCGGCCTCTACATGACCGAGCAGCGGCACCGCCCGCCCGAGGAGACCTTCGGCGACCGCGACCCGGCCCCCTTCGGAGAGGTGATCAGTCAGCTGGATGCCTACTTCGCCGGGGAGTTGACGGAGTTCGACGTCCCGCTGCGGCTCGACGGCACCCCGTTCCAGCGCACGGTCTGGCACGGGCTCCAGCAGATCCCGTACGGCGAGACCCGCACGTACGGCGAACTCGCCGAAGCCCTCGGCAAGCCGAACGCCTCACGCGCGGTCGGCCTCGCCAACGGCAAGAACCCCATCGGCGTCATCGTGCCCTGCCACCGCGTCATCGGTGCCAACGGCAGCCTGACCGGGTACGGCGGCGGCCTCGACCGCAAGCAGCGGCTCCTGGCCTTCGAGGCAGGGGCGGCCGGGACCGCCGAGGACGCCCTGTTCTGAGTTCAGCAGTCAGCCGACCCGGTGCCCGTCCTCCAGCTCCGCGGGGCCGCTGCCGTGCGTCAGTACGTCGAGCGCGGCGGCGACCCGGCGCCCCAGCTCGTCCGGCAGATACTCCGCGAGCTCCTGGGGAGCCACCAGCCGCCACGACAGGAGCTCCTCCTCCTGCAGCGTGATCGTCTCCAGCTGCGCGGCGTCGAGCACCCCGCCGTCGTACAGGTACGCCACCAGCGGCGGCCGCGGCCGCCCGGGGCCCGGCGGCACCCAGTCCACGGCGAGCAGTGGCCCCGGCTCCACGTCGAGCCCGATCTCCTCGACGGTCTCCCTGCGCGCCCCCTGCCGGGGTGTCTCGCCCGTGTCCGACTCGACGGTCCCGCCCGGCAGCGCCCACCCCTCGCGGTAGTTGGGCTCGACGAGCAGGACCCGGCCCTCCGCGTCGCGGAAGAGCGCGGCCGCTCCGACGAGGACACGGGGGAGTCCCGCGATGTACGTGGTGTAGTCCTGGATGGTCACGGGGGAAGGGTAGCCGGGGCGGCCCTCAGGTTCCGGGGGCCGGGAGGCCGTCACGACGCGCAGTGTGGTGACCGTGGCGAGGTCCTCGGGGCCCAGGATGCGGGCGCGTGCCCTCGTGGACGGCCGACACGACCTCGTGGGCCTCGGCCCGGTGCCCGGCGCAGTCGAGCGCGACCGCCAGTTCGTGACCGCTCGCGAGGGTGTCCGGGTGGTCGTCGCCGAGAGCGGACCGACGCCCTTCGTACGTGGCGCGTGCCTCGGGCACGGCTTCCTCGTGCCGGCTCAGAGCGGTCAGCGCGACGACCGGATTGTGCCGGCACAGCAGGACGTCGGGGTGTCGCTCGTCCCGGAGATTCGCCCACAGCCGCAGCGCCACGTCGCCGACACCGTCACGGTGGCCGACCCCTTCACCCCCGCGATGCCGGGCTTGAGGTCCTTGCCCACCCCGGTGGCGAAGCCGACCGTGAACTCCGCCGGCGGGTACTCGGCCCGGGACACCGACGCGTGCACCTCGTCGAGGAGCGGGCCGAGCGGCCGCAGCGCGTCGGCGGCGAGGGCCGTGACCCGTCCGCCGGCGGAGACGGCGCCCGGCACGCCGAACTCCGGTGGCAGGTCGCCGGATTCGGGGGCCTGCCCCACGTCGGCGAGCTCGACGCGCAGCGCGGCCCCGGCCAGGTCGAGTTCCAGGTACTCAGGCTTGGGATCAGGTGCGGCCAACGCGGCCGCGTGTGACGCCGGTTCACACGTCCCGCGCCCCCGCCGGCCTCGCGGAACGAGGGGTGCCGCCACGGCGGCGGCAGGCGGACCGGTCAGTCGCCGTCCTGGCTGCGGGATCTGGCGATCCGGCGGAGCCGGTGGTGCCGGTCCGGTGTCTGCTCGGTGATCGCCTCGCCGACCATCGTGCGCACCGCGTCCCGCAGCCCGTGCAGCGCGTGGCCGCGCGCGGGGCCCGCGCCCGGGTCCCCGCGCAGCTCCTTGAGGAGCGCCCAGCACAGCGCCAGCATCACCACGACGAACGGCAGCGCCACCAGGATCGTCGCGCTCTGCAGCGAGTCCAGACCGCCCGCGACCAGGAGCACCGCGGCCACCGCCGCCATGAGGACGCCCCAGGTGACGACCAGCCAGGTCGGCGGGTGCAGGGAGCCGCGGCTGCTGAGCGAGCCCATCACCAGCGACGCGGAGTCGGCGCTCGTGACGAAGTACGTCATCACGAGCAGCATCGCGACCCACGACGTGACCGTGCCGAGCGGCAGCGCGTCCAGCATCGCGAAGAGCGAGGACTCCGCCCCCTCCTTGACCTTCCCCGCCATGTCGACCTCGCCGGTCGCGTCGAGCCGGATGCCGGTGCCGCCCATCACGCAGAACCAGACGACGGTCGCGCCGCTCGGCACGAGGAGCACGCCGATCAGGAACTCGCGGATCGTCCGGCCGTGCGAGATGCGGGCGATGAACGTGCCGACGAAGGGGGCCCAGGACAGCCACCACGCCCAGTAGAAGATCGTCCAGGAGCCGAGCCAGCCGCTGTCGGTGAAGGCGCCGGTGCGCGAGGCCATCGGGAGCAGCTGGTGGAGGTAGCCGCCGACGCTCGCCGGGATCGCGTCCAGGATGTAGACGGTCGGCCCGAGAACGAAGACGAACAGCATCAGGCAGGCGGCGAGCATGATGTTGAGGGTGCTGAGCCACTTGACGCCCTTGTGCACCCCGGAGAAGGCCGAGAGCACGAAGGCGGCGCCGAGCGAGACGATGATAATGAGCTGCAGGGTGGTCGAATTCTCCACGCCCGTCGTGAGGTTGAGTCCCGTGGCGACCTGGAGCGCGCCGACGCCGAGGCTGGTCGCCGTGCCGAAGACGGTGGCGAAGACCGCGAGCAGGTCGATGATCCGGCCGGGCAGGCCCGCCGCCCGCCGGGCACCGATGAGCGGTACGAAGACGGAGCTGAGCCGGTTGCCGCGGCCCTTGCGGAAGCCCGCGTAGGCGAGGGCGAGGCCCACGATGCCGTAGATCGCCCAGGGCGTCAGCGTCCAGTGGAAGAAGGAGTACTCCAGGGCGGTGCGGGCCGCGCCGCCGGAGCGGGGCGCGGCGGCCGAGGACGGCGGGGGGTCCAGGTAGTGGGTCAGGGGCTCACCGACGCCGTAGAACATCAGGCCGATGCCCATGCCCGCGCTGAACATCATCGCGATCCACGCGAGGTTCGTGAACTCGGGCCGCGCGTCGTCCGTGCCAAGACGGATCCGGCCGAAGCGGCTCAGCGCGAGGACCACGCACAGGACGAGGAAGACGTCCGCGGCGATCACGAAGAGCCAGGCGAAGTTGTCGAGGACCCAGCCGAGCGCGCTGTCGGAAGCGCGGTCGAAGGACCGCTTGCCGAGGGCCGCCCAGGCGACCACCCCGAGCACCGCGGCGACGCCGATGCCGACGACGAGGTGGTCGGGGGTGCCGTCCGGAGGTGATCCGTCCGCGGGGTCCCGGTCGCCCGGGGGCGGGCCCGCAGGGCCGTCACCGGGACGGGGCTGATCGATCATTTCCGTACTCATGGCGCACCACTATGGGGCGATATCGGGGGATTTTCCGGCGGGCCACGCCGTCTCACGTCCCGGCGACCATGGGCAGCGGCCCCTGTCTGCGGTTATGGTCGCAGCGGCGCGACTGCCTTGACGCGAGCAAGGCCCGGAAAGCAAGGGGAATGCAAGGTGGCGGACGCTGCAGGGACGGCGGGACACGAGCAGCAGGCGCAGCGCGTGCTCATCGCCGCGGACAAGTTCAAGGGTTCGCTCACGGCCGTGCAGGTCGCCGAGCGGGTGACGGCCGGGCTCCACCGCGTCGCCCCCGGCACCACGGTCGAGGCGCTGCCGGTCGCCGACGGCGGCGACGGCACGGTCGCCGCGGCCGTCGCGGGCGGCTTCAAGCGCCGGGAGGTGCGCGTCACGGGCCCCCTCGGCAACGAGGTCACGGCGGCGTACGCGCTGAAGGACGGCACCGCCGTGGTGGAGATGGCCGAGGCCTCGGGCCTCCAGCTGCTCCCCGAGGGCGTCTTCGCGCCGCTCACGTCCACGACGTACGGCTCCGGAGAGCTGATCCGCGCGGCGCTCGACGCGGGCGCCCGCACCATCGTCTTCGGCGTCGGCGGCAGCGCCACGACCGATGGCGGCGCCGGTATGCTGGCGGCCCTCGGCGCGCGCTTCCTGGACGCGGACGGCGAGCCCGTCGCGCCCGGCGGCGGCCCGCTGAAGGACCTGGCCACCGCCGATCTGTCGGGCCTCGACCCGCGTCTGAAGGACGTCGAGATCGTGCTCGCCAGCGACGTCGACAACCCGCTGACCGGGCCGAAGGGCGCACCCGCGGTGTACGGGCCGCAGAAGGGCGCCGACCCGGCGGACGTCGCCACGCTGGACGCCGCGCTCGCCCACTACGCCACGGTCCTGGAGAAGTCGATCGGCCCGAAGGCCGCGGAGTACGCGCAGTCGCCGGGCGCCGGAGCCGCGGGCGGCATCGGGTACGGCGCGCTGGTCGGCCTCGGGGCGGGCTTCCGGCCCGGCATCGAGGTCATGCTCGACGTGCTCGGCTTCGCGCCCGCCCTGGAGCGGGCCACGCTCGTCATCACCGGCGAGGGCTCGCTCGACGAGCAGACCCTGCACGGCAAGGCACCGGCCGGGGTGGCCGCCGCGGCGCGGGCCGCCGGAGTCGAGGTCGTCGCGGTCTGCGGCCGTCTCGCGCTCGCCCCGGAGGTGCTCGGCAAGGCGGGCATCCGCCGTGCGTACGCGCTGACCGACGTCGAGCCGGACGTGGCGCGGTGCATCGCGGAGGCGGGCCCGATCCTGGAGACGGTGGCGGAGGGCATCGCCCGCGACTTCCTGGCCTGAGTCCGCGCCGGGCCCGGCGCCGGGCCCGGAGTCCGAGTCGGCCTCGCGCCCGCCCCACCTCCCTGATGCCCGTGTCGAACCGGGGACGTGATCGTTTCTCCTCTACGTGAAGAGGAGTCGATCTTGACCGGGTGGGCGCAGCTCGGCGGCGGTCTCGGCATCGTCGTGAGCCTGTGCCCCGTGGGCGGTCTGACCGTTGACGCGCAGATCGGCGCGCACGTCGACACATACGTGGGGGCGCTCGACGCGGTCCTTTCCGAGCGGCTGGAGATCTGCCGCGAGGACCCGCCGGGCGCCCCGGACGAAGTCGTGCCCGAGCAGCGCGCCGGGCCCGGCACCCCCGACACGAAAGCGGCCCCCCGGCC
>NZ_LIPN01000249.1 GCF_001418325.1 Streptomyces atriruber | reverse complement strand
CGTCACCCAGTGCACCGACTCGGTGGGCACGCCGAAGGCGAAGCGGCGCGGGTGCGGGCGGCCGGCCGCGTCGATCAGGCGGAAGGGGCGCGGGGTGACGGCCAGCCCGTCGCTCTCGTACGGCTCCGCGGCCCGGGTGCGGATGCGGTAGGGCGCGCACTGGCCGGTGGCCAGCAGGTGCCGCAGCAGCCGGTCCTCGGTGCGGCGCAGCGTGATCGCGGGCAGGCGGGCCTCGACCACGGCGTCCACCTGCCGCGTGGAGCCGGGCACCTGCGGGGAGCTGACGGTGCACCGGCCGGGCCGCAGGTCCACCCGCAGGCCGGGGCCGATCACGTCCAGCACGCCGGCCTCGACCAGCGCGATCATCTCCTCCACCCGGCGGGCCGGCGGGCCGATGGACAGGTAGGCGTTGAGCGGGGTGTACCAGCCGTCCAGGTCGGCGCGGTGGGAGTCGCCGTCCAGGCCGCCGTGGTCGACCACCAGGCGGATCTCGTTGCGCAGGTCCCGCAGCACGTCCAGGGCCGCCTTGAGGGGGCCGTTCACGTTCCCGGCGCGGGCCTCGGCCACGTCCTGGCGCAGGTGGTCCAGGAGCCAGCCGGTGAAGTCGTGCGGGCCGGTGAACTCCCGGTCGCGCCAGGGGCGGGCCAGCAGCTCCCAGTCCCAGCGGTCCTTGTCGCCGATGCCGTACGCCTCCAGCACCGCCGCCAGGTGGTGCGGCCCGGCCGGGGCGGCCAGGTAGGCGGCCTGCAGCTGCCCGGCCGGGCGCACCTCGCCGCGCGAGCGCAGCAGGGTGGCGTAGTAGACGGCCTCCACCTCCCGGGAGATCAGCGGCCACAGGTCGCGGGTGAAGTCCAGGCCGCCGCGGGCGTGGGCGCGGCGCAGCTCGGCGATGCGCCCGGGGGTGAGCAGCAGCGGTTCGTGGCGGCCGTGCGGGCCCTTCTCGTTCTCGCCGCGCGCCTGGTAGGGGATGCCGCGCCGCGATCCCGCGTACAGCCGCGGCTCGCGGCCCGAGGCCCGGTAGCGCAGCCGGCCGCCGTGCCGGGTGAAGGTGCCGCCGCGGCCGACGGTGAGCTGGGCCATGTAGTCGAAGAAGTTCAGGCCCAGGCCGCGCAGCAGCACCCGGGTGCCGGGGGCCAGCGCGGCCAGGTCCGCGTCGGCGGGGTTGGCCGGCGGCAGGTGGCGCAGGCCCGCGGCGCGGGCCCGGTCGGCGAAGGCCCGCTCGCCGGCGTCCGGGGCGGCCGGCAGGTGGCCCTGGCACAGGATGACCGCGTCCAGCCCGGCCAGCACGGTGCCGTCCGCAAGGCGCACCTGCTGGCGCCGGCCGCCGGTGGCGGGGTCGTCGTCCAGGGCGACGGCCAGGGCCCGGTGGAAGGTGACGGTCAGGGCGGCGGGGGCCTCGCGCACGATGCGCCGGCAGGCCCAGCGCAGGTAGTGGCCGTAAAAGGCGCGGGTGGGGTAGGTGTCGGGGCCCAGCGCGCGGGCCTGGGCCAGGACGTCGGCCGGATACGTGCCGCCGATCTCGCCGGCGGCCAGCGCGGCGGCCCATTCGGACAGGCTGGGGCCCGGCTCCAGCGGCCCGTGCAGGTCGACGCTGGCGTCGGTGAACACCGAGATCTGTCCGGCCACGGTGTTCATGAGCAGGTGCGGGGACTGGTCGGTGCGCCACACCCGGCCGGCCCCGGGCGGGCAGGGGTCGATCACATGGACGTGGACGGGGCGGTCCTGCGGCTGCAGGCGGGCGTTGGCGCACAGGCGCTCGAGTACGGACAGGCCGCGCGGTCCGGCACCTACGACGCACACCGTGCGAGGGCTCGCTGTCATGTCTACCGTTTCTGCTGGGTCACCAGGCGGGGCGAGGACCGCGGGCACAGCGGGCCGGCCGCGAGGGGCGGCGGCGCTGTGCCGGGTCCGGGCGCACGTCCCGCCGGCCCGGGAGGGTCCTCGACCGGGCGGCGGCCCCTGCCTGCCCGGCCGCGGGGCGGCAGGGCAGGGGGGGCAGGGCGGCGCGTGCGCGAAGGGCGTGCATGCGGATGGCGAGGGGGGCGCGGCGGGCGTGGTGCTGTGCCGCGGCTGTTTTCCTCGCGTCCCTTCTGCGCCGGCCGTCAGCCGCTGTCGCGGGGCGGGCGGTAGCCGTTCACCATGTGCACCGGGGCGAACCCGCGGCCGGGCGGCCGCCTCCGGCATCCGTCGGCAGAAACGGAATCGGGGTGTTCTCGTGGCGGGCCGGGGGGCGGGCGCGCACCGCGGTGCCGGGGCCGTCCAGGATGCTGCTGCCGCTCATGTGCCTGCTCCTCTCGGCGAGTTGGGTGCGGGTCCTGCGACATGTGGTGCACGGTGGTGCACCGATGACGCCCTGCGGGCAGGGCGGGGCGGGGTCAGGTGCCGTGGCCGGTGCGGGCCGTCAGCGGCAGCACCCAGGTCTGCTGGGCGCCGGCCGCGTGCAGCGCGCGGGTGACGGCGCCGGCCTGGTCGGAGGGGGTCAGTGCGATCATGCAGCCGCCCAGCCCGCCCCCGGTGATCTTGGCGCCGAGGCTGCCCGCGGCCAGCGCCGCCTCGACCAGGGCGTCGATGCGCACGGTGCTCAACCGGGCCTCGCGCAGCAGGTGGTGATAGGCCGTCAGGTAGGGGCCGAGTTCTTCGAGGTCGTCCTGGGCCAGGGCGCGGCGGGCCCGGTCGGTGAGCCGGGTGGCGCGGCGCACGAAGTGCTCCCGGCTGCCGGGGTGGCGCCGGAAGCCGTCGCGCAGCCGGGCCACCGCGTCCTTGGTGCGGCCCACCTCGCCGCTGTCGGCGACGATGAACAGCCCCTCGCAGCCCACGGGCAGGTCCTGCGCGTGGCCCTGCTGGAACAGCAGCGGGCCGGGCGCGCCGACCGCGGTGGCATCGACGCCGCTGGCCCGGCCGTGGGCGACGTTCTCGGCGCTCTGCACCAGGTCGAACACCGTCTGTGCGGTGAGCTCGCGGCCGAAGAGGTCGGCCAGCGCGAGGACCACGGCGCGGGCGCACGCGGCGCTGGAGCCCAGGCCCCGGCCGGGCGGGATCGCGCAGTCCAGGATCACTTCCAGGTGCACGTCCTCGGCCACGTGCAGGGCGGTGCGGAACTCGGCGGCCAGCTGCCGCAGTCCGTCGGAGGCCTCGGTGGCCACCGGCCGGGACGGGGAGCCGGTCATCGTCAGGGACACCCCGCCGGCCGCGCCGGGGCCGGCCGCGGACCAGCCGGCGCTCGCGGTGACCGCCAGCTGGGGCACCGGCAGTGCCAGGGCGGGCGCCCCGTAGACCACGGCGTGCTCCCCCAGCAGGATGGTCTTGGCGTGGGCGCGGCCGACGCCGACCGTGCGGGCCCTAAGGGGTGCGGCCCCGCGGGCCGGGGCCGGTGGTGTGCTCAACGCGCTCAGCTCCCCTGGTGTGTTCCGCATGGAGATCGCATCGTCCAGACGTCTTGGCAGGAATGGGGCGGGAGTTCGGGGCGGCCTTTTCGCGGCGAACGGCCTTGCCGTGCGCCGGGAAACGCGAGAAAGACCGAGAAAATCACGAGGAAACCCGTCCGCGCGGTGGAATCGTCCGCGCGGTGGCAATCGCCGCTGCGGGAAGGATTCCGGGAGGCGCCCGGCCCCAATCCCCCGCCGCTGTCCTGCTTTTGGGCAGGGGGGATGCACTGGAATAGTGACACGTGGGACGACGCCGCGCCTAGAGCGCCTCGGGGTGGTGTGGGTCACGTAACCGTAAAGGCCTTGCCACAGTTCCCCGAATAGCCGCCCGCCGCCCCGATCCGGCGGGCGGGCGCGCCGGTTGACGGGCCGTGGGCCATGGGCCGTGGGCCGGACGCACGGCGCCGCCCCCGGGGCAGGACCCGGGGGCGGCGCGGGGCAGGACGGTGCGGTCAGCTGCCGCGGGGCGTCACGGTGTCAGGAGGAGACACCGTGACACCGTGTCAGGAGGGGACGCCGGCGGCGGACTTGCCCGCCGTCTCGTCGGTCTCCTCCGCCTCGGCCTCGGCCAGCACGTTGCGCGGCGTGGCGTCCACCTTCTGCATCAGCACGACGACGAGCACCGCGGCGGCGGCCACCAGGATGGCGCCGACCTGGAAGGCCCGCGAGGTGCCGTCGGACTGGGCGACCGTGGGGATGACGCCGTCCCCGATGTGGTCGGTGGCGTAGCGGATGGCCAGCGGCACCAGGGTGGCCAGGCCGAGCGCGCCGCCGATCTGCTGCATGGCGGTCTGCACGCCGGAGGCCAGGCCGGAGTCCTTGCCGGTGACCTGGTAGAGCGCGCCGTTGACCAGGGCCGGGTAGCACATGGCGCTGAACAGGCCGAACACGATCATGCCGGGCAGGACGCCGCCGAGGTAGGAGGAGTCGGCCTCCAGGGTGCTGGCGACGACCAGGCCCACGGCCGCGCCGCCGAAGCCGATGGCCAGCACCGCCTTGACGCCGATGCGGGGCATCAGGCCGGAGGCCGCGCCCATGCCGGCGCCCATCGCGAAGGCCAGCGGCACCACGGCCATGCCCGACTTGATCGCGGAGTACTCGAGGACGTCCTGCATGTAGATGATGAGCAGGAAGGCGTAGCAGTGGAAGCTGGCCAGCAGGGCCAGGGTCACGACGTTGGACGTCACGCGGGTGCGGTTGGTGAAGAAGCGGATGGGCACCATCGGGTCGGCGGTGCGGGTCTCCCAGAAGGCGGCCAGGAGCAGCACGCCGATGCCGCCGAGCAGCGGGATCAGCACGGTCGAGGAGCCCCAGGAGTGGTCGGCGGCCTTGATCAGGCCGTACACGACCGCGACGAGACCACCGGTGATGGAGATGGCGCCGACCACGTCGACGTGGCGGCCCTCGCGCTCCATGCGGGACTCGGGCATGACCTTGGGCACCAGGATCAGCGCGGCGACCGCGATGGGGATGTTGATGTAGAAGATCCAGCGCCAGTCGACGTACTCGGTCAGGGCGCCGGAGACGACCGACCCGATCACGCCGCCCAGGGCCGCGGTGCCGCCCCACACGCCCAGGGCCTTCATCCGCTCGCGGGCGTCGGGGAACAGGACGGGGATCATGCCCAGTGCGGCCGGGCCGCACAGTGCCTCGCCGAGCCCCTGCACGAAGCGGCTGGAGACCAGCATGCCGGAGGAGACCGCGGCGCCGCAGGTGGCGGAGGCGACGCCGAAGAAGACCACGCCGACCATGAAGATCTTGCGTCGGCCGTACATGTCGGCCAGTCGCCCGCCCAGGAGCAGGAATCCGCCGGCCATCAGCACATAGCCGTTGATGACCCAGGCGAGGTCGCCCTCGGTGGAGAAGGTCAGATCGCCCCTGATCTCGGGAAGCGCGACGAGCACAATCGTGACGTCCATGACGAGCATGAACTGAATGGCGGCCAGAATGCCTAGCGCTTTCCAGCGCCGCGGGTCGCCGACGGGGGCTTCCGCCCCGCCCGTGGACTCTTTGTCGAGAGTACTCATGGCCTGATTACTTCCTCCGAATAATGTGCGACCCAAGAAGGCCGTCCGCGCGGACATTCCGGCCGGCGCCGGTGAGTGGCCGCGCCCGCGGTGCGCGGGTTGGCGCCGTCTCCACCGGTACGACGATGCAGCCCTCCGGAATGTGAGGGGGGAGTTCGCGATT
>NZ_LIPN01000248.1 GCF_001418325.1 Streptomyces atriruber | reverse complement strand
GGACACGGGGGACACGGGGGACGCGGGGGACGCGAGCGATGGAGAGGACACCTCCGCATGACCGTCGTCGAACGCCGGGAAGTCGCCCTGGTCGATCTGCTCGACCGGCTCCTCGCGGGCGGCGTGGTCATCGCGGGTGACATCACCCTGCGGATCGCGGACGTCGACCTCGTGCGCATCGACCTGAACGCCCTGATCAGCTCGGTGAACGAGCAGGTGCCCGCGCCGTGGCCGGAGACGGAGTAGCCGATGAGTACACATGCAGATGCCGACACCGACCGCCGGGGGCGCATGGACCTCGACCCCGACACCGTGGAGCGGGACCTGGTGAAACTGGTCCTGACCATCGTCGAGCTGCTGCGTCAGCTGATGGAGCGGCAGGCGGTGCGCCGCTTCGACACCGGTGAGCTGACCGAGGACCAGGAGGAGCGGATCGGCCTCACGCTGATGCTCCTGGAGGACCGGATGGCCGAACTCCGGGGCCGGTACGGGCTGCGGCCCGAGGACCTCAATCTGGACCTCGGGCCGCTGGGCCCGCTGCTCCCCAGGGAGTGAGGCGTCACTTCCGGCAGAGGACCTCGCCGTGCAGCACCGCGAACCACGCGTCCTTGCGCGCGCCCCACTCCCGCCACGCCGCGGAGACCGCCCGCAGCCGCCCGGCGTCGGCGTGGCCGCTCTCCATCGCGCGGTCGGCGTAGGCGGAGGCGAGCGTGCGGTCCGCCCACAGCCCGCTCCACCAGGCGCGCTCCTCCGCGGAGCTGTAGCACCAGGTGTCCGCGGACGCGGTGACGTCCGTGAAACCGGCCGCCAGGGCCCAGGACTTGAGACGGCGTCCCGCGTCGGGCTCGCCGCCGTTGGCGCGGGCCACCCGCCGGTACAGGTCCAGCCAGTCGTCCATGGCGGGCAGCTGCGGATGCCACGTCATCGCCTCGTAGTCCGCGTCGCGGACCGCGACGAGGCCGCCGGGTTTGCAGACCCGGCGCATCTCGCGCAGTGCCCGCACCGGGTCGCCGACGTGCTGGAGCACCTGGTGGGCGTGGACGACGCAGAAGGAGTCGTCGGGGTAGTCGAGGTCGTGCACGTCCGCGACCGCGAACTCGACGTTGTCCAGGCCGCGTTCGGCGGCCGTGGCGCGTGCCTGGTCCAGGACGTCGGGCGCGCGGTCCACACCGGTGACCCGGCCGTCCGGGACCAGCGCGGCCAGGTCGGCGGTGATGGTGCCGGGGCCGCAGCCGATGTCGAGGACCGTCATGTGGGGCTTGAGCGAACCGACCAGATAGGCGGCCGAGTTGGCGGCGGTGCGCCAGGTGTGGGAACGCAGCACGGACTCGTGGTGCCCGTGCGTGTAGACGGCGGTCTCCTTCGGCATGGCGGAGCTCCTTCGGGTGCGACTACGGGAACCGTACGCCGCCATGCCGAATAGTGAGACCTGCGTATCAATATGTGGGCAACACGTGCCTGTGGACGTCAGTCGACACCGGTCGTCGGCGGGGGCACCGGTCGTCAGCGGACACCGGTCAGCGGGCGGTACACCGTCAGCGCCTCCGGCAGCTTGTCGATCATCAACGAGCCCTCGACGTGCGTCACTTCACCGTCGAACGCCACGGCCGTGCCCTCGCCGAGCCCGTCCACCCGCAGCCGGGGCAGCCGCGCGGCCGCCTGCGCGGGGGAGCGCACCTCGGGCCCCGTCAGCGCGGCGGCCAGGAGCCGGGCGCCCGGCCTGCGCCCGCCGTGCACGATGCGCACGTCGAGCAGCCCGTCCGCCAGGTCGAGCCTGCGCCCCGGCGTGAGACCCGGCCGGTGGTAGGTGCAGTTCCCGGCGAACAGCAGCCACAACGCCCGGTCCTTGCCGCGGAACTGGGCGGTCAGCGGGTGCTCGTCGGAGCGCAGCACCTTGAGCGCCGCGAGCACCGACGCCGGTTTGCCGCCGATGCGCGGCGACCAGTGCTCGCGCTGCCGCACCAGCTCCGGGTACACGCCCAGGCTGAACGTGTTGAGGAAGTACCCCTCCTTGGGCTCCCCGGACTTCGACCCGTCCGCGGTGAACCGGCCGACGTCGACGGCGACGGCGTCGCCCGCCTCCACCGCGCCCGCCAGGTCGCGGGCGTCCTCGACCCCGAGGTCGTACGCGAAGTGGTTGAGCGTGCCGCCGGGCAGCACCGCGAGCGGCAGGCCGTGGTGCAGCGCGACACGGGCCGCGGCGTTGGCCGTGCCGTCGCCGCCGCACACCCCGAGGACCTGCGCGCGGGCCGCCGCCTTCTCCAGCTCGGCGCCCACGTCGGCGGGCTCGGCGACGACGACCTCCGCCTCCGGCAGCGCGTCGCGCAGCGCCTTCACCCGCTGCGGGGTGCCCGCCCCGGAGTTGGTCACCAGGACCAGACCGGCGCCGCCCGGCAGCGCGGGCGCCGTCACCCGGGGCCGTCCCGGCGGCGCCAGCTGCGCCCGCGTCGGCACCAGGCCGCGCACCGCGAACGCCGCGCCCGCGCCCAGCGCGCCGCCCACCAGGACATCGCTCGGGAAGTGCGCCCCGGTGTAGACGCGGGAGACCGCGACGGCGGTCGCGAGCGGTGCGACGGCCGCGCCCCAGGCCCGCGACTCCAGCGCCACACCCGTGGCGAACGCGGCGGCGGACGCCGCGTGGCCGGAGGGGAAGGACGTGGTGATCGGCTGCCGCTTGAGCTGCCGTATCAACGGCACCGAGTCGAGCAGCGGCCGGGCGCGGCGCACCGAGCGCTTGCCCAGCGTGTTGATCGTCGCGGAGGCCAGGGCCAGGGAGGCCACGCCGCGCACGGCGGCCCGCCGGGCCCGCGGCGTGCGGGTCGCGGCGATGCCCGCGGCCGCCGCGAACCACAGCACACCGTGGTTGGCGCTCCGGCTCAGCCGCGGCAGCACCCGGTCGGCGCCGGGCCAGTGCCGTGTGGCGACCGCTTCGAAGAGCCGCCCGTCGAAGGAGACCAGGCGGGCCTTGAACGGGCGGTACCCGGCGGCGGGCCGGGACAGGTCGAGACCGGAGACGTCCGGCGAGTCAGCGCACATGGCGCTCACGTACCCCCGCCTGTGCCGTTCAGGCCGCCCCGACCGGGAAACGGTTTGCCCGGGCACCCTTCGGCCACGGAGAATCCCGCTCATGGGACATCTGGAAGCCGCACACCTCGAGTACTACTTGCCGGACGGGCGGGCGCTGCTCGGTGATGTGTCCTTCCGGGTCGGCGAGGGCGCGGTCGTCGCCCTGGTCGGGGCGAACGGCGCGGGCAAGACCACCCTGCTCCGGCTGATCTCCGGCGAGCTCCAGCCGCACGGCGGCAGTGTCACCGTGAGCGGCGGCCTCGGCGTGATGCCGCAGTTCGTGGGCTCCGTGCGTGACGAGACCACCGTCCGCGACCTGCTCGTCTCCGTCGCCCAGCCGCGGATCAGGGCGGCCGCGAAGGCCGTGGACGCCGCCGAGCACGCGATCATGACGGTCGACGACGAGGCCGCCCAGATGCAGTACGCGCAGGCGCTCTCCGACTGGGCGGAGGTGCAGGGGTACGAGGCCGAGACGCTCTGGGACATCTGCACCATGGCCGCGCTCGGCGTTCCGTACGACAAGGCGCAGTTCCGCGAGGTCAGCACGCTCTCCGGCGGCGAGCAGAAGCGCCTCGTCCTGGAGTCCCTGCTGCGCGGCACCGACGAGGTGCTGCTCCTCGACGAGCCGGACAACTACCTCGACGTCCCCGGCAAGCGCTGGCTCGAAGGGCAGCTGAAGGAGACCCGCAAGACCGTCCTGTTCGTCTCCCACGACCGCGAGCTGCTCGCCCGCGCCGCCGAGAAGATCGTCAGCGTCGAGCAGAGCCCCGAGGGAGCCGACGCCTGGGTGCACGGCGGCGGCTTCGCGACGTTCCACGAGGCCCGCAAGGAGCGCTTCGCGCGCTTCGAGGAGCTGCGCCGCCGCTGGGACGAGAAGCACGAGCAGCTGAAGAAGCTGGTCCGCACGCTGCGCCAGGCCGCCGACGTCAGCCACGAAATGGCCTCGCGGTACCACGCGGCCCAGACCAGGCTCCGCAAGTTCGAGGAGGCCGGGCCGCCGCCCGAGCCGCCGCGCGAGCAGGACATCACCATGCGGCTGCACGGCGGACGGACCGGCGTCCGGGCCGTGACCTGCGAGAACCTTGAGCTCACCGGTCTGATGAACCCCTTCGACCTGGAGGTCTTCTACGGCGAGCGGGTCGCCGTCCTAGGCTCCAACGGCTCGGGCAAGTCGCACTTCCTGCGGCTGCTCGCGGGCGACTCAGAGAACCCCGTCGCGCACACCGGCACCTGGAAGCTCGGCGCGCGCGTCGTGCCCGGCCACTTCGCGCAGACCCACTCCCACCCGGAGCTGATGGGCCGCCCGCTCCTGGACATCCTGTGGCGCGAGCACGCGCAGGACCGCGGCGCCGCGATGTCCCGGCTGCGGAGGTACGAACTGACGCAGCAGGCCGAGCAGAACTTCGAGCGGCTCTCCGGCGGCCAGCAGGCCCGCTTCCAGATCCTGCTGCTCGAACTGGAGGGCTGCACGGCCCTGCTCCTCGACGAGCCCACGGACAACCTCGACCTGGAGTCCGCCGAGGCCCTGCAGGAAGGCCTGGAAGCCTTCCAGGGCACGGTCCTCGCCGTCACCCACGACCGCTGGTTCGCCCGCTCCTTCGACCGCTATCTGGTCTTCGGCAGCGACGGCCGGGTCCGTGAGACGCCGGAGCCGGTGTGGGACGAGCGGCGGGTCGACCGCGTGCGGTAGACCCGCCGCCCGATCGGGACCGGCGGCCCCTCGGAGCCCGTCTTTCATCCGAAGGCGGGGGACGCCGGTTTCGTGTGCTCGACGCCAGGCGTCGCCCGGCACGTCACGTCCTTCGCCGGCAGCCTGCCGGTGACCAGATACGCCGTGGCGGTGTCCTCCGCGCACCGGTTGGCCGGGCCGGCGGACATGCCGTACACGACGCCGTGCCCCTCGCCCTCGTCGACGGTCAGCAGCCGGGATCCCTTGAGCGCGCGGTGCATGCCGCGCGCCGCCGACAGCGGGGTCTGCGAGTCCCACTCGTTCTGCACGATCAGCGTGTCCACGTGGTTGTCGACCTTGGTGAGGGGCTCCACCGGCCGGTCCCAGAAGGCGCACGGGTTGACGTTGGACGCGAAGTCCCCGAACAGCGGGTAGCGGGCGGCGTCACGGATCGAGTCGCGGCGGTACGTCTCCGGATCGCGCGGCATGGGGGCGTCACCGCACACGACGGTCCAGAGGGCCGACACCAGGTTGTCCGTGCTCTCCGGCGCGGTCGGGAAATCGGGCACCGGCTTGCCCGCGGCCGCGTCCTTCAGCATGCCGACGAGCTCGGCGGCGCTGCGGACGGTGAAGAACTCGCGGCGCAGGAAGCCGCGGATGTCCGTACCGGTGAGCTTGGCCGTGCCCACGTCGATCGGATCACGGTCGGCCCGCTTCACCAGGTCCCAGAAGGTCTCGGAGACTTCGGCCGGGGTCTTCCCCAAGTCGTACGTCGCCGAGTGCGCGGCCGTCCACCGCGTCCAGCGCGCGAACGCGGGCTCGGCCTCCGGCGCCCACACCTGGAACATCTTCCGCCACATCAGCTTCGGGTCGACGGCGCTGTCGAGGACGAACCGGTCGGCCCGCCGGGGGAACAACTGCGTGTAGACGGACCCGAGCGCGGTGCCGTACGAGACGCCGTAGTACGAGATCTTCTTCTCGCCGAGGACCGCCCGCAGGACGTCCATGTCCCGCGCGGTGTTGCGGGTCGTCATGTGGGAGAGCGCCGGGCCCGTCCGCTCGCGGCACTTGTCCGCCACGGTCCTCGCCCAGGCGACGTTCTCGCCGAACGGCCGGTAGGAGCGCGGGAACCGCTTCTCGTCGTCGGTGAGCCCGCAGTTGACGGGCGTGCTCGCGCCGATGCCACGGGGGTCGAACCCGATGAGATCGTACCGGTCGGTCACGGACTTCGGCATGGTCTCGGTGAAGTAGAGCGGCAGGTCGAGCCCCGGGCCGCCGGGTCCGCCGGGGTTGGAGAGCAGGACGCCGCGGCGCTTGCTCGCGTCGCCCGCCCGGATCCGGGATATCGCGAGGTCGATGGCGGTGCCGCCGGGGTCGCGGTAGTCGAGCGGGACTTTGATGGTGGCGCACTGGTAGGCGGCGGGCGTGTCGGCGCCGCACCGCTTCCAGTCCGGGGTCTGGTCGGTGAACCGGGTCGTCGGGCGGCTTTCGGTGTCCTGCCGGGGCGCGGCCGAGGCCGAGGCCGGCAGCGCGGCGAGGCCGGGGGCCAGGAGGGCGGTGACACCCAGGGCGAGGAGCGGTGAGCGGCGTCTCGGTACGGAGTGGGGCACGTGGGCGGTCCTTCCCGTCGGAATTGCTCTGCCGACCGGGTGGACGCGGAAACAGCGTCCCCTGCCTCCCCATCGGGCGCCGCTGTTTCAGGACATTTCCGGGGCGGCTGTACGCGCCGGTTCCGCCGTGCGGTGCGCGCGCGGACCGTGCGCGGTGCATCCTGGGTAGTACGGGCCCAGCGGGTACCCGGGAAGCAGGGCGCGCCGTCACAGAGCGATCCGGACAGGGACCGGACGCAGAGCGATCGGAGCGATCCATGAACGGAGTCGATCCGGGCAGGCTGGACGACCAGCAGCTCATCAAGGAGCTGGAGACGATCCACCGCACCCGCCACAGCACTCTGCTGCACGGTTCGAACGACGCCCTGCGGGCGCACAACGACCGCATGGCGCAGCTCGAAGGCGAGTATCTGCGCCGTCATCCGCGCAGGTCGGTGGCCGGTGGACGGACCCGCGCGGGCGCGCGCGAGAGGGGAACCACAGGCACATGACGGACGACCCGAACCTGCTGGAGCGGCACGGCGAGGCGCTCGACCTCTTCACGGACCGCGTGCACGCCGTCCGCGCCGACCAGTGGGACGCCGCCACCCCCTGCAGTGACTGGACCGTGCACGACCTGGTCAATCACCTCGCGTCCGAACAGCTGTGGGTGCCGCCGCTGCTCCGCGACGGTGCCACCACGCAGTCCGTCGGGGACGCCTTCGACGGCGACATGCTCGGCCCCGACCCGGTCGCCTCCTGGGACACCGCGGCCGCCGCCTCCCGTGCCGCGTTCCGTGAGCCGGGCGCCCTGGACCGCACCGTCCACCTGTCCTTCGGAGAGACCTCCGCCGCCTTCTACGGCGGCCAGATGACCACCGATCTCGTGGTGCACGCCTGGGACCTGTCCCGTGCGATCGGCGCCGACGAGACGCTGCCCGAGGATCTCGTCGACTTTGCGATGGGTGAAGTGTCGCCGTACGCGGATGAGTTGGCGAAGAGCGGCCTCTTCGCCCCGGCGGTGGAGCCGCCGGCCGGCGCGGACGCGCAGACGAGGCTGCTGAGCCTGCTGGGCCGCCAGGTGTAGCGGAGCACACAAGACCGCACAAGACCGCGCAAGGCGGTGCAAGGTGCCGTTGTCGACCTTTCGGCTCGCGAACAGAGGGAACCTGATGTTCATGAGAGTCGGAGTGGTGGATGTGGGGTCGAACACGGTGCGGCTGGTCGTCGCGGATGCCGACGGGCAGGTGCCGTTGCCGGTCCACACGGTGAAGAGACGGCTGCGGCTCGGCGAGCACCTGGACGACGAGGGGCGCCTCGCCGAGGAGCCGGTCCGCGAGCTGGTCGACGCCGTGCGCGACGTGCAGGAGGAGGCGCAGAGATGGGGGGTCGTCGAGCCGTTCGCCTTCGTCACCTCGATCGTGCGCGACGCCCCGAACCGGGCCGAGGTGCTGGAGGCGGTGGAGGCCGGGACCGGAATCCGGCTGCGCACGCTGTCGGGTGAGGCCGAGGCGGAGCTGACGTTCCTCGCCGCCCGCAGGTGGATGGGCTGGCGGGCGGGGCCGCTGGTGCTCTTCGACATCGGCGGTGGCTCGCTCGAAGTGGCCTTCGGCCGCAGCCGTCTGCCCGACTACGCGGCCTCGCTGCCGCTCGGGGCGAGACGGCTGACGCGGGACCTCTTCGACGGCCAGGACCCGCCCCGCGAGGAGGACCTCAAGGCGGTGCGCCGCCAGGTGCGCCACCAACTGCGGGACGTGGCCGCCCGGATCCGCTGGGAGATGCCGCACACGGCCGTCGCCACGTCGCGCACGTTCCAGCAGCTCGCCAGGTTGTGCGGCGCGGCTCCGGGCCGCTACGGCCCGTTCGTGGAAAGGCAGTTGGGGCGCGTCGAGCTCGGCAGGGCGCTCAAGGAACTGGCCCGGCTGCCCGCCGAACGGCGCGCCCAGCTGCCGGGCATCTCGGCGGCGCGCGCCGGTCAGTGCGTGGCCGGGGCGGTGGTCGCCCACACGGCGATGAAGCTGACCGGCATCGAGGAGGTGACGGTCTGCCCCTGGGCCCTGCGCGAAGGCATCCTGCTCCGCTACATCGAGGACGGCGACGCGGACTGGTGGGCCAGGGAACACGTGCACACGGGCGACGTGAACCGCACCGGCTCGATGCTGGTGCCGCTGACCGCCGAGACCTGCGCGACGTGAGCGCGGCGGCGCGCCGGGCCCTCGGGCGGCGCGCCGGGGGAGGGGTCAGCCGGCCTGCGGCTTCGCCCCCTTGGCGAACGCCGCGAGGAACGCCTCGCAGAACGCCTTGAGGTCGTCCGGCCTGCGGCTGGTGACGAGCGTGTTGGGGCCGCCCTCGCAGACCTTGACCTGCTCGTCGACCCAGGTGCCGCCCGCGTTGCGGATGTCGGTCCTGAGGCTCGGCCAGGAGGTCAGCGTCCGGCCGCGCAGCACGTCCGCCTCGATGAGCGTCCAGGGGGCGTGACAGATCGCCGCCACCGGGAGGCCCTGGTCGAAGAACTGCTTCACGAACGCCACGGCCTTCTCGTCCGTGCGCAGGTGGTCGGGGTTGGCGACGCCGCCGGGCAGCACGAGTCCGTCGAACGCGTCGGCCCGGGCGTCGCCCACGACCTCCTGGACGGGGAAGGTGTCCGCCTTGTCGAGGTGGTGGAAGCCCTGCACCTCTCCGGGGTCCGTCGACACCAGAACGGCCTCACCGCCCGCGTCCCGGACGGCCTGCGCGGGGTCCGTGAGTTCGATCTGCTCGACGCCCTCGGGCGCTACGAGGAACGCGATGCGCTGCGGCATGGCGGGGTCGTCCCTTCTCTCCACTGCTTCTCCGTGCGGATGACGCCCCGTGCGGAAGGCGCTCCGTACGTCCGTACAGAGTGCGGTTGTCCGTATAGGGATTGATTAAACCCCTTTGCTCCCATCGGGAGCCGCACGGCTGATGTCGGCGAGTGCCGACGTCGGGTCCTCCGACAGGGCGAGGTCGCCGAGGCTCACCATTCCCACCGGATGGCCGTCCTCCACGACGGGCAGCCGTCGCACCGCGTGGTCGCGCATCAGGCCGATGGCCGCCGAGACCGCCTCGTCGGGGGTCACCACCACCGGGTTGGGCGTGCAGACGGCCTGTGCGCTGACCGTCAGCGGATCGGCGCCGTCGGCCACGGCGCGCAGTGCTATGTCCCGGTCGGTGAGCACACCGAGGACCCGGCCCTCGGACGCGACCAGGACGTCGCCGATGTCCTGGGCGCGCATCAGCTGTGCCGCTTCGACGAGAGAGGCGTCCGGGCGTACGGCCACGACGCCCGGCGTCATGACATCCCTTACGTGATCAGCCATGGCTGGAGCCCTTTCCTGCATACGTCCGGCATGGGTTCGTCATAGGTTCCTGGGTTCGGCGCGTTCACTCCGCCCGCAGTACCCCTGAGCCACGGAGCCATGCCTCACCCGTCGGGAAGGTGACAGAACGGCCGTCCCGGCCGGGTGTTGGGTCGCCCCGACGGGAAACCCGTGAGTGTTTGTCGCAGGAAGCGCGGGGCAGGCGGAAGGGCAGTGCTTCGGACCGGAGGCACGTCCGTGGGAGCGTCCGTGACGCTCACCCCCCTCGGGTGTGCCCGAGGCGGCCCGACGTGCGCGCACTCCCACGGTGACCGTCCATCCCAAGGCACCCATGAGGGAGTTGCGACGCACCATGCGATCCCACAGCACAGCTGCAGTGGCCACGAGGCCCAAACGTCATCCGCACGACGACGCCCCCGACACCGCGGACGCCTTCGCCCGCCTCGTCGAACTGGCGCCGGGACCCGAACGGGACACCCTGCGCCAGGAGATCGTCCAGGCCTGGCTCCCGATGGCGGAACGCCTCGCCGGCCGGTTCCGCAACCGCGGCGAGTCCCTCGACGACCTGCGGCAGGTCGCGGCCCTCGGCCTGGTGAAGGCCGTCGACCGCTACGACCCGCGGCGCGGCACCGCGTTCGAGAGCTACGCGGTCCCCACCGTCACCGGTGAGATCAAGCGGCACTTCCGCGACCACATGTGGACCCTGCACGTGCCGCGCCGCGTCCAGGACCTGCGCAACCGCGTGCGGTTCGCCCGCCAGGACCTCGCCCAGACGGTGTCCGGGCGCGCCCCCACCACCGCCGAGATCGCCATCCACGCGCAGATGAGCGAGGAGGACGCGAAGGCCGGTCTGGAGGCGCTCGACAGCTTCACCGCGCTCTCCCTGGACGCCGAACTGCCGGGCAGCGAGGACGGCTACTCGCTGAGCGACGCCCTGGGCGGCACCGACCCCGCGCTCGACGTCGTCGTCGACCGCGAGGCCGTCAAACCGCGCATCGCGCAGCTCCCCGAGCGCGAACGGACCATCCTCTACATGCGGTTCTTCGGCGACATGACGCAGAGCAGCATCGCCGACGAGATGGGCATCTCGCAGATGCACGTCTCGCGGCTCATCAGCCGCTGCTGCGACCGGCTGCGCGACCAGGTCATGCGCGACGCCGCCTGACGCCCCGGCCGCCGACGGGGATGTCCCGGCCGCCTCAGCGGCCGGCCGTGCCGCGCCGCATGGCGAGCGCCATGTGCCGGGACATCACGTCGACCGCCCGCGCCTCGGCCAGCGAGAAGGCGAGCCGCGCGCCGCTCCGGAAGAGCGTGAGGACACCCTCCACGGGGCCGTGCGTGCGGGCGGTCAGCGGGACGCACAGCAGGGACGTGACCTCGGCGCGGACGAGCACGTGCGCGCCGGACGTGTCCCTGCCGAAGGCGTCCGGGTCCTCCGGGCGCACCTGCAGGGAAGCCGCCCCGCCGCGGGCCGCCTCGACGACGAGGGGGCACGCGGCGGGGTCCTGCGCGAGCACGTCGGCGGCCGGGGCGTCCGGTGGTCCGAGAACCGCCGTGCGCCGCAGCCGGGCGGCGCCCTCGTCGGCGATCACCCAGTCCGCGAACCGCCCGTGCAGGACCGCGGCCGCCGCCTCCAGGACCCCCGCGCGATCGCCGTCCTCCACGGTCAGCAGCGCCGACGTCATGGCGTCCATCAGGTCGAGCTGGGCCGCGTGCCGGGTCGCCTCGCCGAGATCGGGGGCGGGCCCCTGGATGCTCGGCCGATGCGGCGTGCGGTCACCCGTGGGCTGCAGCACGACGAGGACCGCCGTGCGGGGCTCGGCGCCGGGGCGCAGCGCCGTGAGGGTCGCGCGGACCGGGGTGCCGGGGTTCTGCTGGAGGTGGACGTTCAGGCTCCGGTCGCCCTCGCCGCGGGCGACCGCCGCGGTCTGCGAACGGAACGCGACCCGGTCCGCGTGCACCAGGAACCCGGTCAGCGGCCGCCCCGTCGCGTATCCCGCGCGGACGCCGGTCAGGCCCGTCGCGGCGAAGTTCATCCGCCGCACGACGGTCTCCCTGTCGACCAGGGCGACCGGCAGCGGCATCCGCTGGAACAGGGACCGCAGCAGCCGCTGCTCGTCGCGGTCCGAAGTGGCGTCGTCCCACTGGCCGTTCACGGCCAGCCGCTCGTACGTGGGCCACAACTGGTCCGCCACGTGGTCGAGTTCGAAGAGTGCGGCGTCGAGCACGGTGCCGAGGTCACCGGAGGGGACGGAGCGGGCCGACTTCAACTCCGCGGTGCGGCGCACAAAATCCGCGAGCTCTTCACCGAACTCTTCCATCTGGGACATGCGTCGAACCTAACCGCTGCGACCGTTTTCCGTAGGGCTTGGCGGGAAGCCGAGGAGAAGAGGAGGAACAGTCATGGCACCCTTGCCCGACCCGGACCTGCTTCGACCAGAATCATCCCTGCCCGGCCGCAGGCTGTCCGAACTCGCCGAGCAGGCCGTGCGCTGCACACCCGCCTGCTGCGGCGCGAGCACGATGGTGTCCGACGGCGGCGACGAGCACCCCGTCACCGTCACCCATCCCGACCTCGCCGGGCTCGTCTCGGTGCAACTGCGCTCCGGCGACGGCCCCATCCCCGCTGCCGAGGAGCGGGGCGCGCCCGTCGACGCCGAGGACCTGCTGCGGGACGAGCGGTGGCCCGCGTACCGCGCGATGGCCCTCGACGCGGGCGTACGTTCCTGTGTGACGCTGCCCTTCCAGCGCGGCGGGCTCACCGTCACCCTGACCCTGTTCAGCTTCCGCCCCGGCGCGCTCGACGACTCCGGGCGCGGGCCCGCCCAGGCGCTCGGGGACCTCGCGACGACGAGCTTCGTGCGCGACCGGCACTACCGCGCCGCGCTGACCGAGCTGGACCAGCTCGCCACGGCCCTGCGGAAGCGGCCCGTCGTGGACCAGGCGACCGGAATCGTCATGCACGTCCTTGACTGCGACGCGGACACCGCCTTCGGAGTGCTGCGGCGGATCTCCCAGACCACCAACCGCAAGCTGGCGGACGTCGCGGCCGCACTCGTCGAGACGAGGGGCCACGGCCTGGAACGCGAACTGGTCTCACTGGCCCGCTGAGGGCCACGACAGGGGCCCGGACCGGTCAGGAGCGACCGGTCCGGGCCCTTCGCGTCGCTCACCCGGGCGGGGGCCAGCGCGGGCGGGAGGGGCGGCGCCGCGTTGTGATGGGCACGTACGGAGATGTCCCGGAATGCCCTGGGTACGGACCGGTGCGATGGGGCAAGAGCAGGGCAGAGTCACGTGAGTGCACGGAGGTACGGATGAGGCGGACGGAGACGGAGGGCCGCGGCCCCGTCCGGTACGGGCCGCCCCGGCCGGAGCCGGGCCTTCCGGTGCTGCCCGAGCTGGCGGCGGCCGCCGCGGCGGCCGCGGGCCGCTCCCCGGCCGAGCCCGCGGGCGGCGGCCCCGTGCTCCTCGACGCCGCGAGCGGATACTGGGCCCGGCGCGGCCTGCCCGTGGAGCGCGACCGGATCGTCGCCGCCCCCGGCGCCGCGCCCCTCCTGCTCGCCCTCACCGCGGTCCTCGGCGGCGACGTCCTGCTGCCCCGCCCCTGCCCCGCCTGGTGGGCGCCCCAGGCAAGACTGCTCGGCCGCGGCGTCTACCACGTGCCGACACCCGCCGAGTGCGGCGGCGTCCCCGACCCGTACGCCCTGCTGGAAACCGTCCGCCGGGTCCGCGCCGAGGGCGGCAGGCCCCGGCTCCTCGTGCTCTCCGTCGCCGACGACCCGACCGCCACCGTGCCGCCGCCCGAAGTGCTCCACGAGGCGGTGGAGGCCGCCGCGGACGAGGGGCTGCACATCGTCAGCGACGAGACCTGGCGCGACACCCTGCACCATCCTCGCGACACCGTCCTGATCGGCCCCGCCGAGATGGACCACGAGCGGGTGACCGTCCTGTGCGACCTCGCCGGGCCGTTCCTGCCCCCGGCGCTGCCCGCCGCCGTCGCCCGCTTCCCCGCCACCACCGAGGGCGCCGCTCTGCGCGCCCGCTCCCTGGACGTGCTCACCGCGCTCGGCGCGACCCTCGCGGCCCCCGCCGCCGCCGCGGCGTCGTACGCACTCGGCGAGCCGGACGCGGTCGTCGAGCGGCTCGCCGCCGCCGTCCGGCTGCACGCGCGCGTGGCGGGCGCCGCACAGCGCGCCCTGCTCGCCGCGGGCGCCCTGGTCAGACCCCCGCAGGCGGGCCGCCACCTCTACGCCGACCTCGGCCCCCTGCGCTCCGCACTCGCCGCCCGGCACGTCGGCGACGCGCAGGACCTGGAGGACTTCCTCGGCGAACGCCTCGGCATGCCCGCGCCGGGCGGCCACCGCTTCGGGGACGACATCGACGCCCTGCGCGTGCGGCTGTCCACAGGACCGCTCCTCGGCTCGACCCCGGCGGAACGCCAGGCGACGCTCACCGCCGCGGACCCCCTGGAATTGCCGCACGTGGAGGGGGCGTTGAGCATGTTCGGTACGGCCTTCGACGACCTCCGCGCAGCCGCGCAGCGAATGGAGCCGCCTCGATGACCCAGCAGGCACAGGAGCAGGCACAGGCACAGCAGCAGACCCGGGGAAGGGCACCGGGGCGGGCGCCGGACCAGGCGCCCGACACCCTCGCCCCGCCCCGGCCGCCCGGCGGCACCCGGCTGTGGCCGAAGTCCTTCGCCGACCGGCTGACCGCCCCGCTGCCCGGTCTGCGCGGCATCGCCAGGCTGGCCCGCGAGAGCGCGCTGCGGCCGAGCGCCGACGGACTCGCCGACATCCAGCGGCTGCCCTTCGAACCCGGCCCCCTGCCGCGCGTCGACGACCGCACCGTCGCCGTCACCTGGGTGGGGCACGCCAGCTGGGTCGTCCGCATCGGCGGCCTCACCGTCCTCACCGACCCCGTCTGGTCCCGCAGGATCCTCGGCACTCCGGCCCGCGTCACGCCCGCCGGGGTCGCCTGGAGCGCGCTGCCGCGCGTCGACGCGGTCGTCATCAGCCACAACCACTACGACCACCTGGACGCGCCGACCCTCGCCAGACTCCCCAGGGACACCCCCGTCTTCGTGCCCGCGGGCCTCGGCCGCTGGTTCACCCGCCGACGCTTTCGCGACGTCACCGAACTCGACTGGTGGGAGGCCTCGGAACTGGGCGGGGTGCGCCTCGACTTCGTACCGGCCCACCACTGGTCCAAGCGGAGCCTCGTCGACACCTGCCGGACGCTGTGGGGCGGCTGGGTCCTCACGGACACCGAGGGACAGCGCCTCTACTTCGCGGGCGACACCGGGTACGGCCACTGGTTCGAACGGATCGGCGCCCGCTACCCCGGCATCGACCTCGCGCTCCTGCCGATCGGCGCCTACGAGCCGCGGTGGTGGCTGAGCGACGTCCACTGCGACCCGGAGGAGGCGGTCCGCGCGGCGGCCGACCTGGGCGCGCGCCGCATGGCCCCCATGCACTGGGGCACGTTCCTGCTCTCCGCCGAGCCCGTGCTCGAACCGCTCACCCGGGTGCGTACGGCCTGGGAGCGGACGGGACGGCCGCGCGAGGACCTGTGGGACCTGCCGGTGGGCGGGTCACGGGTCCTGGCGCGGCGCGAGAGCGGGGCGGGGCCGGGGCAGGCAGCCGCTACGCCAGGGCGTGCCTGACCCTGCGCCACACCGTCGGTGCCACGCTGATCACCAGTGTCAGCCCGACCGCCACCGCCACGCCCTCCCACGGCTCCTTGAAGAGCGACCCGCCGAGGATGCCGATGAGCTGGTACGTCACCGCCCACGCGAGACACGCAGGCACGTCCCCGCGGGCGAACCGGCGCAGCGGCATCTTCGCCATCAGACACGCCAGCATCACCGGGATCCGGCCCGCGGGCACGAGCCGCGACAGTACGAGGACCATCACGCCGTGGTCCGCCAGCTTGGCCTGCGCCTGCGCGAGCCGCTCCTCCGGCGCCCGGTCCCGGATCGCCTCCAGCCAGCGCGACCCGTTCTTCGACTTCATGCCGCGCCGCCCCAGCCAGTACAGGGCGACGTCCCCGAGGAACGCGGCGAACGCCGCGACTCCGAAGACGATGAGCAGCGCGAACGGCGCCGTCTGGTGGAAGGCGACCACCGCCGCCGAACTGACCAGCGCACCCGTCGGCACCACCGGCACCAGCGCGCCGATCGCCACGAGGAGGAACAGCGACGGGTAGCCGACTGCCTGCTGTGTGCTCTCCGGCGTCACCTGGGCCACTGAGGCAAGCATTACTTGGCCACCTCCGGCAGCACGCTCTCCCCGTGGGCGAGCCGGTGCACCGACACCTCGGGGGCGAGCCGGGCGGCATGCCGGACGAACTCGTGCCCCGGCGCGTGGAACTCGTGCGGGCGCACGGCGTCCATACCGATCGGCCAGTACGTTCCGTAGTGCACCGGGACCGCGCTGCGCGGCGCGATCCTGGCGAGCGCCTGAGCGGCCCGGCCCGCGTCCAGATGGCCGTGGCCCAGGTACGGACCCCAGCCGCCGACCGGCAGCAGCGCCACGTCGACGTCGCCGACCTCGTCGGCCATCCCGTCGAACAACCCCGTGTCCCCGGCGAAGTAGGTGCGCGCCTCGCCGACCACGACATAGCCGAGGGCCTGCGAACGGTGCGGGCCGACGGGCAGCCGCCGCCCGTCGTGCAGTGCGGACACCACCCGTATGACGAGATCGCCGACCGCCACCTCGTCGCCCGGCACGACCTCGCTGAACCGCAGGTGCGCAAGCCTGCGGGTCAGGCCCGGCAGCGACCGCACCGTGCCCCGCGGCACCAGGGCACGGGTGCCCGGCGCGAGCCGGGCGAGCGAGGGCACGTGCAGATGGTCGGCGTGCAGGTGCGAGAGGAGCACCACGTCGGCGACCGCCGCCCGCGGCGGCGGCAGGACGCCCCTGCGGCGCCGCAGATGCGCGAGGCGGCGGGCGAAGAGGGGGTCGGTCAGTACGCGGACGCCCGAGTCCTCGACCGTGCAAGTGGCGTGACCCCACCATGTGACCTCGACGGGCACCCGGTTCCTCCTTCGTGCGACTGTCTCCGAGCCTACGGCCAGGAGTAGGGTCAGCGGCTGAGACCGAAGGTCAAGGGGGACGCCGTGGGAGATGCCGTGGGCACCGCCGTCGTGCGCGTCGCGGCGATCGCCAGCCTGACGCCCCTGGAGGAGCTGGACGCCGACCCCTTCCTGGTGGACTCGCGCAGCCAGCACGCGATGTGCGCGCGCTGGGCGGCCGACCGGGGGTACGTGATCACCCGGGAGTTCGTCGTACGAGGGCTGCGCGCCGACCACGTGATGCTGTGGGGCGACGTGGACTCGGGCCTCGTGGACCTCTTCGTCGCCCCCAGCCGAAGGGTCCTGGAGCGGGCACTGCGGTCCGCGGACGAGTTCACCGCGGAGTGCGCGCGGCGGGGGGTGCGGGTCGAGACGGCGGGGCTCGCCGAGCCGGCGTACGACTCCCGGATGAAGGCGAGCGTGCATCGGCGGCTTTCCATGCCTACTGCGGGGTACGACGGCTGCTGAGGTTGCGGCTGCGCTTGGGCGTCTCTTCTCCGCCGCTCCGCGGCGTGC